>JAGUXX010000331.1 GCA_020061585.1 Betaproteobacteria bacterium | reverse complement strand
GACCCGCCGCCGTATGGGGTATACGGCAAGGGACCGCAACGACGCATGGCGGAAAAAGCCGCCGTTTTATGGGCTGGATAGCGTGCAACACCACACTAGGCAAGTTCCGAGGAACGCCTGCGCGCCCATCCGGTTGTGCTGTGCCTGCAAGACACCACGGAACTGGGCTTCAATGGTCAAAGCATTGCGGGTCTGGGGCCGCTTTTCTATGAACCTCAGCGCGGCATGTATGTGCATCTCACCTATGCGGTCACGCCCGACCGGGACTCTGTGGCTGACGGCAAGGGTGGCCGCGTTGAGGTGAGCTGCCTGGTGGCGCGGGAAGAAGGCGCGCCCGAAGGCTAGAAGCCGGTGGAATGGCGGTTGCTGACGAACCGACCGATTGAGTCTTTTGAAGCGGCAACTGAACTGATCGACTGGTACCGGGCGCACCTGTCCCGATCAGGATGCGGCATTGCTGTTCGAGCAGTATGAGTGGCAAGCGGCTTACATTCTGAATCGCGGGAAAGTGCCCAAGAGCCCGCCCAGGCTGAATGAGGTCGTGCGCTTGGTGGCGATGCTTGGCGGCTTCCTGGCGCGCAAAGGCGACGGCGAGCCAGGCATGAAGACCACTTGGCTCGGGCTTCAACGCGTCGTCGACTTTGCGGCGGGGAGCAGGTTCGCGAGAGAGGCTCATGCGCTATGAGTTGTGTGCAATGGGATGAGGTTAACCCTGCCGAATCGATCGGCGTACTTGGAAGGGCTATGTGATGGATGAGGCATACAGAAAATTATGCCAGGCCGATAAAGACCTGGCGGAAGGTGTCGAGGTCAGCATCCTGTTGGTGGACGACGAGCCTTCCAACCTGAAGCTGCTGGAACGCACGCTTGAGCCCTGTGGTTACTTCCGTCTGGTTTCCACTTCCGATCCACGCACTGTGTTCGATCTTTGTCTGCGGCATAGTTTTGCTCTCATCATTCTTGATCTCAACATGCCTTACTTGGATGGTTTTCAGGTCATGAGCAGGCTACGGGAATCGAGGAACGTAGAAGGTCTGCCCCCCATCCTGGTGGTCACCGCGCAGCATGACCAGGAACACCGGGTGCGCGCCTTGCAAGAAGGCGCGGCAGATTACGTTACCAAACCCTTCCAGGTTGACGAGTTGAGGGCGCGAGTGAGCAACCTGGTCAAAGTTCGGCTGTTCCAGAAGCGCATGCAAATGCTCATCCAGAACCTGGAGACGGGGGTTCGCGAGCGCACCGAGGAACTGCTCCGCTCACGGCAGATGATCCGTGAACTGGCGGCTCACCGGGAGAAAATCCGAGAGGAGGAACGGGCTCGTATCGCCCGCGAAATTCACGACGAATTCGGGCAATACCTGACTGCCTTGCGCATGGATACCGCCATGCTCAACATCCGCTATGGCGCCGCCAACCCTGAACTCAAGCAGCATCTCGTCGACATGAAACAGACTATCGACACCACTATCGGCGTGGTGCGCAACCTGGCCGCCGCGCTGCGGCCGGGCGCGCTCGACATGGGTCTGGTCTCAGCGGCGGAATGGTTGCTGGCCGGTTTCGAGGAGCGCACCGGCATTGCCTATCGTCTGCATGCGCCCCGTGAAGATCTGGGCCTGGACGACGAGCGCGCCACCGCCGTGTTCCGCATCCTGCAAGAGGCGCTTACCAACATCACCCGCTATGCCCAGGCCAGCGTGGTCAACGTCGCGATCAATCTGGCCGGCGATGCGCTGGTCATGCAAGTCAGTGACGACGGTATCGGCTTCGACCCCGCCCTGGTGCGCTGCCGCAAAACCTTCGGATTGCTCGGCATCCGCGAGCGGGCGCTCATGTTCGGTGGCGAATCAAGGATTGACAGCGAACCCGGGGCCGGCACAATCCTGTGCATCCAAATACCACTACAAATACAGGGGCATTGATGATCCGCATCCTGATCGCCGACGACCACGCCATCGTGCGCCAAGGCCTGCGCCAGGTGTTGGCGCTGGCGCCAGAACTGGAACTGGCCGGTGAAGCGAAAAATGGTTGGGAGGTCATTGAGCAAGTGCGCGACGACCATCTCAACCTCTTGTTGCTGGATATGAACATGCCCGGTCCGAACGGCGTCGAGTTGATCAAGCGCGTGCGTGAACTGGCGCCGCGTCTGCCGATCCTGGTGCTGTCCATGCACGGCGAGAGCCAGATCGCCGGGCGCGCCATCAAGGCGGGCGCTGCCGGTTACCTGACCAAGGACAGCGAACCGGAGACGCTGATCGCCGCCATCCGCCAGGTTGCCGGCGGCGCGCACTACATCGAGCCCGCGCTTGCCGCGCGCCTGGTGTTCGATGCGCCTTCGGACCACACCGAGCAGCCGCACCTGACCCTGTCGGATCGCGAATACCAGGTCTTTCTGCTGCTGGTGCAAGGCCGCGGCATCAACGAGATCGGCGAAGAACTGCACCTCTCCGCCAAGACCATCAGCACGCACAAATTGCATCTGATGCAGAAACTCGGCGTCGACAACCTCAGCGACCTGGTGCGATACGCGTTGAAGCACGAACTGTCGCAATAAGAGCCGCTTTTGGGCTGGATAGCGCGCAACGCCACACTAGGAAAATTCCTACGCGAATTTCAGGTTTTTTTCCGCGCCTAACAGGAATCCGCCGATAGGGCGACACCGCGGCTTGCAGCACCATTCACTCCAACCTGTGAGTGGAGCGGAAAGTGAAGTTGCTGATCGTCGATGATTCTTCGGCTGTGTATGGCCGGTTGTTGCGGATGCTGGGCGGCGTGGAGCACCTCACCGCGCTATCCATCGCGCGCTCGCTGCATGAAGCCGATGAAAAAAGTCGCGACTTCTGTCCCGATACCGCCGTGTTGGACATGAATTTGCCGGATGGCAACGGTCTCGATGCGTTGCGCGCGATCAAGCGCAATTGTCCGAATGCCCATGTCTTCATGTTCTCCAATCAGATCGAGTTCCGCGACAAGGCCAGGCTGGCCGGCGCTGACGGCTTTTACGACAAATCGCTGGAATTCGAGGCGCTCGTCGCACGTCTGGAAAACGAAGACAGCATCAGAATCCTCGACCGGGAGCGCAAAGCATGAACCTGAATCGGTTGTTGCCAATATTCCCGGGGCTCTTGGGCGCCATTCATGCCCTGCTCGGCGGCGGACTGGCCGGCATGGTCTGGGCGCTTGTCCTGCTGCTCAGCGGCGTGCTGAGCGGCGTCTATCTCGCCACGCGAAACCGCGCGGCGCTGAGCGATGCGCGTCAACAGGGCGCGGCCGGCGCGCTGGCCGGATTGCCGCCGTCAAGCCATGTCGAGGGGCTCGAACAATTGTGCGGACAGGTATTGCCGATCTGGAGTCGGCAGATCGACACAGCGCGCGGTCAGACCGAGACCGCGATGTCCGACCTCAGTGTTCGCTTTTCCGAAATCCATGAACACCTCGGCAGCGCCCTCGGCATGTATCGCCAGAGCGCGGACAGCGACGGAGGCAACAAGGTGGTTGCGATGCTGGCCAACGGGCAACAGGACCTGACGCACATGCTCGCCTCATTGCGCACCGGGTTGCTGGCCAAAGAGGCGATGCTCGATCGGATCCGCGAGGTCGCGAAGTTTTCCGACGAACTGAAAAGCATGGCCGGGTCGGTGTCCAGCATTGCCAACCAGACCAACCTGCTGGCGCTCAACGCGGCCATCGAGGCGGCGCGCGCCGGCGAGGCCGGGCGAGGATTCGCCGTGGTGGCGGACGAGGTGCGCAAGCTCTCGACGATGTCCAACGACACCGGCAAGCAGATCAGTTCGCGTGTCGACGCGGTCGGCAAGGCCATACAGGAAGCCGTGCAGATGGCCGAGCATTTCTCGGTCGAAGATGCGCAAACCATGCAGAACTCCGAGCAACTCATCGGCAATGTGCTGAAGTTGTTCCGCGACGCGGTGGAGAACCTGGGCCAGGCCGCCAGCCAGTTCCAGCATGAAGGCATGGCGGTGCGGGAGAGCGTCGGCAACGTCATCGTCTCCTTGCAGTTCCAGGATCGGGTCAGCCAGATCATGCGGCAGACGCTGGACAACATCGCCCGTCTTGAGGCCACGCTGGCCGATCACGCGCAATGCCAGGCGCGCGGCCAGCCCGTTGCGCCTATCGACGTGCAGGCCTGGCTGGACGATCTGGCGCGCACCTACACCACGCTGGAAGAGGCCGAAAACCACCAAGGTGGAAACGGCCGCGCAACAACAAGCAGTTCGACCGAAATCACATTTTTCTAGAGGGAAACAAACATGGCCAAAACCATATTGATCGTCGACGACTCGGCATCCATCCGGCAGGTCGTCGGACTCACACTCAAAGGCGCCGGTTACGAGGTCATCGACGCGGTGGATGGCAAGGATGCGCTGACCAAGCTCGATGGCCGCAAGATCAACCTGGTCATCAGCGACGTGAACATGCCCAACATGGACGGCATCAGCTTCGTCAAGGCGATGAAGGTCATGCTGACCTACAAGTTCACGCCGGTGATCATGCTCACCACCGAAGGCAGCGATGCGATGAAGCGCGACGGCCAGGCCGTCGGCGCCAAGGCCTGGGTGGTGAAACCGTTCCAGCCGGCGCAGATGCTCGACGCGGTGTCGAAGCTGATTCTGCCTTGATCGCTTCCCGTGATCGCCCACCCTTGATCGTCAGGAGACCCGCATGGAAATCCATAGTGAACGCCACGAATCCCGTCTACGTCTGTATCCCGAGGGTGAGATGACCATCTATCAGGTCAGCGAACTCAAGCCCGCCTTGCTCGATGCGCTGGCGCACAGCGACGAGATCGAACTTGATCTGTCGGCCGTCAGCGAGCTGGATACCAGCGGTGTGCAGCTGCTGATGCTGATGAAGCGTGAGGCGTTGGCCACCGGCAAGGCGCTGAAACTCAGCGGCCACAGTGCCGCCGTGCTGGAGGTGTTCGAACTGCTCGGCCTGGGTGGCTGGTTCGGCGATCCCCAGGTGTTGCCGGCGGCCAGTCTCGGCTTGGGGAGGGCCGCGGCATGAGTCTGGACCTGAGCGAAGCCCTGCAAACCTTCTTCGCGGAAAGCCGCGGCCTGCTTCAGGATATGGAGGAGTCCTTGCTGATCCTGGAGGCTGAGCCCGACGACACCGAGGCGATCAATGCCGTGTTCCGCGCCGCCCACACCATCAAGGGTTCGTCCGGCCTGTTCGGGCTGGACGACATCGTCGCCTTCACCCACAAGGCGGAAAACCTGCTCGACAAGGTACGCAATGGCGAAGTCGCCCTGAATGAAGGACTGATCGGTCTGCTGCTGGCCAGCCGCGACCATATTGCCGGCCTGATCGACCTTGCCGCCGCCGAGATGGCAATGGACGCGGACACCCGCAAAACCGGCGAGGACCTGGCGGCACGGTTGCAGGCCTGCCTGGGCGAATCCGCGACTGCGGGAGGCCCTGTTTCCGCCACCGAATCGGTTGCCCAAGTGCAAGGCGGCGTAGCCAACCGGCTGGAAAGCGACACCTGGCATATCTCTTTGCGCTTTGGACGGGACGTGTTCAAGAACGGCATGGACCCGCTTTCCTTTGTGCGTTATCTCGCCACTCTGGGCGAACTGACGCACGTCGCCACGCTGCAGGACGGCATGCCTGCCGCCGCCGAGATGGAGCCGGAATGCTGTTACCTGGGCTTCGAAATCCGCTTCAAGAGCGACGCCGACAAGGCGCGCATCGAAGGCGTGTTCGAATTTGTGCGCGACGACTGCGAGCTGCGCATCCTGCCGCCCGGCAGCAAGGTGGCCGACTACGTGGGCCTGATCAACGACCTGCCCGAGGACAACACCCGTCTGGGCGAGCTGTTGGTGGCCTGCGGCGCGGTGACCGCGCGCGAACTGGAAGAAACCCTGGCGGTGCAGGACTGCGAAGGGGTGCGCCAGGAACGCGTGCAACCGCTGGGCGAAATCATGGTGGAGCGCCAGATCGTCCAGCCGGAACTGGTCAATGCCGCGCTCGGCAAGCAGAAAGATGCGCGCAACCGCCAGGCCCAGGAATCCCGCTTCATCCGGGTGCATGCCGACAAGCTCGACAGCCTGATCAACCTGGTTGGCGAACTGGTCATTTCCGGTGCCGGCGTCGGCCTGATGGCGGCACGCAACAAGGATGGCGACCTGACCGAAGCGGTTTCCGGCATGGCCCGTCTGGTGGAAGAAATTCGCGACGGCGCCATGCACCTGCGCATGGTCGAGATCGGCGAGACCTTCAACCGTTTCCGCCGCGTGGTGCGCGACGTGTCCAAGGAAATCGGCAAGGACATCGAACTGGTCATCGAGGGCGAGGGAACCGAACTCGACAAGACCGTGGTCGACAAGATCGGCGACCCGCTTACCCACCTGATGCGCAACGCCATGGATCACGGCATCGAGCCGGCCGCGCTGCGCGCCGAGCGGGGCAAGCCGGTGAAAGGCACGCTCAAGCTCAACGCCTATCACGCGGCCGGCGGCATCGTCATCGAAGTGTCCGACGACGGCGGCGGCCTGAATCGGCAACGCATCCTGGCCAAGGCACGGGAAAAAGGCCTGATCCCGGATGATGGCGACGACATGCCGGACGGCGATGTCTGGAAGCTGATTTTCGAAGCCGGCTTCTCCACCGCCGAGCAGGTATCAAACCTGTCCGGCCGCGGTGTCGGCATGGATGTCGTACGCCGCAACATCGAGGCGTTGCGCGGCACGGTCGATATCGAAAGCCATGCCGGCCTGGGTTCCACCTTCCGCATTCGTCTGCCGCTGACGTTGGCGATCATCGACGGCTTCCTGATGGGCGTCGGTGACGGCCATTACGTGGTGCCGCTGGACATGGTGCAGGAATGCGTCGAACTCGATCCGGGCCGCGACGAGCGGCGCGATTACATCAATCTGCGCGGTGAGGTTCTGCCTTTGCTGCGGGTCAAGAAACACTTCGATCTCGACGGGCGCACAGCGCGTCGGCAAAACGTCGTGGTGGTGAATACGACCGGCCGCAAGGCGGGTCTGGTGGTGGACGAACTCAAGGGCGAATTCCAGGCGGTGATCAAGCCGCTCGGACAGATTTTCGCCAACGTCCGCGGCATTACCGGTTCCACCATTCTGGGGTCCGGCGAAGTTGCACTGGTTCTGGACGTCCCCTCGCTGCTGGACGCGGCCGTCAAGGACGAGTCGCGGGCGCAAGCAGCACTGATCTGAAATTTCACTTAGTCAAACTGGAGAAAACACATGATGAACAATCTGAAAATCGGCACGCGCCTGGCATTGGGCTTCGGCATCGTGGTGGCGCTCATGCTCGTACTCGCCTTCGTCGGCATCACCCGCATGGCCAGCCTTGACGCCAGCATGGTTCTGATGGTCGACGACCGTTACAAGAAGACCACCATGGTCAACGAGATGATGACCAATATCAATCAGGTCGCCCGCAGCTTGCGCAATCTGGTGCTGCTCGACAGCGATGCTGAGCGCAAGGACGAAATCGAACGCATCATCAAAGCCCGCACCCGGGTCGGCGAGGTGTTCGGCGAACTGGAAAAGATCGTCCAGTCGGATGAAGGCAAGGCCAAGCTGCAGGCCATCCGTGAGGTGCGCGGCAATTTCGTGGCCAACCAGAATCACATGTTCGAGCTGGTCAACGCCGGCAAGATCGAGGAAGCGCGGGTCTATCTGCTCAAGGATGTTCGGCCCAACCAGAACGGATTCATCAATGCCATGGAGGCGGCCGTCGCCTACCAGGCCGGCCTGATGGAACAATCGGCCAAGGATGGCACCGCAGTCTATGAAGGCGCCCGCAGCCTGATGATTACGCTGGCGCTGATCGCGTTCGGCCTGGCAATGATCATCGCGTTTCTGGTCACCCGCGGCATCACTCGCCCGATCAACGCCGCCGTGACGGCCGCCAACGCCCTTGCCGAAGGCGACTTGACCACCCGGATCGAAGTCAGCGGCAAGGACGAGACTGGCCAATTGCTGGCCGCGATGCAGAGCATGGTGGCGAAGCTGACACAGATCATCACCGACGTGCGCAGCGCCTCCGACAATCTCTCCTCCGCCTCGGAAGAAGTCTCCGCTACCGCGCAGAGCCTGTCACAAGGCGCATCGGAACAAGCGGCCAGCGTCGAGGAAACCTCCGCATCCATCGAACAGATGAGTTCCTCCATTGCGCAGAACACCGAAAATGCCAAGGTTACCGACGGCATGGCCAGCAAGTCCTCGAAAGAAGCGGTGGAAGGCGGTGAAGCGGTGAAACACACGGTCACCGCAATGAAGAGCATCGCCGGCAAGATCGGCATCATCGACGACATTGCCTATCAGACCAACATGCTGGCGCTGAACGCGGCGATCGAAGCGGCGCGTGCCGGTGAGCACGGCAAGGGCTTCGCCGTGGTCGCCGCCGAAGTCCGCAAGCTGGCCGAGCGCAGCCAGGTGGCGGCGCAGGAAATCGGCGAACTGGCCAGCGGTTCGGTCGAGATGGCCGAACGCGCCGGCCGACTGCTCGACGAAATGGTGCCTTCGATCCAGAAGACCTCCGATCTGGTACAGGAAATCACCGCGTCGAGCGAGGAGCAGTCCACCGGTGTCGGTCAGATCAATTCCGCCATGAGCCAGTTGAACCAGGCCACCCAGCAGAACGCCAGCGCCTCCGAAGAACTGGCGGCAACGGCGGAAGAGATGAGCAGTCAGGCGGAACAACTGCAGATGACGATGAGCTTCTTCAAACTGGATGCCCAAACCGCCAGTGGTCAGACACGCCATGCCAAGGCGCCCTCCAAGCTGAAGAAGCTGGCCCAGGCGGCACAGTCGCTGGCGGAACCGGCGGGCCAGCCCGAATTCGTGCGCTTCTGAAGTCAGGGGGCCGAGATGAATGCATTAGTCAAAGTAACGGATTCCCTGGCGGCGGCGAACGCCGATCAGGAAGTTCAGCAATATCTGACCTTCATGCTGGGCGGCGAGGTGTTCGCCATCGGTATCCTGCACATCAAGGAGATCATCGAATACGGCCAGCTCACCACAGTGCCGATGATGCCGGCCTTCATCCGCGGCGTGATCAACCTGCGCGGCGCGGTGGTGCCGGTGGTGGATCTGGCCAGCCGCTTCGGCGACAAGCCCAGCCAGGTCACTCGACGTAGCTGCATCATCATTCTGGAGATGCAAGTCGAGGCGGAAACCCAGGTGATCGGCGTCGTGGTCGACGCGGTGAACGAGGTGCTGGAGATTGCCGGCGCGGAAATCGAGCCGCCCCCCCGATTCGGCACCAAGATCCGTACCGATTTCATCGCCGGCATGGGCAAGGTGCAGGAACGCTTCGTCATCATCCTCAACGTCAACAAGGTGCTGTCCGCCGATGAGTTGGCGCTCATCGGCCAGACGACCCAACTGGCCGATGAGCGGGCTGCCTGAGTCCAGCATGCTCGCCACCACCCTGCACGACCACGAATTCACCCGCTTCCGACAGATGATCCAGCGCATCGCCGGCATCAGCCTGTCGCCGACAAAGAAGGCGCTGGTGGCGGGACGCCTGGCGAAGCGGCTGAAGCATCACAACTTGAGCAGCTACCAGGATTACCTCCAGTTGATCAGCAAACGCCAGGATGAATTGCAGGTGGCGGTGGATCTGCTCACCACCAACGAGACGCACTTCTTCCGCGAGCAGAAGCATTTCGACTTCCTGCGCGAGCGTATTCTTCCCAAGCACGCTCCAGGCCGGCCGTTCCGGGTCTGGAGCGCGGCCAGCTCCAGCGGCCAGGAAGCCTACAGCCTGGCCATGCTGCTGGCGGATCAAAGGGGCGATACGGCCTGGGAGGTATTCGGTTCCGATATCAGCACCCGGATCCTGGACAAGGCCCGCGCGGCGCTGTATGCCTTGGATCAGGCCGACGAAATTCCCGCCGCCTACCGCAAGGCTTATTGCCTGAAAGGTGTCGGCAACCAGGCCGGTCAGTTCACCCTGGATCCCGCCCTGCGCCGCCGGGTTCGGTTCCAGCAGATCAATCTGAACGAGCATCTGCCGCAGGTTGGCGAGTTCGATGTCATCCTGCTGCGCAACGTGATGATCTACTTTTCGGCGGAAACCAAGCAGCAGGTGGTGGCGCGTCTGGTGGAACGCCTGCGGCCGGGCGGCTGGTTCATCGTCGGCCACTCGGAAAGCCTTACCGGCCTCAGCCATGGTCTGGTCGCCGAGCAGCCGTCGGTATACCGCAAGCCGGCGACACCCGGACAGGGGGGGTGATGAAACCGATCCGCGTCATGATCGTCGACGATTCCGCCACCGTGCGCCAGGTCCTGGCCGCTGTACTCAACGCCGAACACGACATCGAAGTGATCGGTTCCGCGCCGGACCCGCTGTTCGCGCTCGACAAGATGAACCGCGACTGGCCGGATGTGATCGTGCTGGACGTCGAGATGCCGCGCATGGACGGCATCACCTTTCTCAAGAAACTGATGGCGCAGCGGCCGACGCCGGTGGTGATCTGTTCCACGCTGACCGAAAAGGGCGCCGAAACTACCCTGCAGGCGCTGTCGGCGGGCGCGGTGGCCATCGTCACCAAGCCGCGCATCGGGCTCAGGCAATTCCTGGTCGATTCGGCCGAGGACGTGGTCGGCGCGGTGCGCGCCGCGGCCCAGGCCGATGTCCGCCGACTGGCGGCGGGACCGGCGCCGGTGGTGCAGCCGAAACTGAGCGCCGATGCGATCCTGTCCGGCCCGGCGCCGACCCAGGCGATGCACAAAACCACCGACAAGGTGGTGGCGGTGGGCACCTCCACCGGCGGCACCCAGGCGCTGGAAGTGATGCTGTCGGCGCTGCCGCGCACGGTGCCGGGCCTGGTCATCGTCCAGCACATGCCGGAGAAATTCACCGCCGCCTTCGCCGACCGCCTCGACAGCATCTGCCAGATCGAGGTACGCGAGGCCAGACACGGCGACCGCGTCTATCCCGGCCGCGCGCTGATCGCGCCGGGCGGACGGCACATGCTGCTCAAGCGCAGCGGCGCGCAGTACCACGTCGAGGTAGTGGACGGGCCGGCGGTGAATCGCCATCGCCCTTCGGTGGATGTGTTGTTCCGCTCCGTCGCCCGCTGCGCCGGCGGCAACGCGCTTGGCGTGATCATGACCGGCATGGGCGACGACGGCGCCCGCGGCATGAAGGAAATGCGCGACGCCGGCGCGGCCACGCTGGCGCAGGACGAAGCCAGTTGTGTGGTCTACGGCATGCCGAAGGAAGCCGTGAAGTTGGGCGGCGTGTGGAAGAGCGTGCAGCTCGGGGCGATCGCGCAGGAAGTTGCCCGCTACGGCGATGGCCGTTAACCAAACTGGACGCGTGATGCCTGGCCACTCTCTTACGCCCAGCCGCAAATCGTTGAGATGGCCCTATGTTGTCGGGCAGCTGCTGCTGTTGGAGATCCCGCTGCTGTTCTGGCTGGCAGCCCAGGAAAACCAGCATGCGCTCGACATGGCTTTCTATCTGCCGTTCCATACCCTGGTCGAGGTCTTCGCCGTACTGGTCGCGACCATGGTGTTCGTCACCGGCTGGCATGTCCATGAAGAGAAACGCCCGGCCGCCTCGGTGATGTTGGCTTGCGCCTTCCTGGCGGTGGCGCTGATGGATTTCGCGCATGTCATGTCCTATGCGGGCATGCCCGATTTCATCACCGCCAACAGTCCGCACAAGGGCATCGTGTTCTGGTTGGCGGCGCGCTATGCCGCCGCCGGCGCCTTGCTGGCGTTCGCGCTGATGCCGCGCCAGCCGCTCGCCAGACATGCGCGGCGGCGTTACCTGGCCGGATTCCTGGGCTATGCGCTGCTGGTGCTCTATGTCGGCATCTGGCAGCCGCACTGGGTGCCGGCCACCTTCATCCCCGGCTCGGGACTGACCGCATTCAAGATCGGCATGGAAGTCGGTGTGGTGGCGCTGTTGCTGGGCGCGCTGCTGGCGATCTTCCGACGCCGCCAAGAAATGCGGGGCTTGAGCCTGATCTGGCTGATTTCCGCGCTGGCGTTGATGCTGGCCAGCGAACTGTTCTTCATGCTCTATTCCCGCGTCACCGACCTGGCCAACGTGCTCGGGCACGTCCACAAGGTGCTGGCTTATCTGTTTCTTTATCGCGCCATCTTTCTCGACAGCGTGCAGACACCGATCAACCTGATCAAACAGGCGCGCAACGATGTCATCGAAAGCGAGCGGCGCAACCGCGAGCTGCTGGAAACCGCGCCGGATGCGATCCTGGTGGTGGATGCCGAGGGCTTGATCTGGATGGTCAACGAACGTCTGGAGTCGATGTTCGGCTACACGCGCTGGGAGCTGCTCGGCCAGAGGATGGAAATTCTGATGCCGGAGGCTGCGCGCGCGCGCCACCACACGCACCAGACCAGCTTCTTCGAAGCGAATGGCGAACGCAGCATGGGCAGCGGGAAATATATGGTGGGACGGCGCAAAGACGGTAGCGAGGTACCCCTCGATATCGCCCTGAGTACGTTCATCTCCGAGGCGGGCACGCCAAGGATCACCGCCTTCATTCGCGATGTCACCGAACAACGGCGCATCGAGGCCGAATTGCGCTACCAGTCCACCCATGATGCGCTGACCGGCCTGCCCAATCGCACCTTGTTCCAGGACCGTCTGACGCAGGCCATGCAGCAGGCCAGACGACAGGACAAGCTGCTCGCGGTGGCCCTGCTCGATCTGGACAACTTCAAGGCGATCAACGATGGCTGGGGCCACGATTACGGCGATCAACTGCTCGCCGAAGTGGCGCGTCGGCTGAAGGACACCTTGCGCGCCGGCGATACCGTGGCGCGCCTGGGCGGCGATGAATTCGCCCTGGTGTTGTCCGATCTGGCACAGGTCGAAGATATCGGACAGATCATCAACAAGCTGCTGGAAGCATTCACCGCCTCGTTTCGCATCGGCGAATACGATGTCTACGCGGGGCTGAGCCTCGGCATCACGATGTTTCCAGTCGATGGCGAAGATGTTTCCACGCTGCTGCGCAACGCCGACATGGCAATGTACCGGGCCAAGGCGGAGGGTCGCGGCTGCGCACGCTTCTTTACCCGCGATCTGAACAACCTGATGCAGGATTCGCTGCTGCTGCAAACCTGTCTCAAACACGCCGTCGAAGCCGGTGAGCTGGAACTGCATTACCAGCCGCAGGTCAACCTGCGCAGCGGCGAAATCAGTGGCGTCGAAGCGCTGTTGCGCTGGTCGCATGCCGAGTTGGGTTCGGTCAGCCCGACCCGCTTCATTCCGGTTGCCGAAGCCTGCGGCCTGATCGTGCCGATCGGCGCCTGGGTACTCGCCACCGCCTGCAAACAGATCCGCGCCTGGCAGGATGCCGGCACGCCGATACGGGTGGCGGTGAACCTGTCGGCGCATCAGTTCCGCCAACATGATCTGACTCAGTCGGTGCGCGACGCCCTGGCGCAAAGCGGCGCATCCCCCGCCTTGCTGGAACTGGAATTGACCGAAAGCGCCGTGATGGAAGAGCCGGCACCCGCGGCGCGATTACTGCGTGAGCTGGCAACGCTGGGGGTTACCATCGCCATCGACGATTTCGGCACAGGTTACTCTTCGCTGGCCTATCTCAAGGTATTTTCATTGCACAAGCTCAAGATCGACCGTTCCTTCATCCTGGATCTGGCGCGCGACCCCGACGATGCCGCCATCGTGCGCGGTTTGATCAGTTTGGCGCACAGTCTGGGTTTGACCGTCATCGCGGAAGGGGTCGAAAACGAGGATCAGCGCGCCATGCTGCTGCACCTGGGCTGTGACGAACTCCAGGGCTGGCTGTTCAGCAAGGCGCTGCCGGCGGAAGCGTGCGGTCGCCTGCTGGCCGAGAGCCAGGAAAGTCTGGAAAGCATTCAGGCGGCATAGCCCGCCATAGCGGGTTTCAGGCACTCACCCAGGATCGCCCTCATTACCAACATCGACATATCCATCTTCATATTCGAACCTGATCATGACTTCCCAACCTGACCCATCAAATTTCGCGGCGGCAAACCGTCCGCTGCTGGACGAGCACCGCGCCGCGCATGAATTACAGACCAGCGAAGCACGCCTGCGCTCGGTGCTGGAAAGCGTGGTCGACGGCATCATCGTCATCGACGAACGTGGCCTGATCGAATCGTTCAATGCCGCCGCGGAACGCATTTTCGGCTATTGCTCCGAAGAAGTTCTGGGGCGCAATGTCAGCCTGTTGATGCCCGAGCACTATGCCAACGCGCATGATGGCTACCTGCGCAATTATCTGATGACCGGGCAAAAGAAGATCATCGGCATCGGCCGCGAGGTGACCGGTCGGCGACAGGACGGCAGCACCTTCCCGATGGATCTGGCGGTGAATGCCATGCGGGTTGGCGAAAAGCGTTGTTTCACCGGCATCGTGCGCGACATCTCGGCACGTAAACGCCACGAGAGGGAGATGGCGCAGGCACTGGAGGTGGCCGAGGCGGCCAGTCGCGCCAAGAGCGAATTCCTGTCCAGCATGAGCCACGAGCTGCGCACGCCGATGAACGCCATCTTGGGTTTCGGCCAGTTGCTGGAGCTGGATGGGGCGCTGACGGCTGAGCAGGCGGACAACGTGCAAGAGATACTCAAAGCCGGCCACCACCTGATGGCGTTGATCAACGAAGTGTTGGATCTGGCGCGCATCGAATCCGGCAGGCTCACGCTCAGCATGGAGCCGTTGGCAATGGCGGAATTGATCAATGAATGTCTCGCCCTGGTGGAATCCGGGGCCGTCAGCCAGGGCCTGACCGTGAGCCGCGAGATCGCGCCTTGCCATAACTGCTGGGTGCGGGCGGACCGGCTGCGTCTGAAACAGGTGTTGATCAACCTGCTGTCCAATGCGGTCAAGTACAACCGGGAGGGCGGCGGCATCCAGATGACCTGCGAGTCGAAATCGACTGGCCAGGTGCGGCTGGCGGTGACCGATACCGGCCCGGGCATTCCGCAAGACAAGCTGGGCGACTTGTTCACGCCGTTCAACCGGCTTGGCCTGGAGACCGGCACCATCGAGGGCAGCGGCATTGGTCTGGTGATCAGCAAGCGCCTGATCGAATCGATGGGCGGCGAAATCGGTGTCGACAGCCGACCCGGACAGGGCTGCACATTCTGGGTGGAACTGGCGGAGACGGAACCCCTTGCCGCGCCGTTCGCCCTTGCGACCTCCGACGCCAGCACAGTGGCCGGCGGCATGCTCCCGACCGGCAAACCTGGTTGCCACACATTGCTGTATATCGAGGACAACCCGGCCAATCTTCGGCTGATGCAACAGGTACTGGCGCCGCGCACCGACATCCACCTGCTCAGCACTGGCGAGCCGCTGACCGGGCTGGAACTGGCCCGCGGCGCATCCCCGGATCTGATCATGCTCGACATCAACCTGCCGGGGATGAACGGCTTTGAGGTGCTCAAACAACTGCAAGCGCAGGCGGATACCTGCAATATCCCGGTACTGGCGATCACCGCCAACGCCATGCCCGAGGATATCGAGCGCGGCCTGGCGGCGGGTTTCCTGGCCTACCTGACGAAACCGCTCGATCTGGTCAGGCTGCAAACGGAAATCGACCGGCTGCTGGCATATGCAAAAACCGCGGGAAAAACCGCGCCGCCACAGGACGAGACACCCAGGAGGTAAGGCCAAGTGACATTGGACAACAAGGATTGCGGCGTGAAGCCAAGCCGGGTGACATCACCGCCGGCGGACGCCATGTTCCGCCGTATGGTCGAGTGCACCGGCCAGGGCATAGGCTGGGCTGACCTCGACGGCAATATCGTCTACATGAATCCAAGTCTGCGCCGGATGCTCGATCTGGCGCCGGATGCCGAGGTCAGCGGCCTTCACCTGCGTCGCTTCCGCCTGCCCGAAGCGGAACCGATGGCCGGGGAAATGCTGCGCATCGCCCGCGACCAGGGCGGTTGGAGCGGCGAGATGCCGCTGTTGTCCGAGCAGGGCCGCGTCATTCCGACCCGCCACGATATCCATCTGCTTCGTGACGACGCCGGAATACCCATTGCCATCGCCTGCGTCATCACCGACCTGAGCCTGCACAAGCGCCATGAGCAAAGCCTGCGTGAGAGCAAATCGAAATACCGGGCGTTGGTGGAAAACATCCCGCAGCGGGTGTTCTACAAGGACCGCCAGTCGCGATATCTGGCGGTGAACCGGAACTATGCCGAGGACAAGGGAATCAGTCCGCAGGATGTGATCGGTCGGGACGACCTTGCCCTCAACCCGAGAGATCTGGCCGACAAGTACCGTCTGGATGACCAACGCATCATGGACTCCGGCCAGGCGGAGGAGTACGACGAAACGATCGACCGGGACGGCAGGCGGATTACCGTGCACACCATCAAGACTCCGGTCAGGGACGAGGACGGCCAAGTCATCGGCGTTTGCGGAATCTATTGGGACGTCACCGAACAGCGCGCCGCCTTCGAGCGTGTCGAAATGCTGCAGCGGGTGGTCGATTTCTCCACCCAGCCGATTGGTTGGGCCGACCTGGACGGCACGGCGCGCTACTTCAACCCGGCGCTGCGGCGCCTGTTGGGGGTCACGGAAGGCGAGGATGTCAGCCGCTATCGCATCGACGATTTCTACAGCGAGTCGTATCTCCAGACCTTGCGCGCCAAGGTGCTGCCCGAGGTGATGGCACTGGGCCACTGGCACGGCGAGTTCGACATCACCGCGCTGGATGGCTGCGTCATCCCCACCCTGCACAATGTGTTTCTGCTTCGCAACAGCGTTGGTCAGCCGATTGCCTTGGCCAACATCCTCACCGAACTCAGCGAACAAAAACGCGTCGAGGCCGAGTTGCGGGCAGAGCGCAACTTCACCGGCGCCGTACTGGACAACGCCGACGCCCTGCTTCTGGTGCTCGACCGGGAGGGGCGCATTTGCCGCTTCAATCGGGCCTGCGAGAAGATCAGCGGTTACCGCTTCGCCGAAGTTGAGGGACGCCTTCCCTGGGAAATCCTGCTGCTGCCGGAGGAGCGCGACAGGGTGCGGGAACAGGCTTTGCTGGCATTGAGCAACCATGCTGAAACTTTGACCAACATCCACACCAATCATTGGCTCGACAAAGACGGCGGCAAGCACCTGTTGGAGTGGCACCGGGCGCCCCTGTTGGACGACCAGGGGCGACTCGAATATCTGGTCGCCATCGGCATCGACGTGACCGAGAAACACCAGGTGGAGGCGGCCCTGCGGCGCAGCCAGGAAACCCATGCCCAGGCGGAGGCCGTCGCGCATCTCGGCTCCTGGGACCTGGACATGGCGACGGGCGTGCTGCGCTGGACGGACGAGGTGTTTCGCATCTTCGGCTACCCGCCGCAATCGTTTGTCGCGACCCACGATGCCTTTATGGAAAGTGTGCATCCGGACGACCGGCAACAGGTCATCGACGCGGTGAATGCCAGCATCGCCGATGCGAACACGGCCTACGCCGTCGAGCATCGCGTGATCCGGCCGGACGGCGAAATCCGCATCGTGAAGGAGCGCGCCAAGGTCTATCGCGATGCGTCGGACAAGCCGTTTCGGATGATCGGCAGCGTGCATGACATCACCGAGCAGAAACTGATCGAGCTTGAACTGGAACGTTACCGCAGCCATCTGGAAGATCTGGTGCGGGAACGCACCGCCGAACTTGAGCGGGAGAGCAACCGCAACGCGATGGTGGTGAACACGGCGCTGGACGGTTTCTTCACCGCCGACCTGGACCGTCGAATGCTGATATGCAACGACAACTATTGCCGCATGCTCGGCTACAGCCGTGACGAACTGCTGCGACTGAACATTGCCGATATCGAGGCGATCGATACACCAGAGGAAATCGCCGCTCGCTGCATGATGATCAGACAACAAGGCCATGACCGTTTCGAAACCCGCCACCGGCGCCAGGACGGCAGCCTGCTTGATGTCGAGGTGAGCGTGACGCTGGCGCGGATCGGCGATGAATCCCAATACTTCGCCTTCGTGCGCGACATCAGCACGCGCAAGGAGGCCGAAGCCGCCCTGATGCGCGCGCGTGACGAGGCGGAGCGGGCCAACCGCGCCAAGTCCGAGTTCCTCTCGCGCATGAGCCACGAGCTGCGCACGCCGCTGAATGCCATCCTGGGTTTCGGCCAGTTGCTGGAACGCGCGAATCTCGGTGGCTTGCAGACCGACAATGTGGTGGAAATCCTCCGCGCCGGCCGCCATCTGCTGGAATTGATCAACGAAGTGCTGGATCTGGCGCGCATCGAATCCGGCAAGTTCACGATCAGCCTGGAGCCGGTGGCGCTGCTGCCGCTGATCGCCGACTGCGTCAGCCTGATGCGGCCGCAGGCCGAAAACCTGCGCATCGACCTGATCGAAGCCACCCAAGCGTGCGGCAAGCCGGTACAGGCCGACCGCACCCGGCTGAAGCAGGTGCTGCTCAATCTGCTGTCCAACGCCGTCAAGTACAACCGGGAGCAAGGCAGCGTCAGCATCGCCTGCGTCGCCGACGACGAGTCGGTCCGGATTCGCGTCAGCGACACCGGCGCCGGCCTGAGCGCCGAGCAGCAGGCACGCCTGTTCGTGGCTTTCGAGCGGCTGGACGCGGACCATAACGCCATCGAGGGCACCGGCATCGGCCTGGCGCTGAGCAAGCGCCTGGTGGAATTGATGGGCGGCAGCATCGGCGTCGAAAGCGAAGCCGGCGCGGGAAGCACGTTCTGGCTGTCGCTGCCGCTGGCCGACGCGGCGGCGCAGGCGGTCGATTGCGTCGTCCCGGCCAGTGCGGCACCCATGCCGCAAGCCGTGGCGCCGCACCAGTACGCCATCCTGTGCATCGAAGACAACCCGGCCAACCTGCGCTTGGTCGAACGCATTCTGGCGCAGCGCGCGGACATCCGTCTGCTCAGCGCCGGCGCCCCGGGGCTCGGGCTGGAACTGGCGGCGGCACATCGTCCGAGCCTGATTCTGCTGGATATCAACCTGCCCGACATGGATGGCTTTGAGGTGCTGCGTCGCCTTCAAGCCGCTGCGGGGACACGCGCCATTCCGGTCATCGGCATCAGCGCCAACGCCATGCCGAAAGATATCCAGCGGGCGCGTGCCGCCGGTTTTGCGGACTACCTGACGAAACCGCTGGATGTCGGCGCCTTCCTGAAAGTGGTGGATGCGCATCTGGCGACGAAGGCCGAGCCGGCATGATCACGCGCATGATTTACCGCTTCGCCTGGCTGGCTGTATTCCTCTGGACCGCGATCGTCGGCGCATCCCTGTACTGGAACGCGAGTGAAGTCATGCAGCAGGCGCACAAGCTGGCGATGAATACCGCGCGCGCCAGCTTTTTCAAGGATCAGGCGTTTCGCTTCTGGGCCAGCAAAAAGGGTGGCGTATATGTGACTCCCAGCGCCGATACGCCACCCAGCCCCTATTTGGCGCATATTCAGGAGCGCGATGTCGTCACCGCCGGCGGCAGACCGCTGACCCTGATGAATCCGGCCTTCATGCTGCGGCAGATGATGGATGAATATTCCGATTTGTATGGCGTCAAGGGGCGCATCGTTGCCATCAATTACCTCAACCCCGCCAACAAAGCCGACCCCTGGGAGGAACGCGCCATTCATGCCTTCGAGCGCGGCGTCAAGGAAGTCAGCGAGATTTCTGATATCAACGGTCAGCCGCATCTGCGTATGATCCAGCCGATGTTGACGACGCCGGATTGCCTGCTTTGCCACGGTCATCAAGGCCTCGAAGCGGGGGATGTCAGCGGGGGCGTCGGCGTCTCGGTGCCGCTCGATGAATACACTTTGCCCGCTTTGCAGCAGGTCCGCTTGCTGTCCGCCAGTCATGCCGGCATCTGGCTGATCGGTCTGCTGGGCATCGGCGGCATCACGCTGCGCAGCAACAAGCGGGCGCATGAGCGGGCGCGCTACATGGCCGAATTGCGCGCCGCAAACGAGCATCTGGAACAGCGCATCGCGGAACGCACCGCTTCGCTTGCCGGCGCGAAGGAGGATGCGGAGCGCGCCAATCTGGCCAAGTCGGAATTTCTGTCACGCATGAGCCATGAGTTGCGCACGCCGATGAACGCCATACTCGGCTTCGGCCAATTGCTCGAAGCCGACCCCGGCATGCCGCTGGCGCCGCAGCAGGCGGAGAGCGTGCGGGAAATCCTGCATGCCGGACGCCATCTGCTCGAATTGATCAACGAGGTGCTTGATCTGGCGCGGATCGAAAGCGGACGCCTCGAACTCTCGCTCGAACCGGTCCAACTCGATCTGGTGATTCGGGAATGTCTGGCGCTGATGCAACCCTTGGCCGAACAACGTCAGATCCGTCTGGCTTCCGATACGGCTTGCGCGGGCGGCATCCAGGCGGACCCGATACGGCTGCGGCAGGTGTTGCTGAATCTGTTCTCCAATGCGGTCAAGTACAACCAGGTCGGCGGCAGCGTGCAGGTCACCTGCCAAAGCGTCCGCCATAGCGTCGGCAATGCGCGCATCCGCATTGCCGTCACGGACACCGGGCGCGGGATTGCGGCCGAGGCGTTGCCGCGTCTGTTCAGACCCTTCGAACGCCTGGAACCGGCTTACGACGGTACCGAGGGGACGGGGGTCGGGCTGGCGATCAGCAAGAAACTGGTTGAAGCCATGCGGGGAAATATCGGTGTCGAAAGCGTCGCGGGAGAAGGCAGTACCTTCTGGATCGAACTGCCGCTGAGCGAAGCGGCTGTGGCGTCGCGGCAGCCGGACGCTGCGCCGCTGACTATCGGCGCGCCAACACGCGGTCGGCACACGCTGTTGTATGTGGAAGACAATCTCTCCAATCTGCGTCTGATGCGGCGCATCATCGCGACTCGAAGCAATTTGACCCTGCTCGACGCGCCGAACGCCGAACTCGGACTGGCGATGGCCAAGGCGCGGCAACCCGACCTCATCCTGCTCGACATCAATCTGCCCGGCATGGATGGCTTCGCGGCATTGCGCCGGTTGCGCGAAGATCCCGCCACGCGGGCTATCCCGGTGGTCGCCCTGACCGCCAACGCGATGGCGCGCGATGTCGGCAAAGGCCAGGCGGCCGGCTTCGACGACTATCTGAGCAAACCGCTGGATGTCGAGAAGTTTCTCGCCCTGCTCGACAAACGGCTGGCTGAGGTAAGCTGAGTGCCGCAAACGCGCCGGAAATCCCTGATGCTGCTGGCGCTGTTGGTCCTTGCCGTGCTGCTGCTCTGGCGGCAATACGCCACCCCGGCGGCGCCGATACGTATCGGCGTGCTGCATTCCCTGACCGGCCCGATGGCCAGCAGCGAGCGGCCGCTGGTGGATGCGATCCGGCTGGCGGTGGAGGAGATCAATGCAGCCGGCGGCCTGCTCGGCCGCCCGGTCGAGATGGTGCTTGCGGATGGCGCTTCCGACTGGCCGCGGTTCGCCCGGGAGGCGGAACGGCTGATCGTCGAGCAACAGGTCAGCGCGCTGTTCGCCTGCTGGACATCGGCCTGCCGCAAGGCGGTCAAGCCGGTGGTCGAGAAGCACCGGCACCTGATGTTCTACCCGGTTCAATACGAGGGCCTGGAAAGTTCGCCGCACATCATCTATACCGGCGCGGCGCCCAACCAGCAGATCATTCCCGGCACCCGCTGGGCGTTGGACAAGCTCGGGCGGCGCGTCTATCTGCTGGGCTCCGACTACATCTTTCCACGCGCCGCGAACCACATCATTCGCGATCTGGTGCTGGCCGGCGGCGGCCATGTGCTGGCCGAGCGATATCTCGCGATGGACGCGACGGACATGACGTCGGTCGTGGAGGAGATACGTCGCTTGCGTCCCGAGGTGGTGTTCAACACCATCAACGGCGACGCCAACACGCATTTTTTCCGCGCCCTGCGCACTGCCGGCCTGGCTGATGTGCCGGTGATGTCGTTCAGTCTGGCGGAGCACGGCATGGCGGGATCGGAGGCGGCGCTGCTATCGGCGCATTACGCCGTCTGGGGTTATTTTCAGAGCCTGGACAGCCCCGAAAACCGGCGTTTCGTGGCGGCATTCAAGGCCCGCTTCGGCGCCCAGCGCGTGACCAGCGACCCGATCGAGGCGGCCTACACCAGTGTGCGACTCTGGTCCCGGGCGGTGCTCGATGCCGGTACCGCCGCGCCGCATGAAGTCAATCGGACTATCCTGCGCCAAAGTCTGGGCGGACCCGCGGGGGTCGTCACGGTGGATGCGCACAGTCGCCACCTCTGGAAAATGGCGCGCATCGGCCAGTTCCAGGCCGATGGACAGTTGCGCCAGGTGTGGACGACTACCCAGCCCATACGCCCGACGCCTTACCCGACCTATCGATCCCTGCGCGAATGGCGGGTTGTTTCGGACCGCCTGAATCACCAGGCGCGGCCATGACACTCGGCATCGGCCAGCGCCTGCTGCTGGGTTTCATCCTGGCTTCCTTGCTGCCGCTGGCGCTGCTGGCTTATCTGTATGTCCGGGAATTCGAGGCCAGCCTGCGCCAGCAGGCGCTGATCGAGATGTCCAGGCTGGCCGATAAAAAGGCCGATCAGATCGACAGCTATGTCAATGAACGGCTTGCCGATGCGCGCGTGTTGGCGGCTTCCGAGCGGATACGGGCGGCAATGCAATTGATCGGCGAGGCCGCCACGCGCAACCAGGACAGCGGCTTCGCCGCGGGGCGATTGCCCGCGCGCTTCGATCAGGATTTCCAGGATTACCTGGACAGCACCGGGTATTACGACCTGTTGTTGATCGATGTCGATGGCAATGTGGTCTACAGCGTGGCCAAGGAGTCGGATCTCGGCGGCAATTTGCGCGGCGGCCCGCTGCGCGACAGCGAACTCGCGCACAGCTTTAACCGCGCCATGGCGACGTTGTCGCAGGAACTGTCGCCCTTCCGCGCCTATCCGCCGTCGGCCAACCGGCTGGCCGCGTTTCTGGTGCAGCCGCTGATGGCAAATGGCCGGCCTGTGGGGGCGATGGCCTTGCAGATGAACGTGGGACTGCTGCAGCAAGTGGTGACCGATCGCACCGGTCTGGGCGAGACCGGCGAGACGGTGCTGGCACAGCGCAACGCGGACAGCGTGCTGTACACCGCGCCGCTGACCAGAGTTGCCGATGCCGCCTACAGAGCCCGCATTCTTTTTGCTCGGGCGGCGCTGCCGATGCGCAATGCGCTGAGCGGCGAGCGAGGCGAGGGTGTCGTGCTGGATTACGCCGGGGCGGAGGTGGCGGCGGCCTGGCGCTATCTGCCCAGTCTCGGCTGGGGCATGGTGGTCAAGAAGGACATGGCTGAGGTGGCGCGGCCGATTCACGATCTGCGTTGGGCAACGATGGCGGCGCTGTTGGCGGTATCCATGCTGTCGGCGCTGACGGCGTTTTTCCTCGGGCGTGGCATCACCCGACCGATCACTCGGCTGGGGCGCGCAACCGCGGCCATCGCCGAGGGCGATCTGATACAGCGTGTCGATGTCGGCCGGCGCGATGAACTGGGCCGCCTGGCCGGCGCATTCAACCGCATGGTGGATCGTCTGCAGGCGGAGCGCGGTAACCTTGAGGCTCGGGTACAGGCACGCACCGCCGAAATTCAACAGGCCAGTCGCCGGCTGGAGGAGAGCGAACAACGCTATCGCATCCTGGTCGAACACGCGCCAGAGGCCATCGTGGTGTTCGATGCCGAAAGCGGCGTTTTCGTCGATGCCAATGAAAATGCCCTGCGTCTGTTCGGCTTGACGCGCGAAGCAATATTGAGCGCTACACCGGTGGATTTGAGCCCGCCGCTGCAGCCCGACGGTCGCGTTTCCAGCGTGCTGGCCATGGAGCGGATCAACGCGGCGCTGAACGGCGCGACCCCGGTGTTCGAATGGATGCATCGCAATGCCGCCGGAGAGGACATTCCGTGCGAGCTGCGTCTGGTCAGTTTGCCGGCGGCGGAGGGCCGGCTGGTGCGCGGCAGCATTACCGACATCAGCGCGCGCAAGCGGGCCGAGGCGGAATTGCAACGCTTGAACGATGAACTGGAAGCGCGTGTCCTGCGCCGCACGCGGGAGCTGTCTGCCGCGATGGCGGAAGCGGAGCGGGCCAACCAGGCCAAATCCGAATTTCTGTCGCGCATGAGTCATGAGCTGCGCACGCCGCTGAACGCGATACTTGGCTTCGGCCAGTTGCTGGAACTGGCGGAATTGCCCGATGATCAGGCCGACAACGTGCACGAGGTGCTGTACGCCGGGCGACATTTGCTGGAGTTGATCAATGAAGTGCTCGATCTGGCGCGCATCGAATCCGGCAAGTTGACGATCAGCCTGGAACCGATTGCGCTGCAGAGCTTGGTCGCCGATTGCCTCGCGCTGATCCGGCCGCAGGCTGAGGCGCGTGGTATCGAGACAGGCGAAGCCGGAGACGATTGCCGTTGCCAGGTGCGCGCCGACCACACCCGCCTCAAGCAGGTGCTGCTCAATCTGTTGTCCAACGCCGTCAAATACAACCGGCCGCGGGGCGTCATCAACGTGGCCTGCGTTGTGCTGGACGAGCACGCGCAGATCCGCGTCAGCGATACCGGCGCCGGCCTTGGCGCGGCGCAACAGGCGCGCCTGTTCAATGCGTTCGAACGGCTGAATGCCGACAGCACCGGCATCGAGGGCGCCGGCATCGGCCTGGCCTTGAGCAAGCGCCTGGTGGAGTTGATGGGCGGCAGCATCGGCGTCGAAAGCGAAGCCGGCGCAGGCAGCACGTTCTGGCTGACACTGCCGCTGGCCGACGCGGCGGCGGAGGCGGCCGATTG
>JAGUXX010000092.1 GCA_020061585.1 Betaproteobacteria bacterium | reverse complement strand
GCCGAGCACCGCCAGCAGCGCCGGCAGCAGATAGGCGTAGGCGCCGGCGCGCAGCAGTTCGGCTTCGTCGACGCAGACTTTCAGTTCGTCGCCGATCCGCGCGTCGGCCTGTCGGATCGGCAGCGCGGCGCGGCGGCGGCCGAGATATTTACCCAGGCCGGAGATGCCGCAACTGGCTTGCGACTGGCAGGCGGCACAACCGGACGACTCGCTGGAAGTCACCCAGGCCATGCCTTCGGCGGCGGAAACGACGCGGACTCGGGCTTCGATCATTCCGACCACCCCTCGGCTTCCATGTCGTTGAACCGATCGGCATCCTTGTTCTGCAAGCGCTTGGCCAGCCAGGCCGGCGGCGCGTCCTTCAGACTCTGATTCAGGCCGCACAGCAATTCATCCACCGGCGTACCCTCCTCGACCTTCATCGGCTGGATGCCGGCGGCCAGCAACTGTTTGATCGCCGACGCCCCGACCGCGTTGCAGTACACCGCCGCGCAGTCCTCCAGCAGGGCGATCTTGCCGGCCAGCTTGCCTTCGTGGCCGTCCATCGCCACGTCGCTGTCGTGGAATTCGGCGACTTCCACCAAGCGCGCGTCGTCCTCCGCCAGGCTGTAGATGCAGAACGCCTCGGCGGCGCCGAAATGCTGATCGACGACGCGCCGGTCGGAACTGGCAAAAGCGATCTTGACGCTGCTCTTGTCATGCATGGCGGATGCCTTTTCAGTGGAGTGGACGAGCTTCAGGTGTCGCATGCGCGGCATCTCCCGGTCGGCTGGCATAGACGGAACGGTAGGCCGGCACTTCGTGATGGCCATGTTCGACAATCAGATTCGCCAGATCGAACAACGCCTGGCGGGTGCCGCGATAGCCGACCCACAGTTTCTGGTAGCCGCCGATCAGGTCGTATTGCGGGAATCCGGCGCGCAGCAGCGGCACGCCCAGACGCTTGGCGGTTTCACCGGCGTGCGAATTGCAGATCAGCAGATCGACGCCGTTGGCGCGCGCGGCCTGTTCCAGGTCTTCCAGATCGCCCAGCTTGACTTGCGCGGCCGGCACTTTTTCGAGTATCGCGGCTTTCGCCGGGGCGACGGCGGCGGTGACTTCGCAGCCCATGCCGGCGACCAGATCGGCCAGCGCGAACAGCAGGTCGGGGTCGCCGGCGATGGCGACCCGCGCGAAACCGAGCATGAAATGGGTGTCCACCATCGCGTCCTGCAACTGGGCGCGCTGGCGTTCGATCTTTTCCGGCACGGTCTGGCCGCTGATTTCGGCCAGCGCGGCGATGAACGCATCGACGGCGGCGATGCCCATCAGCGTGTCGAAACGATAGTCGGGTACGCCGGTGCGGGTCTTCAGCAGATCAGCGGCGGGGTTCAACGAGGCGCCGATGACCAGCGTGGCCGCCGCTTCGCCCAAGGTCTTGATCTCGCCGACCGGCGTACCGCCGACGGTCAGCGGACTCGATTCCTGATCGGTCAGGTGACCGTCGAGCGAATCCGACAGGTCAGGCACCAGCACCGGCCGCAGGCCGAAGGCCTCAATGAGTTCCTTGATATGTTCCAGATCGCCCGGCGTCAGCAGCGAGCCGGCCAGCACGTTGACCTGTTTCTTGCGTTTGCCGACACAGGCGCTTTGCGGCACCAGCACGTCGATCATCGCCTTTACCGCCAGCGCATAGCCGGATTCCATGCAGCCGGTGAAATCGGGGGTGTTCACCGCGATCACCGGTATGGTGTCGAATTCGGGATGCTTGGCGCGGAATTGATGCACCAGACCATGAATATCCGTGCCCTGGGTTTCCGACAGGCCGGTGGTCGGCAGCCCGATCAATGCCGGTTTGTTCTTTTCCGAGATGGTGGCCAGACCCTGGATGACGTTGTCGTCGGCGTTCATCACCGTGGAAACCTGATCCATCGCCGTGGTCTGCAACGGAATCGGCTCGCGGAAGTGCCGCACGAAGAACACCTTGCCGAACGCCGTGCAGCCTTGCGAGCCATGCAACATCGGCACCGCCCGGTTGATACCCAGGAAGGCCAGCGACGCACCGACCGGCTGACTGACTTTCAGCGGATTGACGGCGAGCGCCTTGTTGCGTTTGATGATCTCGGCCATGGTGGTATGCGGCTGACGGTGAATGACATTCCCTATATCGCAAGCCGCATGCCAGGGATAAGCCCTTGTTATTTCAAGCGTTTGGCGGGCTTGGCGTTTGTCGCAAATGCGACAAGCCGGGGTGGGCATGGCGATGACCGACAATCCCGATGGCCTGCTTGGGATGCGTCGCCTCTCAGTCAAGGCGAACTTCAATATGTTCGACGAGACGAATGTCGAAAATTTTTACACTTTCGCGACAAAATGCCTTGCGATGCATTGCAAGACATTGAATGACAAGGAACTTGAATACATGGCATAAAAAGTGCTTAATTCGACCGCTTATTTGCCGTATTACTGAACGAGGGAATACACCATGAAACGCACTCTTCTCTGTCTCACCTGTCTTCTGGCGGCAAACAGCGCTTCGGCCTTTGTTCTGGACTTCGAAGGCGTAGGCAACAATGCATTCATCAACGATTTTTACAATGGTGGTATTGATAGCCTGGGCAATAGCGGCGTCAACTATGGCGTGCAGTTCAGCGGCAACGCCTTGGGCCGTGTCGACGCCGACGCTGGAGGCAGCGGAAATTTCGCCAACGAGCCTTCTGCCGACACCGTGATGCTGTTCCAGCAGGGTACATCGGTACTGAATTACGATCTGGGCTTCGATACCGGCTTTTCATTTTTCTATTCTTCCCGTGTGAATGCCGTTGTCCGGGTTTATGACGGCCTGGATGCCACTGGCAATTTGCTCGCCTCACTAAACTTGTCGAATCAATTCAACGGCAACAACTGCGCGGGCGACCCCAATGGAGCTTTCTGTAACTGGACCGCCATTGGCGCCAGCTTCGCCGGCACCGCAAAATCCGTGGACTTTGGCAACACCGCCAATCGGGCCGTTTTTGATGACCTCACCTTCGGATCGGCAACCGCTGGTGATCGGGGTAATGCGGTGCCTGAACCGGCGACTCTGGCGTTGCTTGGCTTAGGTTTGGCCGGCCTGGGCTTCGCCCGCCGCCGCAAGGCCTGAGCCTCTTTCCGGCAATGTAAAAAACGGCGACTTCGGTCGCCGTTTGCTTTTGTGGGCACTTATTCATTGTTCAGCCCATAAGTCGTGACTACGCTTCCACTTCTCATCCGCCCCTGAAACCCGACTTGGGAGTCTCCGATCGACTCACATGGCTTAATCCGCCCACAGGCCGGCCAGAGAAAAGCTGATGGCATCGAACGGCGGCAAAGAGACAGCGTCGTCGTCCTTCAATGTAGCGATCAGCAGCCAGCGGCCATCCACATTCTCGTAGGCTTCCAGCGTACGCAGATCGGGGTCGACCAGCCAGACGTGTTGCACACCCCAACGGGCATAGATCGGCAGCTTTTCAATCCGGTCTATGCGAGTAGTAGAGGGCGAGAGAATTTCGCAAAGCCAGTCCGGAGCGAGGTCGAACCAAGCGGTTTTGGGCAGAGTGGGCATCCGTTCCCGGCGCCAGCCGACAATGTCTGGGACCAGGATATCGCCGTCGAGGTGAATTTCCGGCTCATCCAGAATCCACCAACCGCCGGGGCCGCCACGCCCCATATCGAAAGGGCCATCCAATTCCCCGCCCAATCTCGAATAAGCGCGCGCATGTTTAGGTGCCGGGCGTGGATGTGAGACCACGCGTCCATTCACAATCTCGCCGACGCTGTTTTCCGGCAGATTGAACAAATCTTCATAGGTCGCGAAACGTTCAACAGGCAATCCCATTTCAATCTCCCTACAACAACACTTTTTCAATGCCGCCATTGTTGGCCTTGGCGACAAACTCCGCCAGCCAGTTGTCGCCCAGTTTCAGCTTGGCCAGTTCGACCACGATGTAATCGGCTTCGATCTTGCTGTCGGCGCTGTAGCGCAACATGCCTTGCAGGCAGGACGGACAGGAGGTGAGGATTTTCACCGACTCGGTTTCCGGACCGCGCAGGCTGGTGGCGACACGATCGATTTCCTCCGCCTTGCGAAAGCGCACCTGGGTGGCGATGTCCGGCCGGCTGGCGGCGAAGGTGCCGGCTTCGCCGCAGCAGCGTTCGGTCAGTTTGACATCCGAGCCCATCAGGGTTTTGACGGTATTGATCGGATTGTGCAGCTTGATCGGCGTATGGCAGGGGTCGTGGTACATGTATTTGGTGCCGCCGACCTGATCCAGCTTGACGCCCTTCTCCAGCATGTACTCATGGATGTCCATGATCCGGCAGCCGGGGAAAATCTTGTCGAACTGGTATTCCATCAACTGATCCAGACAGGTGCCGCAAGACACCAGCACGGTCTTGATGTCGAGGTAGTTCAGGGTGTTGGCGATGCGATGGAACAACACCCGATTCTGCATGGTGATGGCATCGCCCTTGGGCCGGTCGCCGGTGGCGGTCTGCGGATAGCCGCAACACAGATAGGTCGGCGGCAGCACGGTCTGCGCGCCGAGTTCGTACAGCCAGGCCAGCGTCGCCAGGCCGACCTGCGAGAACAGGCGTTCCGAACCGCAGCCGGGGAAATAGAACACCGCGTCGGATTCGTCGCTGATCTTGCTGGTGTCGCGCAACACCGGCACGACTTTCGGATCGTTCAGGCCGAGCAGGGCGCGCGCGGTCTTGTTCGGTAGATTGCCGGGCAGCGAACGGTTGAAGAAATGGATGACCTGGGTCACCGGACCGGGCTTGCCGACCGTGGCCGGCGGCTGGCGCATCGCCTCCTTCACCGCCGGCAGCTGGCGCATCACCGCCGCGCCGATGCGCTGGCCGATATAGCCCCATTCGATGGCGCCCTTGCGCATGATGCGGATGGCGTCCTGATCGGTGCTGTTGAGGAAGGCCATCGCCAGTTTGCTGGCCGGCGCCTTTTTCTTCTTGCCGGCGGCGTTGAGGAAATTGCGCATCGCCACCGTGACATCGCCGAAGTCGATATCCACCGGGCACGGATTGACGCATTTATGGCAGACCGTGCAATGGTCGGCGACATCGTCGAACTCGTCGAAGTGTTTCAGCGACACGCCGCGGCGGGTCTGTTCCTCATACAGGAAGGCTTCGATCAGCAACGAGGTGGCGAGGATCTTGTTGCGCGGGCTGTACAACAGATTGGCGCGCGGCACGTGGGTGTTGCACACCGGCTTGCATTTGCCGCAGCGCAGACAGTCCTTGATCGAATCGGCGATGGCGCCGATCTCGGACTGCTCCATGATCAGCGATTCCAGTTCCAGCAGACCGAATGACGGCGTGTAGGCATTGCCCAGATCGGCGCCGGCCAGCAGCTTGCCCTGGTTGAAATGGCCGTGCGGATCGACCTTTTTCTTGTAGGCGGCAAATTCCGACAAGGCCAGATCGGACAGGAATTCCAGCTTGGTGATGCCGATGCCGTGTTCGCCGGAAATCACGCCGCCCAGGTCTTGCGCCAACCGCATGATGCGCGCCACCGCCCGATTGGCGGCCTGCAACATCGCGTAATCGTCGGAGTTGACCGGAATGTTGGTATGCACGTTGCCGTCGCCGGCATGCATGTGCAGCGCCACGAACACGCGCCCCTTGAGCACGCGCTGGTGGATCGCGTCGCATTCGGCCAGCACCGGTTCGTACTCACGGCCAGTGAAGATCTGGCGCAGTTCGGCGCGCACCTCGCGCTTCCACGACACGCGCAGGCTGTGATCCTGCAAAGCCCGCAGCACGCTGCGGTTTTCCGCCAGCGGCGCGTGCTCGCGCACATCGCACAGGCTAGGCGGCAGCGGCGCGTCGAGATCGTCGAGATAAGCTTGCCAGCGCTGCCGCACCTCGGCGAACAGCGCCAGCGCCCGCTCGCGCCGCGCTTCGGTCAGCAGCGGATCGGCGACGCCGTCTTCGTCCTCGGTCAACGGCAAGTCGCCGTTGATGAACTCGGCCAGGGCGTCGAGCAACACCAGCTTGTTGCCGATCGACAGCTCGATGTTGATGCGATCGATGCCGTCGGAATATTCGCCCAGGCGTGGCAACGGAATCACCACGTCCTCGTTCACCTTGAAGGCGTTGGTGTGCTTGGCGATGGCGGCGGTGCGCGAACGGTCCAGCCAGAATTTCTTGCGCGCTTCCGGGCTGACCGCGATAAAGCCCTCGCCGCCGCGCGTCCGCGCCAGGTCGACGATGTGCGCGGCGGCGGCATCGGCGCTGTCGGCGTCGTCGCCGGCGATATCGGCCAGCAACACCATGTTCGGCCGGCCGATGCGATCGGCCTTGGTGGCATAGCCCACCGCCTTGATGTAACGCGCGTCCATGTGCTCCAGGCCGGCCATGACCACGCCGCCGGGGCAGCGGTCCATGTGATTCTTCACTTCGACGATGGCCGGCACCGCGTCGCCGACGGCGCCGAAGAATTCCATGCAGACCGTGCGGATATGCGGCGGCATGCGATGCAGCACGAAGGTGGCCTGGGTGATCAGGCCGTCGCAGCCTTCCTTCTGGATGCCCGGCAGGCCGGACAGGAACTTGTCGGTGACATCCTTGCCCAGCCCCTGTTTGCGGAACGCGCTGCCGGGAATTTCCAGGATTTCCAGCGCGCCTTTCGGCGTGCCGTCGGCCGCGTAACGGCGCAATTCGAAGCGCACCGTCGCGACATCATGAATCTTGCCGAGGTTGTGATCGAGGCGGCTGACTTCCAGCCAGTCGGCATCCGGCGTGACCATTTTCCACGACACCAGATTGTCCAGCGCCGTGCCCCACAACACCGCTTTCTTGCCGCCGGCATTCATCGCCACATTGCCGCCGATGCAGGACGCGTCGGCGCTGGTCGGGTCGACCGCGAACGCCAGGCCGAGCGCCTCCGCCGCCTGCATCACCCGCCGCGTCACCACGCCGGCGCCGCAGACGATGACCGGGGTGGCGTCGCGGTGGCCGGGGAGCAGGCGCGGCTCGATGACGCTCATATGATCGAGCTTTTCGGTGTTGATCACCGCCGACATGCGGGTCAACGGAATCGCCCCGCCGGTATAGCCGGTGCCGCCGCCGCGCGGAATCACCGTCAGGCCCAGCGCGATGCAGCCGGCAACCAGCGCCGGAATTTCCTGCTCGGTGTCCGGATTGAGCACCACGAACGGATATTCGACGCGCCAGTCGGTGGCGTCGGTGACGTGCGAAACGCGCGCCATGCCGTCGAAGGCGATGTTGTCGCGCCGGGTATGCGGCAGCAGTTTGTGCAGAATATCGTGGCGCAGCCGTGCGGTTTCGGCGAACCCGGCTTCGAAGGCATCGACCGCGCCGTTCGACAGCACCAGCAGCTTGCCGACCCGTTCATTGCCCTGTCGGCGTTTTTCGATTTCGTTCAGCCGATGCCGCAAAGCCTGGATCAGCAAGGCGCGACGGTCGGCGTTGGCGAGCAGATCATCTTCCAGATACGGATTGCGCGTGACCACCCAGATGTCGCCCAGCACCTCGAACAACATGCGCGCCGAACGCCCGGTCTTGCGCTCTGCGCGCAGTTCCTCGACCAGCCGCCAGCCATCGGCGCCCAACAGACGAATGACGATTTCGCGATCGGAAAACGAAGTGTAGTTGTAGGGTATTTCGCGGATGCGTTGGGCGGTCATGAAAAAACTCGAAAGCAGGTATCCGGCGATTCTACCTTTCAGCCTCGGCCCAAACAAATTTGACCTTATCTTTCAAAGGGATATGAGAATGCTGCGCAGCAGCATCGCGGTATCGGACGGGAAGCGTAAAATCCCCAGAAAAATTCACTCACCGCAGCCGGCAGCCATAACACCATGATCGCCTTACTCATCGTCGCGCACGGCAATCTCGGCGACAGCCTGATTCAGTGTGCCACCTATGTGCTCGGCAAGCGTCCGGAAGCGCTGGAAAACCTGGATCTGTCGGCCTGCGACGACCCGGCCGAGATGCTGGCCCGGGCACGCGCCAAACTGGAAGAACTGGATCAGGGCGAAGGCATTCTGGTGCTGACCGACGTCTATGGCGCGACCCCCTGCAACACCGTTTGCAAGGTCATCCGTTCCAACCGTGTCGAGGCGATCTCCGGGGTGAATCTGCCGATGTTGCTGAAAGCGCTGACCTATCGCGATCAGGGCATGACCAAATTGCTGGACAAAGCCGTTTCCGGCGGCCAGGCCGGCATCATCAACATACATGCGGAGCCGGGTTGTGCTTGAACGCGAAATCGAAATCATCAACAAGCTGGGGCTGCATGCGCGCGCCTCGGCCAAACTGACCCAGACCGCCGCCCGCTTCCAGTCGGAAGTCTGGCTGTCGCGCAATGGCCGGCGCATCAACGGCAAGAGCATCATGGGGGTGATGATGCTGGCGGCGTCGCGCGGCACGCAGATCCGCATCGAAACCATAGGCGATGATGAACAGGCGGCGATGACCGCGCTGACCGCGCTGATCGAGGACAAGTTCGGGGAGGAGGAATGACGTTCAGCCTGCATGGCATCGGGGTTTCCGGCGGTTATGCCATCGGCCGCGCGCAACTTTATTCCCACGCCCGGCTGGAAGCGCCGCACTACGTGCTGCGGCCGGAGCATATCGAGGCCGAGGTAGCGCGTTTCGCGGCGGCGATCGAGAACGTGCATGGCGAATTGCTCGCCTTGCAAGCGCACATCCCCGGCGGCGCGCCCACCGAGCTGACCGCGTTCATCGAAGTGCACGCGCTGATCCTGTCCGACTCGATGCTCTCGCAAGCGCCCAAGCGGCGCATCCGCGACGAAGGCTGCAATGCCGAATGGGCGCTGGCCCAACAAACCGAGGCGCTGATCGCGCAATTCGAATCGATCGAGGACGATTATCTGCGCGAACGTCGCCATGACGTGCGCCAGGTCGCCGACAAGGTGCTCAAGTCGCTGATGGGCCATCCCGGCAACGCACCGCTGAAAACCGTCAGCGAAGGCGAAAGCATCCTGATCGCGCACGATCTGTCGCCGTCCGACATGGTGTTGTTCAAGCGCCACGCCTTTGCCGGCTTCATCACCGACCTGGGCGGCGCCACCTCGCACACCGCGATTCTGGCGCGCAGCCTGAATCTGCCCTCGGTGATGGCGCTGCATAATGCCCGCGCGCTGATCCGCGAAGACGATTGGTTGATCGTCGACGGCGTGGCCGGGGTGGTGATCGTCGATCCCGATGCCGCCATCCTTGAAGAGTATCGGTTGCGGCGCAACCAATGGCTGCTGGAACAGAAGAAACTGCGGCGCCTGAAGACCAGCCCGTCGACCACGCTGGACGGCATCGAGATTGCGCTGATGGCCAATATCGACTTGCCCTCGGATGTCAGCCAGGCTTTGGGCCAGAACGCCGCCGGCATCGGCTTGTTCCGCAGCGAATTCCTGTTTCTCAATCGCGACGATCTGCCCAGCGAGGACGAGCAGTTCGAGGCCTATCGCGCCGTGGCCGAGGGCATGAACGGCCGCCCGGTGGTGATCCGCACCCTCGATGTCGGCGCCGACAAATCGGTGCGCTGGATGAACGACACCAGCGTCAACCCGGCGCTCGGCCTGCGCGCGATCCGGCTGTGCATCGCCGAACCGCAGATCTTCATTACCCAGGTCCGCGCGCTGTACCGCGCCAGCCATTACGGCAAGATCAAGATCCTGTTGCCGATGCTGGCCAGCCTGACCGAACTGGACCAGGCCCTGGCGCTGATCAGCGCCGCGCGCGGCAGCCTGCGGGTGGAAGACTTGCCGTTCGATTCGGAATCCGAGATCGGCGGCATGATCGAAGTGCCCGCCGCCGCGCTGGCGGCGGAATGGTTCGCGCGCAAGCTCGACTTTCTATCGATCGGCACCAACGATCTGATCCAGTACACCCTGGCCATCGACCGCACCGACGACGCCGTCGCCCACCTCTACGATCCGTTGCATCCGGCGGTGCTGAGCCTGATCGAGCATACCCTCAAGATCGGCCAGAAGATGAACAAACCGGTGTCGGTATGCGGCGAAATGGCTGGCGACCCACGCCTGACCCGCTTGCTGCTGGGTCTGGGCCTGACCGATTTTTCGATGCATCCGGCGCATGTGCTGGCGGTCAAGCAGCAGGTCATGCGCAGCCATATCGGCGAACTGGCGCCGCAGGTAAAAAAACTGCTGCGCGCCGGTCGGCCGGAACGGATTCAGGAATTGCTCGAACAGATCAACACTTGAGCAGATCAGCGAGTCAAACAAATGATTTTCGTGGCAATATCGCCATCGATATAGCGCAACGGGTAAACGGCATGCCGATCAGCGATGACGCCAAGTCTCATAAATCAAAACTGGTCCAACTCTGGCCGGCGTCGAGCAAGGATATGCGGGAAGCCGCGCGGCAGTTGGCCTACTACGGTTACCAGGCGGATCTGATCGATACACCCGAGCAACTCATCCGCGGCGCGGCGGCCGAACCGCCAACCGGCATTCTGATCGACTGTACGCTGGCCGGCGAGCTGACCGTTGCGCTCAAGGCTGAATTGACGGCGCTGGCGCAACGCCTGCCGGTCGCCTGCATTTCCGATCTGTCGGATGTGCACGCCCGATTGGCCGCGGTGCGCATGGGCTGCCAGGCTTATTTCACCCGTCCGATCGATGCCGCCGCGTTGCTCGACACCCTCGACCGCCTGACCGCGCCCCCGCAAGCGGAAGCCGGCAAGGTGCTCATCGTTGACGACTCGGCCTCATTGGCGGCGTTTTATGCCGCGCATCTGAGCGAGGCCGGCTTTGTCTGCCAGGTGGTCACCGACCCGTTGAAATGCCTGGATGCCATCCTCGAACACCCTCCGGAACTGATCTTGCTGGACATGAACATGCCGGGCGCCAGCGGCCAGGAAATCGCCAAAGTCATCCGCCAGCAGGACGCCTATTTATCGACTCCGATCGTGTTTCTGTCGGCCGAGAGCGACGTCGGCCGGCAACGCGAGGCGATGAGCCTGGGCGGTGACGAATTTCTGCAAAAACCGATCCAGCCCGAACATCTGGTGTCGGCGGTGCGCAGCCGCGTCATCCGCTATCGCGCGCTACGCGCCTTGATGGTGCGCGACAGTCTGACCGGCCTGCTCAACCACACCAGTTACAAGGAACGCCTGCGCGCCGAAGTCGCCCGCGCCAAACGGCAAAACAAGTCGATGTCGGTGGCGATCATCGACATCGACCACTTCAAGAACGTCAACGATACGCATGGTCATCCAGCCGGCGACCGGGTGATCAAGAATCTGGCGCGCTTATTGAAACAACGACTGCGCGGCGCCGATATCATCGGTCGCTACGGCGGCGAGGAATTCGCGCTGGCCTTGCCGGATACCAGCATCGATCAAGCCTTCAGCGTCATCGAATCATTGCGTGAAAGTTTCGCGGCGATCGAGCAGCATGCCGGCGCCGCAAGTTTTCACAATACCTTTTCGGCCGGCGTCGCGGAATACACGCCGAGCAGTCCGCTGTTGTCGGATTCCGAGGCGTTGATCAAGGCGGCCGACGAAGCCTTGTATGCGTCCAAGCACGGCGGCCGCAATCGGGTCAGCCTGTGGGGCGCTGCCATTTGACCCCGTGTCGATAGCAGGAAGGAAGACCTGACAGGTTTTACAAACCTGTCAGGTCTGCGGATGCGCCAACTTGATCCTGCACCAGATCGGAAACCACGTAGCGACACCAGACCTTGTTGCCGGTACCGGAGTAGATGACCTGATCGCAGAGACTTCTGACCAGGCCGATGCCGCGCCCGAAAACTTGATCATTGGACTCGCTCAACGCCGCTTGATCCCCCAGACGGCTGTTGAAGTCGAACCCCGGTCCGCTGTCGTTGAGACTGATGTCCAGCACCGCGCGCGCCTCATCCTGATGCAGCAGGAAAGACAGGTCGATACGACCTTCGGTCAATCTGGCAAGCCGCTCGGCGCGCTGTTGCATGTAGATTTCGAAGCCGCCGATCCAGCTTTTGGTAATCGAATCCAGGCCCAGCAATCCGTGATCGAGGGCGTTGTTGAACAACTCGGAAAGCACCAGAAACAGCGCGCCCTGATGTTCTTTCAACGCCTGTAGTTGGGTCGCCAGGCCCAGCACCGCCGGCACGACGTCGATATAGCGCAACTCCTGGGCGCTGTAGCTCAGATCCAGACGCCATTCGGCGAACTGGCTCTGATTGATCAGTTTCGGCGCGCTGAAGCGGAACTCGCGACGGCGCTCGATCGGCACCGCCACCATCAGGCAGGAAATATCATCCCGCGCCGGTTCGCCTTGCAGATGCTGATCCACGCCATCGAGCAGGCCCTTGAAACGCGCATCGGTTTCCCGCGAACCGCCCAGCAAGTCGATCACGCCGTTTATTCCCAGCCAGGCGCCGGCCTGGTTCTCGGCTTCGGTCAGCCCGTCCGAGCTCAAGATCAGATCGCCCGGCTCCTGAAACACCACGGTTTCCGACACCCCGGAAAACACCGACTCCGGCAGGATGCCCAACGGCGGATGTCGCGACGGCCAACGCATGGCAACCTCGCCGTGAACATTCAGAAACAGCGCATCCGGATTGCCGCCATTCCAGACTTCCACCGTCCGGTTGCGCACATCGACGGAAGCCAGGGTCGCCGCGACAAAACGATCGGCCGGCAGTATCGCCTTCAATTTGCGATTCAGCTCTTCGGCGATCGAAGCCAACGGAAAACCCTTGGCGGTCATGCTGTAGAACGCCTGGGTCAGCGGCATCGCGCTGAGCGCCGCAGCCAGTCCATGACCAGCCGCGTCGGCCAGCAGCAGGTTCAGCACATCGCCGGGCGCCCGCGCGGCGCAGAGCAGATCGCCGCTGAAGGTTTCCGCCGGCAGATTGAAACTGCGCAGCATCGGATCGCGCAGGCCGGCGGCATCGGTCAGCCGCGCCATGACGTGCGCGCCCAGCCGGGTCTGCTCCTCGGAATCCTCGCGCCAGCGCGCCAGTTCCTCGGCATAGTCCTGCAACTTCGATTGCAGCGCGATCTGCCGCGCATAGCTGTTGATCTTGGCTTTCAGCAATTGCGTGGAAGCCGGCTTGGCCAGGTAATCATCGCCGCCGGCCTCCAGCCCGCTGACGATGTCCTGCATGCGATCCAGCGCCGAATAGAAAATGATCGGCGTCCATTTCTCGGCGGGCAGTTCGCGGATCTTGCGCACCGCGCTGATGCCATCCATGCCGGGCATCATGATGTCCATGAACACCAGATCGGGCGCTTCCGCCTGGAATGCCGCCAGCGCGGCCGCGCCATCGTAAGCGACTACGGTCCGATGACCGAGCCTGGCCGCCACCACTTCCAATTGCTTGACATTGATCGGCGTATCGTCGGCGATCAGTATCTTCAGACTAAAAGTCGAGACCGATTCGCCCGGATTGAGCAGTGACGAGGACTGCCGCAAATCCGTTTGCGTCAGCGGATCAACCATGTACCGCGAACAACTTGCCGAAATTGGCAATTTCCAGAACCTGTTTGACCATACCCTGCAAGCCGGACAGCGAAACCGCCTTGCCCGCCGACTCGGATTTTTCACGCAGCAGCAGCAACATGCCCAGCGCCGAGCTGTCGAGATAATCGACCTTCTGAAAATTGATCACGATTTCACGCACCGCCGGGTCGGCAAGCGCGCCTTCGTAAGCCGTACGAAAATCACGGTGCGAGTGAAAGTCGAACCGACCGTCAAGACTCAATACCGCCTTGCCCGCCGTCACATCGAGCGTTATCTGCATGCCGGACTCCATCTGTCTTTCAATACCTCGCTATAACGGCGAGAACCGAAATCTCTTTAGTCGGCCAGTGAATATTTCTTTGGCGTGTCGATTCGGCCGACAGGCGGTAGCATCTGACGCCATGTCCCCCGGCATCGCCCCCGCCAATTCCATCAACCCGCTGCTCCCCGCCCTGGACCCCGCCGCCAGCGTGGTCGTCGAAGCCTGCGCCGGCAGCGGCAAGACCTGGCTGCTGGTGTCGCGCATGCTGCGGCTGCT
>JAGUXX010000118.1 GCA_020061585.1 Betaproteobacteria bacterium | reverse complement strand
CGGCGGCTGTACCCAGGTGGCCGGCTGCACCGCCGCCGGGGTGTTCGACCAGCACGAATGGGTGCTCGACGCGCCAGCCGCCGTCGCTCTGGTCCTGGGCGATGGCGTCAACCTGCATCCGCTGCAAGCCGACGGCGACACGGTGCTGACGTTCTGCGCCCCGAACGCGCTCGACCTGGCCTGGCTGCAATCCGGATCGCCGCGTTACGGCGGGGTTTCCGGCGACGCCACCGGCCAGGGATTGTTTTCGGTGTGGCAGAACGCGCGCATCCAGGACGATGGCCGGGCCGAGTTGGCGCTGCACGGCGCGAATTCGCGCATCGATTTCTCCCAGGGCATCCATGCGCTGACCCAACCCCAGCCGCTCGACCGGGTCGCCGGCCATGACGTGCAGGTCCTCGGCGGGCGCCGGGCGCTGCCCAGTCTGGCCGCCGAACTGCCGCTCGGTGTGCGCGCGCCGGCGCGCATTCCGACGCATCTGCTGATGGCCGGCATCCCCTATGGCGACCCGCGCAACGCCGTGGCGGAAGGCCGCTTCCATCTGCTGCCGGTGGTGGCGGTCAACAGCGACGACCAATCGGTGACCATCGCCGGCCAGCTCAGCCCCGGCCAGGCGCTGTTCTGGGCGCTGCGCAAACCAAAAGCCGCCGCCGATGACATGACCGCGATGTTGAACCGCTTCGACTCGGCGACCGCCGCCCCGCCGCGTTTCGGCCTGATGTTCCCGTGCATGGGGCGCGGCCCGATGTTCTACGGCGGCGAAGACCGCGACCAGAAAATCCTCGCCGAACGCTACCCCGGTCTGCCGTTCATCGGCTTTTACGGCAACGGCGAGATCGCCCACTTCGACGGCGCCAATCGTCTGCTGCAATACAGCACGGTGCTGGCGCTGGGCTACGACCAATAAAGATCTACAGGCCGCGCCATGTTCAACCCCACCCGCGATCAAGTTCGCGATTTCTTCTTCGCCGCCTGGCAGAAATTCAATGCCCGGCAAGCCCTCAGCGATCTGGAGCAGATCGCCGTCGAGCATATCGCCCGGCATCCCGAATACCATGCCATCCTGGCCCAACCCGAACGCTACCAGCAACGCGAATGGCTGCCGGAGATGGGCGAGACCAATCCGTTCCTGCACCTGTCCATGCACCTGTCGATCAGCGAACAGTTGTCCATCGACCAGCCTGTCGGCGTCAAGGCGCGCTATCTGGCGCTCGCCGCGCGCCTGGGCGACGAACACGCCGCGCAGCACGCGGTGATGGACTGCCTGGCGGAAATGATCTGGCGGGCGCAACGCGACCACCAGCCGCCGGACGCGCTGGCCTACCTTGAATGTCTGGACCAGAAATGTCTTTCCTGAAACACCAACGCTTCGACAACTTCCTCGCCTGCAATCTCTGGCTGTACCAGTTCCTGCCGTTCCTGAAATGGCAGCACCGGGTCAATCAGGCCAGCCTGAAGGCCGACGGCATCGCCGGCCTGACCGGCGCGCTGATCGTGCTGCCGCAGGCCGTGGCCTTCGCCACCATCGCCGGCTTGCCGCCGGAGTACGGCATCTACGCGGCGATGGTGCCGACCGTCATCGCCGCCTTGTTCGGCTCCAGTTGGCATCTGGTTTCCGGCCCCACCACGGCGATCTCCATCGTCGTGTTCGCCTCGGTGTCGCCCTACGCCGAACCGGGCTCGCCGGAATTCATCGGCATGGTGCTGACCTTGACCTTCCTCACCGGCCTGTTCCAGTTGATCATGGGCCTGGCCAAGATGGGCGCGCTGGTCAATTTCATCTCGCATACCGTGGTGATCGGCTTCACCGCCGGCGCCGCGCTGCTGATCGCCGCCAGCCAGGTGAAGAATTTCTTCGGCCTGGACATCGAACGCGGGGCATCGGCATTCGAAGTCGTGCGCCAACTGCTGATCCAGATCGGCGAGATCAATCCGTACATCACCAGCGTCGCCGTGGTGTCGCTGATCGCCGGCCTGCTGGCGCGCAAGTATCTGAAGCAGATTCCCTACATGATCGTGGCCATGGTGGCCGGTGGTCTGGTCGCGGCGCTGCTGGACGCGCAATTCGGCAACGCCGCCACCGGCATCAAGACCGTCGGCGCGCTGGCCGCTAGCCTGCCGCCGCTGTCGATGCCGGATTTCTCGCTGGCCACGCTGAACAACACCATCTTCTCGGCGTTGGCGGTCACCGTATTGGCGTTGACCGAAGCGGTATCGATCTCGCGCTCGATCGCCATCAAGTCGGAACAGCACATCAACGGCAACCAGGAGTTCATCGGCCAGGGTCTTTCCAACCTGTTCGGCAGCTTCTTCTCCGCCTACGCCTCCAGCGGCTCGTTCAACCGCAGCGGCGTCAACTACGAATCCGGCGCGCGCACGCCGCTGGCGGCGGTGTTCTCGTCCTTGTTCCTGCTGCTGATTCTGTTCATGGTGGCGCCGCTCGCCGCGCACCTGCCGATACCGGCGATGGCCGCCGTGCTGTTCCTGGTGGCCTGGAATCTGATCGACTTCCACCATATCGGCGCCATCCTGAAAGCCCATCGGGAAGAAGCCGTGGTGCTCGGCGTGAGTTTCTTCGGCACCGTCATCGACCTGGAAAAAGGCATCTTCATCGGCATCGTCACCTCGCTGATCTTCTATCTGTCGCGCACCTCCAAGCCGGCGATCCGCTCGCTGGTGCCGGATGCCAAGGACCCCGACAATCCACGCCGCAAGTTCATCATCGAAACCGGCGCCGAACCGGATTGCCCGCAACTCAAACTATTGCGTCTGGAAGGCTCGATCTTCTACGGCGCGGTCGACCACATCCAGCAGGCCCTGGTCGCCGTCGACGAACATGTGCCGAGCCAGAAAAGCGTGCTGCTGTTCTCCAAAGGCATCAACAACATCGACCTGGCCGGCGCCGAAATGCTGGCCCACGAAGCCGTGCGGCGCCGCCGGCTGGGCGGCGCGCTGTACCTGTGCGGCGTGCGCGAATCGACCTGCAACATGCTGAAGAAAGGCGGCTACGAAGCCGACATCGGCGCCGACAACGTGTTCGGCCACAAACCCGACTCGATCGCCGGCATCTACCCGCGTCTCGACGCGGAAATCTGCCGCAACTGCAAATCGCGCATTTTCCGCGAATGCCGCCAATACCTGCCCAACGGCGAAGCCCGCCCGGCGGATGAAATCAAACCGCTGCCGGATGTGCCCAACCTCGGTTACCGGCGGCTGACCGAAATCGTCGCGCGCGGTGGCGACGACGGCAGCACCGGCCTGGCCGATGGCACGCGGCTGCCGAAGCACGCGCCACGCATCGAAGCGATCGGCGCGGTCGACGAACTCAACAGCCAGATCGGCGTGCTGATCGACACCGCGATGTCGGAAGAAAACCGCGTCCTGCTGCGCGAAATTCAGCACGATCTGTTCAATCTGGGCGCCGAATTGTCCTGGCCGGAAGTCTCGCAAATCGAGGCGGAACACGTGCTCAACCTCGACCAGACCCTCGCCCGCCTGACCGCCGGCCTGCCGACGTTGACCGAATTCGTCCTCCCCGGCGGCGACCCGGCCGCCGCCCAGGCGCACGTCTGCCGCAGCGTCTGCCGCCGCGCCGAACGCCGGCTGGCCCGCCTGGCGGCGCAGGAAACAATCTCACCCAGTCTGCTGCAGTACCTCAATCGCCTGGCTGAACTGCTGTTTGTGCTGTCAAGGCGCATCAATCGCAATGCCGGACAAACCGAACCGGTCTGGCGCGGCCCGGCATCGCGCGAGGAGCATTGATCGGACGAGGCGGCGCAAAGCTGCCAGCTTGATCGTTGCGGGCCAGGCCTGATAGCGTTCGCGCATGGTCATGCTCAGTTATTCCCAGCGACAGTTAAACCCGTATCGCGGCGTCATGCGCGTGATCCGGCATCGCGGCGCGGAAGCGGTGACCCAGGACGGCTGGAACTGGGATTTGTACGTCAGTAATCAGGCGCTGCTCGAAGGCCTGAGCGACGACGCCAGGGCGCATAGCCACCGGATTCTGGTCAGCGATATCCGCTTTGGCCGCTGGTCGCCGGAGCACGGCCTGAAACGCGGGCCGATCTATCCCTCGGCCGATTTTCGGCGCATGGAGCAGGAAGGCGCCGCGCTGTACGCCTACCTGTTGCAAGCGCATCAAGCGCCGGTGTTCCCATTTCTCGACATCTACGAGCTCTGGTTGCTGGATGCCAACTCGGCGCCGCTGGCATTGCTGGCCAGCGCCACCGATGCCAGCGAAATGGATCTGGATCTGCCCTTGACCTGGCGGATCGGCGCTTGCGCGCGTCAGGATTTCGCCTGCGCCGGCGCGGTGAATGCCGCCGACGCGCTGACCGAACATGTCCGGCAACTCGCCACTTCCCGACCAGCGGCGATCTGGGTGCGCCGCGAAGGCGATGGCGATGGCGACGCGACCGTGTTGGGCGCGATACAAGGCGAAACCCGCCGCCTGCCGACCCGCCTGCCGGCCGCCGCGTTTCCCCGTTATTTCCTCGCCGAAACCGGCCATGGCGACACCTACGCGCAACTGGCGCGCGCCTATCTGGACAGGCAAGCGCCCTGCCTGTTGCTGCTGCCGACGCTAGCGCGCGACGAACGCATGCGTCTTGAACGCCTGGCGCGCGCGCGGGCCGACGCGGTCGAACAACATCACCGCTTGTATCCCGAACTGATAGACCCGGCGCAGATACAGGCGGCACGAGTGGAATCCATGCTCTGCCGCAAGCTGCCGACGCGCCCCGAGGAATATGGCTTCGCGTCCATGCATTACATCGAACTCGATATGGGCGACATGGTGTAGATCGGGTCAGTTGAGGTGAGTCTCGGCTTCGGTGGTGCGGACGGGGAAAAAACCGCGATCCTGACTTCAAACTGCGGCAACTTGCGGATTTAACCGCCGCATAACCAGAATCCGTCATCCCTCTCCGGCGCCGCTTGCCCCAATAAAACGGGCAGCGCTTGAGATGCGCGACGGCAGTGATGACGACCACGGCATAGGGACACGCGGATCAATTCGTCACCCCGGCGAAAGTCGGGGTCCAGGTAGTTGATTTCGCTGGATTCCGGCTTGGTCGTCACCCCGGAGCTAGGTAAACCGGGGCGGAATGACGGAATTGGATGAAACCAAGCCGGATTCGTAAGCATTTATTCAAGCATGAGCCGCTTGCCGTAACACAGCCTCGGCCCATCGGTTCAGGCTCTGCCCGTTATGTGCCGCAGCCTTGAGCGCCGCGGCATGCACAACAGGGGAAACGCGCAACATCAGGCGCCCTGAAGCCGGTTTTTCCGGAGATTGCCCCAACTTCTCGCATGCGGCCACGTAATCATCGATCGCCTCGTGGAAAGCAGCAGTAAAGGCAGCAACCGATTCACCGTGAAAACTGATGATGTCGTCGATATCGATAACACGACCGACCAGGATGTTGTCGTCAGGGTCGAATTCAACGCTGGCTGTATAGCCGCGGTAGGTCAAGGTATTTTTCATGGTGTGATCTCCAGTTTCGTCAAAAGCTCGCGGACTGCTTTGATGCGATAGACCAGTGAATCGCGTTTTGGATGTGGTCGGTGGAAATACGCACGACGGCCATCCTTCTCGAATGTCACCGACGACCCGCTACCCTCGGCTACACGACAACCGATGATCACCAACAGTGACTCGACACTATCCCACGGAAAATTACCGCTGACGGGATCGGAAAAGATAACTTCGAGTGTCTTGCGATGCTTGCTGTTCATGCGTTTTATGCTATCACAACAGGCCCAAAGCGCAGGCGCAAACAGTAGGAATCCCTACAGCGTGCTATCGAGGCAGGGACGCGTGGTCGACAGCGACAACTACTTCTCGCATGCGGAGGACGACGCAGCGGGTGCTTAAGAAGCGACTAAACACTAGCATTCTGGAAGAAAGTCGCGACTTTCTTCCAGTGCACTATAAAATAGTCGACATGAAACGCTATCTGGACGATCTCGTCGCCGCCGATCTCGAACGCAAGATGGTCTTGCTGACCGGTCCTCGGCAAGTCGGCAAAACCACGTTGTGTCGCCATCTCATGCAACGCTTCCTGCCTGCCCAGTACCTCAACTGGGACATTGCCGGGGACCGGGCGATACTGCAACGGCAAAGCTGGAGTCCGCACGGCCGTCTGCTGGCGATGGATGAAATCCACAAAATGCCGGAGTGGAAAAACTGGCTGAAAGGCGTCGTCGACAGCCGCGCGCCGGGCCAGGCGCTGTTGGTTACCGGCAGCGCCCGCATGGAGACCTGGCGGCAAAGCGGCGATTCGCTGGCCGGCCGCTACCTTGCGTTTCGGCTGCATCCGATTTCCGTTCGCGAGTGGTGCGAACAGCAAGGCGGCACGCCTTCCGAGGCACTGGAACGATTGATGCGGCGCGGCGGCTTTCCCGAGCCCTGTCTGGCGGAAAAACCGGTGGATGCCGAGCGCTGGCGGCAGCAATACTTCACCGACCTGATCCGCGAAGACGTAGTCGAATTTGCCCGGCTACATGAAATCAACACCATGCGACTGTTTGTCGAACTGCTGCGCGAGCGCGTCGGTTCGCCGCTATCGCTGGCCTCCATCGCCCGCGATCTGGCGGTTTCGCCGACCACATTGAAACGCTACCTGGATATCCTGCGGGCGCTATACATCGTATTTACCGTACACCCCTGGCATCACAACATCGCCCGCGCCATCCTGCAAACACCCAAGGTCTATTTCTACGACACCGGTCTGGTGCGCGGCGACGACGGCTTACGCCTGGAAAACGCGGTCGCCGCCATGCTGCTGAAACATGTTCACTTTCTGCGCGACGCGCACGGCAAAGCGACCGGGCTGCATTACATCCGCACCAAGGACGGTACCGAAGTGGATTTCGCGCTCAGCGAAAATCAACAACTGACCCATCTGATCGAATGCAAACTCGCCGACAACCGCGTGCACCGCGCCCTGGCCGGATTCGCCGACAAATTTCCGCAAGTGGAAGCCATTCAACTGGTGCGTGATCTGCGCCAGGCGGAATACCGAGCACCAGTGTGGATTGCGGATGCCGCGGCTTGGCTGGCGGAACTGGCAGCTTGAAAACGGCCCAAAAAACGACTAATCGCGGTTATTTCAGACCGCCGTTGGCGTCTGCCTGCGACTGCACACTGGCGTCGGGATAGCGGGGCAACAACCAGCGCAGCCAGTTGTCGGCCTGTTCTCGCAACGGGAACCAAGGACCGGCCTGGTCGGCGTAGCGTTTGTAATTGCGCGGGTAGTGGATGATCTGGTGTCCTGCGGCTTTGACTAAGGCTTCCATTCACCGGCAAACCAGCAGGCCTTGTCGGCACATATGAAACTGGTGGCACTGCCAAGGAAGGGCAAGTTGTCGCAAAAAACGCATGACATCGAGCACGCGGAAGACTTCGTCAAGGCGCGCCGCCAGCACTCACCCATTTCCTTTCCCCAAGTTTCCAGCCCGTGCTATTTGAACGCGTTGACCCAATAGAAAGGCTGAACCTCTCGCAAAGTTTTGGTGGTCCATTTGGTGGGATCGCCGGGCTGCGGAACGGCAACCTCTACGTCCTCGCCCCAATGAAAAAGCCGCTCCTGGCAGATGCCGCAGGGTGTAAGCACAACAACAGGCGAATCACCATCCAACCGTGATACGCACGCCGTCGCTACGATACTCTTCCCTCTCAAGAAGATCACATTAAGTGATTGATTACAAAAGGCATTCAAAATTATCTTCTGCGGTACGCATGCCCGCTGCGAGGCGGGTTACTTCGCTAACTTCTCGGCCTCGCATACCGCACCCGCTTCTGCGCACAGCATCGCGCTACCCCACTGGGGCTCAAAGTACACGCTGGTCAGAATATCTCCGTCTTCGGTGTACATGGCCGCAGCAATACCCGCTCTGCCCGGAAATCTCTTTTCGAGAAGCTCGATGGCCGCGTTGACCAGGGTTTGATCGAGATGCATTGACTGTCTCCGAACAAGAACGGGGTGCGATTGAGGTCCAACAAATTTGTGCGGAGCGGCTCGTGGACCAAGTGCCACGCCGGAGCGAATCCCATCGCGCGAAGGGGCGGTATTGCGTGAGCCGCGCACAAGGGCCCAGCGCTCGTGGTCACGCCACTTGCCTGTGATCTTGAGGTACGCAGGCGAGTAGCCTTCGTAAGCAAAGCCGCAACGGCGAAGTAGCCCAGGTAGCCACAGCGGAACGTCCCGTAGACGACGTTCGTCAGGTTGATCGCACCAACAAGGCGGCCAGTGGCTGGCTCAAGCGCCACGAAGCCGATGTTGTGCCTGCCATCGAACCGTCTCGGGTACTGCTGGAACGAATCCTCGTCGGGGGGCGCTGCGACCCAGGGACGATGCAGCCGAAGGCTTTGCTGAGCGGCGTCAACGAAGGGGCGTTGATCGCCTGCGACCAGCGGGCGGATGGTAACGCGTGATTTCATGCAGCTTAACGCGCGGTTGGGTTCGAGCAAATCCATGTTGGCATGGCGATCTATAAATCAGACGGCGGGCGGCAGCAACCTGTCGCGGATCGCCGCGACGTGGCGGCAGTCGGTGCCGCAGCAGCCACCGACGACGGCGAGTTTGGGCAGGTGGCCGGCGAGCGCGCGGTAGCCCTGCGCGAGCTCGTCGATGTCGCCGATGTCGAGTTCGGTCGCTTCGTCGAGTTCGGCGTGGCTGCGCTTCGACGCATTGGCGCGCACGCCGCGCAGCCTCTGCTGCCAGTCGCCGCCGTCGAACAGATGGGCGAAGTGGCTGGGATGCGCGCAGTTGATCATGTAGTACACGGGGGCGCCGCTGGTCGCGTCGTCGGTCGCGTTGATGGCCTCACGAAGCGTCATGCCGGACGGCAATTGCCCGTCGATTTCAAGTGTGAACGACACCGCAATCGGCATCGAAGCAGCGTGTGCGGCGCGCCCGACGCCTATGGCTTCTTCTACATAATTCATGGTGAACACCGAGACCATGTCGGCATCGGCCGCGGCGAAGGCCTCAATCTGCGGCGCATGGTACGCCTGCGCGGCGCCGATGCTCATGCGCGTGTCGTCGCGGTAGCCGTCGCCGCGCGGACCGAGGTTGCCGCTGACGACGATGGGGGTGGCTGGGGTTTCCATCTGCCCGCGCAGGCGGATGAGTTCCGTCACGGCGAGGCGATTGACCGCTGCCAGCCGCATGGTGTCGTACCCCAGCTTCGCGCCCCAGTCCGGGTTGGCGCGCCAGGTGGCGGTTTCGAGCACGATGCCGGTGGCGGCGCCGAGCGCGAGCTGAACGTGCTCGGCGTAATAGCGATCCAGCCGTGCACGCCCAGCGTCGCTGTCGAGCAGTACGAACGAGGCGAAATACGGCAGGTCGATGCCGTCGTGAAAGATCAGCGTGGTTTCCAGCCCGCTGTCGGACAGGAATGGGTGGCCGGTGAGTTGCGGCAAGTGGTGACGGTAGGGGCTCATGGTTGTCTCCTGTGAAGGGTTAAAGCGACCGGCGCAGTACGGTTTCGCCGTCGTCGAAATCGCCGGTGGGGGTGAAGCCGTGCCGGCGGTAAAAGGCTTCCGGACTGCCGGGGCCAGGCACGCACGAGGTCAGCAGTTCGGCGATGCCCGGTTTGCGGCGCGCATGGTCGACGATCAATTCCAGCGCGCGGCGGCCGTAGCCCTGCCGCTGAAACCGGGCGTCGATCATGAAACGCCACAACACGAGATAAGGCACGGCCGGCGGCTCGGGTAGCTGCGTGGGGTCTTCGAGCATGACGAAGCCAACCGGCGTGGCATCGGCGACAATCGCCCGATACCAGGCTTCCGGGTGAAACAGCGCCTGGGCGAGCGACACCGCGTTGGGGGCGACGAAGCGCGCCTGTTCGGGGGCCACAGCCAGCGCGATGATGTCGCGCACGCTGGCAGCGGTGATTTCCTGAAGCGTGATCGTGTTCATGCGAATTGCTCACGCTTGCCGCGGTCGGCGGCTGGCGGCTGCGCGACATCCTCGAAGCGCAGCATCGCGCCCACGCGCGCCGACGCGCCATGCCAGAAACCGGTTTCAGGCGCAAAATCGCGCGGATTGTGAAACGTGCCGAACATCAGGTCGAACAGCGGCAGGTCGGCATAGTTGCGCGCATGCACGCCGCGCTCGTGGTGATACGAGTGGCTTTCCGGGCGCTGGATGACGTACCCCAGCCAGCGCGGCGTGCGCAGGTTGGCGTGCTGGAAGACGGACAGGAACGTCGTGATGTAGAGCACCCAGGTGGCGGCTTCGGGCGTGACGCCGACGACGACCGTGAGCGCGAGACTGCCCAATACCGTCCAGCCGATCATGTCCACCGGGCTGAACCAGAACGCGCCGTAGCTGTCGTGCCGCTCGGCGCTGTGGTGCATCTGGTGGAACACGCGCCACAACAGAGTCGAGCTGTGCATCGCGCGGTGCCAGGCAAACTGGCCTGTCTCGTACACCAGCAGGCCAACGGCTGCGCCGCCCCATGTGCCGAACGCGGCGAGATCGACGAGGCGGTATTGCGCCAGCCATTCACCCCACAGCAGGGGCAAATAGGACGACAGCAGGAAAAATGCGGCGAAGGCGGCGAGACCGCGCGCGCGCCAGCCCGCTACCCGGGGCAACACGCGGGCGGGGAATGCAGCTTCGAGTGCGATCAGCCCGGCATACAGGCTGAACACGACAAGCGAAACGGGGTGGGTGATGAGTTCGAATATAGTCGGCACGATGGTCTTCCTGATAAATGACGATGGCGGGACAATAGCCCCGCACGAACCAGCTCACTAAAGTCATTCCGGCAAGGAACCTGACGAATCGGCCATGACCGCACAGATCGCTTTTCTGGTGTTTCCCGAAACCTCCGCGTCGGTGGTCTACGGCATGTTCGATCTCTTTTCCAGCGCGGGACGCGACTGGCCGCTTATTGTCGAGGGCACGGCGGGACCGCAGTTGCTGTCGCCGATCATAGTCGCGCGTGAGGTGGGCACCGTCGTCGTCAGCAACGGCGTGCCGGTCGCCGCCGCGCATACCATGGCGGACTGTCCGCCGGTCGAGCTGATCTGTGTGCCTGAGGTGAACCTGCCACCCGGTGCGCCGCTGGCCGAACGCTTCGCGCCAGAAATCGCCTGGCTACGCCAGCGCCACGCGGCGGGCGCAACGCTCGCCACAGCTTGCTCGGGCGCGATGCTGCTGGCCGAGGCGGGGTTGCTGTCAGGCTGCGAGGCCACCACCCACTGGGCTTGGTGCGACGTGCTGGCGCGCAACTATCTCGGCGTCAAGGTGCAGGGCCAACGCGCGCTGGTGGTGGCGGGCGAAGGCGGTCGGCTGGTGATGGCCGGCGGTGGCAGCACCTGGCTCGATCTCGCGCTGTATCTGATCGCCCGGCTGGCGGGCGTGGAGCCTGCGATGCAGGTTGCGCGGCTCAACCTCATCGACTGGCACAGCGTTGGTCAGCAGCCATTTGCACGGATTGCGCGCACGCGCCAAGTGGAGGATGCGGCCATCGCGCGCAGTCAGGAGTGGATCGCCGATCACTATATGGACGCCGCGCCGGTGGCGGCGATGATACGGGTTTCTGGCCTGACCGAACGTTCGTTCAAGCGGCGTTTCCAGTCGGCCACCGGGATGACGCCGCTCGAATACGTTCATACCCTGCGCATCGAGGAAGCCAAACAGATGCTGGAAACCGGCGATGCGCCGGTCGAGGCGATCGCGCAGGAAGTCGGCTATGAAGATGCGGGGTTTTTCGGCCGACTGTTTCGCCGCAAGGTCAGGCTCACGCCAGCGCAATACCGGCGCCGCTTTCAGTCTCTGCGACGCGCGCTCGATTGAGCGCGCCGAATCGGCTTATTGCGCGCGTCCTTTCCGCCGATTCATCGCTCGGCGGAATACCGGGCACCGGCGCGGATTGCGGATGCCGCGGCTTGGCTGGCGGAACTGGCAGCTTGAAAACAGCCCAAAAAACGACAAATCGCCGTCATTTCAGACCGCCGTTGACATCTTCCTGCGACTGCACACTGGCGTCGGGATAGCGGGGCAACAGCCAGCGCAGCCAGATGTCGGCTTGTTCTCGCAACGGGAACCAGGGACCGGCCTGATCGGCGTAGCGATTGTAATTGCGCGGGTAGTAGATGATGCGGTACATGCTAAGCACTATAGCCCCCATTGACGGCGGACGACGAACTCTTCGCGGGTCGGCGGGTAGCCTTGCCGCCGCCGGCACTTGCCGCCGCCTCAGCCCACCGCGGTCATCGCCGCCTTCACCCGCACCAGCTTGCCGTCGCGGTAATCGCGCATCGCCTGCTCGATCTCCTCGCGGGTATTCATCACGAAGGGACCGTATTGCACGATCGGTTCGCCGATCGGCCGGCCGGCGACCAGAATCAAGCGGGCGCCATCCGGGCCGGCGTTGATCGCCACGCCGTCGCCCTGGCGCAGCACGCTCAGACTGTGTTGCGGCAAAGCGTTCTGGTCGATCCGCGCGCCGCCCGCGTAGACGTAGGTGAACGCGGCGTACGCCGACGCCAGCGGCACGCTGAACCGCGCATTCGCCGCCAACTCGACATCCAGGTACAGCAGGTCGGTATGCGGATCGTCGATGACACCGCGCTGGCCGGCATATTCGCCAGCCAGCACGCGCACGCGCAGGCCCTCGCCGGCCACTTCGGGGATCGCTTCCGGGGCGAATTCCTGATACGCCGGATCGCTCAGCTTTTCCGTCGCCGGCAGGTTGATCCAGAGCTGGAAGCCGCGCATCAGGCCGTTGCTTTGCCGCGGCATTTCGGAATGGATGACGCCGCTGGCGGCCTTCATCCATTGCGCGCCGCCGGCGCGCAGATCGCCGCGATTGCCCATGCTGTCGCGGTGTTCCATATGGCCGTCGAGCATGTAGGTCAGCGTGACGAAGCCGCGATGCGGGTGGTCGGGAAATCCGGCGATGTATTCGTCCGGGTTGTCGCTGCCGAAATGGTCGAGCATCAGGAACGGGTCGAGATGCTTCAAGGCGGGCGTGCCGAGCGTGCGGTGCACGCTGACGCCGGCGCCTTCGGAAACGGGGGTTGCCTGGATCTGTTGCTGTATCGAACGGATGGTCATGTTGATTCTCCTGTTTGAGCTTGCCGTATGGCTGATGTCATTCTTGTTGTTGTTTGAAATAAGATAAACAATCAAATCCGCAATTGATTGTGCTGATATGGAGAACAAACCATGGACCGATTCGCCGCTATGCGGATATTTGTCCGCGTCGTCGAAGCCGGCAGCATCAGCGGCGCCGCCGCGCGGCTGGAGGTGGCCAAGTCGGCGGTCAGCCGCCGTCTGGCGGAACTGGAGCAGCATCTCGGCGCGCAACTTCTGCACCGCACCACGCGACGTCTCAATCTGACCGACAGCGGCCGTGCCTATTTTGAACATGCGCAACGCATCCTGGCCGATCTCGACGAAGCCGAAGCCGCCGTGGCGCAGGCGCATACCGGGCTCAGGGGACGGTTGCGCATCGCCCTGCCCTTGTCCTTCGGTCTGCTGCATCTGAGCGAACCGATCAAGGCGTTCATGGCGCTGCATCCGGAGGTGGAATTCGATCTCGATTTCAACGACCGACAGATCGACCTGATGCAAGAAGGCTTCGATCTGGCCATCCGCATCGCCAAGTTGCCCGACTCCAGTCTGATCGCGCGGCGTCTGGCGCCGATCCGGCATCTGCTCGGCGCCAGTCCGGGTTATCTGCAACGCCACGGCACGCCGACCCTGCCGGACGACCTGCGACAACATGTCTGTCTGGCCTACAGCAATCGGCCCAACCCCGGTCTGTGGCATTTCCGAACGCCGGACGGCGCGCCAGGCAGCGTGCAGGTGCCGGTGAAATTGTTGGCCAACAACGGCGACTTCCTCTATCAGGCAGCGCGGGCCGGACACGGGCTGATCCTGCATCCGACCTTCTATCTGCGCGACGCATTGCGCGACGGCGCGCTGGTGGCGTTGCTGACCGACCACCTCTGGCCGGAACTCAATGCCTACGCGGTGTACCCGCCGACGCGGCATCTTTCCAGCCGGGTGCGGGCGTTCGTGGATTTTCTGGCGCGGCGCTTCGCCGATCAACCGGCCTGGGAGACCTGACCCGGGTCTCGATGCCTGAAGCCGGGCTGTACGCTTCCAAGGGGAAGGGATAGCCGGCTTGTGACAACCCCGCGCAACTTGCGCGCCGCGCCTCAAAGCAGCAACAGCGTCGCCAGACCGAGAAAGGCGAAGAAGCCGATGACGTCGGTCACTGTGGTCAGAATCACGCTGCCCGCCAGCGCCGGGTCGATGCCCATGCGATCCAGGATCAACGGGATCGCCAGACCAGCCAGCGCGGCGCACAGCAGATTGATGAGGATGGCGACGCCGAGCACGCCGCCGATGCCCCAGTCGCCGAACCAGGCCACCGCCAGCAGCGCGATGACCACCGCCCAGAGGATGCCGTTGAGGATGGAAATTCCCACTTCCCGGTTCAGCAGTATCCGGATATTGCCTTTCTGCACCTGTCCCAGCGCCAGCCCGCGGATCACCAGGGTGAGGGTCTGACTGCCGGCGATGCCGCCCATGCTGGCGACGATCGGCATCAGCACCGCCAGCGCCACCAGTTGCGCCAGCGTGGCCTGGAACTGGCCGATCACCCAGGCCGCCAGAAACGCCGTCACCAGATTGATGCCCAGCCACACCGCGCGGCGGCGCGAACTGACCAGCAGCGGCGCGAACATGTCGGCCTCGTCGTCGAGACCGGCCATGTGCATCATCGCCCGATCGGAATCATCGCGGATCACGTCCACCACATCGTCGACGGTGATACGGCCGATCAGCCGGTTGTGCGCATCCACCACCGGCGCCGACAACAGGTCATGGTCCTGAAACAATCGGGCGACCTCGATATCCTTCATGTCCACCGCGATGCCGGCGACATCGGTCTGCATCACCTCCGCCACGCGCAGTTCCAGCGCCGAGGTGACCAGCGCGCTGAGCCGCAAAGCGCCCTGGTAGTGGCCCTTGCGATCGACCACCATCAACATGTCGGTCTGCGGCGGCAGCGTCTCCAGCAAACGCAGGTAACGCAGCACGGTGCCGACTCTGACATCGGCGCGGACTTCGATCGGGTCGGCGTTCATCAGGCCGCCGGCGGAATCCTCCGGGTACGACAGCATCGATTCGAGCTGCTTGCGGCGACTGCCGCTGGTGGTGTGGCGCAGCTTGATGGCCAACTCGTGCGGCAGGGTCTGGATCAGGTCGACCAGGTCATCCAGTTCGAGCGACTGAACCGCCGCGACCAGATCGTCCGGATCGAGTTCGCGCGCCAGCGCGGCGCGGATCTCGTCGTGCACATAGGTCAGCACCTTGCCGCTGCGCTCGGTCTCCACCATGCTCCACACCGCGTGCCGCTCTTGCGGCGGCAAGCCCTCCAGCAGCCCGGCGACCTTGGCCGGATGCATGTGCTGCAGAATCTTGCCGACCCGCTTCAACTTGCCCTGCCCCAGCGCCTGACGCACCGCATCGAGTTGGTTGATCTCAACCACGTGATCCGCGTCGGCCTGCCCGGGGTGCTGCGCATCGCCCGACTCGCCGGCCAGCCACCGACCGAGATCCAGATTCAGGTGCGAGAGGATGCGCTGTTCGAGCTCGGAATCGACCTGTTGCCAGAGCGCCGCGCGCTGCTCGGGCCCGAGCATTTCCAGCAGCGCGGCGATCTTGGCCGGATGCATGGCGTCCAGCAACTTGCGCACCCGCTTGTTCTTGCCGTCGGCGAGCGCCTGAACGATCTGTTCACTGGCGGTTCTGGCGCGGCTGGCGGCGATTTGCGTCGGGTCGGGTTGAACAGGATTCATGGTGGCGAAAAAACGTGGGGAGTCGGGGCGGAATGACTTCGCGCGCGGTTATTTCCAAGCAAGCCTGATTAAACCTGAAATCATCCGGCGCATCAGGCGCGTTTCGGAACTTGCCGGTAAGCTTGCGCGTCATTGACCACACAACCGCTTGGAGTATCGAAACGATGGGAAATCGGGTTTATGTCTGGGATTGGCCGCTGCGCCTGTTCCATTGGTTGCTGGTTCTGGCGATAGGCGCGGCTTATCTGACACAGCGTTTCGGCGCAATGGACTGGCATCAACGCATCGGGCTGGCGATCATCGGCCTGATCGTGTTTCGTCTGGTGTGGGGCTTTGTCGGCACGCGGCATGCCCGCTTCGTCGAATTTGTGCGTGGCCCGGCCGGGGTGCTGGCCTATCTGCGCGGCGAATGGCGCGGTTTCGGCCACACGCCGCTGGGCGGCTGGTCGGTGCTGCTGTTGTTGCTGCTACCGCTGGCGATGGCCACCAGCGGCTTGTTCGCCAATGACGATATCGCGTTTGCCGGCCTGCTGTCCGGATGGGTGAACAAATCGCTCAGCGATCAGTTGACCAGTCTGCATCACCTCGGCTTCGATGTGTTGCTGGGATTGATCGGCCTGCATCTGGCGGCCATCGCCTTCTATCGTCTGAAGCGTCGCGTCGATCTGGTGCGGCCGATGTTGACCGGCTGGAAGGAAACCCGGGAAGCGCCGTTGGAAGCTCGATGCTCACCAACCAGCGCCATCGCGGGCGGCATCGCACTGATCTTCGCGGTGCTGGTCGCCGCCGGCGCGGTATCCGGCGTGCTGGCGCTGCAACCCGCGCCACCACCGCCGGCCGCCACGACCGCCACCCCGGACTGGTAATCCGGCGGCGCGGCGGCCGGAGCAGCGCTTACTTGGCGCGATAGGGGTCGTGGCAGGCCTTGCAGGCATCGCCCAGCTTGGCGAACTGGGTCCGCACCGCGCCGGCATCGCCACTGGCCGCGACCTTGACCAGTTCGTTGGCCTGCTTGTTGAAGTTGACGGCGATTTCACGAACTTTGTCCGGCTCCTTGAAGAACTCGGATTTCAGGCGGGTTTTTTCGTTGCCGATATTCTTGTCCGTGCCCGGCGCATAGAGCGCGCCCATGCCGGAATTGGCGACGGCGGCGATGGCTCCGGCGGCGTTGGCAACGGCATCCTGGTTGAAATTGCCTTCCAGATTGGCTTTGATCTTGCCCATGTTCCAGGCCATGAAGTTGTAGGCGGCCTTGCGGAATTTGATCATTTCCTCCGGTTTCAGGTCGTTGGCCTGAACCCCGGTGCTGAATGTCAGAATGACGGCGGACAAGGCGATGGCGAGCGGTTTTTGCGACAGCATGGTTTTCCTTTCTGATTGAATGAATACGTAGTTTTCCGAGTTGTTTTGCGTTGCACGCGAGCGCGAAACAGCGCATCGACCGGCATTGACCGACCCGGTTCCCGGGTTATCGGGAAATGTTTTGCGCCGCGAACCGACATTCACGCTTTCAGCGCCGACAAAATCCGCCTGACCGGGGTGGGTAGCGCGGCGCCGTCGAGATCATCCAGCGCCAGCCAGATACGCCCCGGTTCGGCCGCGCCGGCCAGGCGATCGACTTGCAGGCGCCAGGGCTGGATGGTGAGCCGAAAATGCGTGAACACATGCTCGAAAGCCGGCAGTTCGCCGGTCAGCCGCGCCGGGTAGCCAAGCTGTTCGGCCGCCCGCGCCGGATCATCCTGTTCGGCGCATTCGGGCAGGCTCCACAGCCCGCCCCAGATGCCGCTGTCGGGACGCTTTTCCAGCAATACCTCGCCGGCATGCAGCATGACCAGCATCGCCGTGCGCTTGGCGGGCAGCGTTTTTTTCGGCCGAGCGGCGGGCAACTCCCGCTGCCTGCCCTGGATATTGGCCAGGCACTCGACGTTGAACGGACAGCGTTCGCAACCTGGACGACCGCGCGTGCAGACGGTGGCGCCGAGGTCCATCAAGCCCTGGGTATAGGCGCGAATCTCGCCGCCGGGCAGCAAGGCTTCGGCCAGCGCCCAGAGCCGCTCTTGCACCGCCCGTTCGCCCGGCCAGCCGTCGATGCCGAACACCCGCGCCAGCACCCGTTTGACGTTGCCATCGAGAATGGCGCGCGGTTCGGCATAGGCAAACGCGGCGATGGCGGCGGCGGTGGAGCGGCCGATGCCGGGCAGCGCCAGAATGGCGTCGAACTGGCGCGGAAATCGCCCGCCATGTTCCGCCACGATGCGCCGCGCGGCCTGGTGCAGATTGCGCGCCCGGCTGTAATAGCCCAGTCCGGACCACAGTCCGAGCACCTCATCCTGTTGCGCCGCCGCCAAGGTCGCCAGATCCGGAAAGCGCGCCAGGAAACGCTGGTAATAAGGGATGACGGTTTCCACCTGGGTCTGCTGCAACATGATTTCCGACAGCCACACCGGGTAGGCATCGCCCGCCGCGCCGCCTTGCCACGGCAACGCGTGGCGGCCATGCCGCCGCTGCCAGGCGATCAGGCGCGGCGCGAAGCGCTCGACGTGCATAGTCGGTTGTGTTCCGTTCGCTACTTGGCCGGTCGGTCTTCATTCAGCAGCCGCTGAATGACGGTTTTCACTTCGGGATCATCCCATTCGATGGCGGTATTCACCGAGTAGCGGATATTGCCTTGCCGGTCGAGCAGGAAACTGCTCGGAAAGGCGAACACTTTCCAGCGTCCCGACACCGCGCCATCGTCATCGAGCAGCACAGGAAAATCGACATTCACCCGTTTGAGAAAGGCCAACACATGTTGCGGGTCTTCCTTGAAGTTGATCGACACGATGCCGAATTCCCGTTCATCGTAAGCCGCGGCCAGCCGATTCATCGACGGAATCTCATGCACACAGGGCGGGCACCAGGTCGCCCAGAAGTTGACCAAGGTGACGCGCCCCGGGTTCGGGCCTTGCTTCAAACTGTGGATCTTGCCGTGCGCATCGAGCAGTTTGAAATCCGGCGCGGGACGACGCGGGCGTTCGATCAGACCGTAGGCTGGGGCGCTGGCCTTGAGCTGGACTTCACTGATCGGCCGCGGCTTGCTCGGTTTAGGACTGGCATCGAGCAGCCGAGCGGCCATCTGTATGCGTCGCGGCGTCGCGCTGATCGCCCGTTCCACCGGTTCGGGCACCTTGCCGGCCATCGCCTGCAGGCTCTCGCTTTGCGGTTTTTCGGTTTGCAGAAGATAGTAGTCACGGACTTCCGGTACCAGCCAGGTGTAGGCCGGGCTGCCCGCTGTATGCAGGGTTTTCAGCAACCCCGGCAGGCGGCCGCGATTCGACCCCAGCTCCGGCTGCATGATCATCAACGGCAGGTTGGTGGCACTGACGATTTCCATTAATTCGGGCTCTTCGCCGGCCACCGGCGTGCCGCGAAACAGGTTGGGGAAAAACAGGATGCCGCCGGCCACCGCGTCGGCCTTGCCGGCCGCGTCCTTGCTCGACTGGCGGCGAACCTGCCATTCGCGCATGCCCTTCAGCAGCGGCACCGCCATCCGGTCGCTGGCGACCAGCACGATCGGGCGTCGTTCGGTTTTGACCGCCGCTTGCAGCAGGCTGGCGACCGGATCGCCGGACATGTTGCGGATCGCTTCGGCGGTTCGTTCCAGCATCAAGGCATCCAGCAGATCGACCCGCCAGACGCTGGCGCCCTGCTCTGCCAGCGCCGCCGCCAGACTGTCGTAACGTCCGGTTTCGGCATACTGGTTGAGCAGCCAGATGTACAGCGGGCCCGTATTGGACTCGCCCCAGACACGTACCTCGATGCGGTCGCCGCTCTCGGTGGTGACACTGAATCCGGCCAACGCCGGGGGACATAGCAGGAACAGCAAAATCAGCAGGCGGAACAGAATCTTGTTTGGCATGGGCTATCGAGGTATGGCAAACCGGGTTGGTCAAATCTCGCACCCGGCCGACATCGGCAGCGGGTTGCATCGCGCGGCATCGCATACGCGCCGTTCCAGTGTGCCAGAATTCGCGCATGAATTCGTCCTCCCGCGCGCCGACCTCGGCGCTCACCACCCGCAACCACGATCGTGACAGCGTCGGCATGCGCTATGTCTATCCGGTCGTGTCGCGTCGGGCCGGGGGGGTATCGGTGGGCGTCAACCTGAACCCCAACAATGCCTGCAACTGGCGCTGCGTCTACTGCCAGGTGCCGGACCTGAAGCGCGGCGGTCCGCCGCCGATCGATCTGGCGTTACTGGTCGACGAGTTGCGCCGGATGCTAGCCGACATCGTGCATGGCGACTTTCTGACGCGCGGCGTGCCGCAAGACATGCGCCGGTTGAACGACATCGCGCTGTCCGGCAACGGCGAACCGACCAGCGCCGCCGAGTTCGCCGAAGTGGTCGAACTGATCGGCGGCGTGCTGGCCGAGTTCGACCTGCTGGGCAAGATCAAGCTGGTGTTGATCACTAACGGCAGTCTGGCCGGCAAACCCGGGGTGCGCCGGGCGCTGAGCCGGATGGCGCAACTGAATGGCGAAGTCTGGTTCAAGTTCGACCGCGCCACGCCAGACGGCATGCGCGCGGTCAACCACAGCAAAACCGATCCGGAAAGCCATTACCAGCGCCTGAAGACCGTCGCCGCGCTATGCCCGACCTGGATTCAGACCTGCATGTTCATGCGAGATAACGCCCCGCCCGCCGAGCTGGAGATCGCCGCCTGGCTGGCCATGCTCAGTCGCGCCAGGGCGGAACATCTGCCCCTGCGCGGCGTGCTGCTGTATGGCCTGGCGCGGCCTTCAACGCAAATTGAAGCGCCGCGTCTGCAAGCGCTCCCGGAACCCTGGCTGAACACGCTGGCCAGGCGCGTCGAGGCGCTGGGATGGCCGATCAAGGTCAGCGTCTGAGACCTTGCTTGCGACATTTGATCGGGCCCCGCCATCCAGCCTGGTCGGCAAGCGCTCTCATCCTCATCGTGACCGTGGTCACTCCACTAATACCGCGCGATCAAGTAAGCTGCTCGCCTAGGTTACCCCCTGAATAATCGGTATAACCGTTGTGGGGTAGCGTGCGTTACGGGAGCGGCAATGCAAGATAGTGAAGATTCATCGGCAAACATCCCAGCGATCGACCCTCCTCAGCCCGACGCTCATCGGGTCGATGACCGCCAAGACGGCCGACTTGCCTGGCTGCTGAATGAGGCGCATCAGCCTGTTGATCTGGCGCAAGCGCTGGAAAGCGCGCGGATTCTGAAACGGGTTCTCGATCACAGCCCGTTGTCCATCGTCGTCATCAACCCGAAAGGCCGGATCGAGTTCGCCAACCAGCGCTACAGCGACCGCGGAGGGCATGACGGCGCGAATCTGATCGGCCTAAACCTCGAACAGATCGACAAGGAATCGGCTCCCCGTCCCCACCACAAGAAGATGTGGCATGCCATCAGAAATGGTCGCGCCTGGGAAGGCGAACTGCTCAGCCAATACGGCAACGGCGCGATGTCGGTGGAGAATGTCCGAATCATCCCGGTGCTGAACGAACAGAATCAACTGACCCATAGCATCTGTCTGCGCGAGGACATCACACAGCACAAGGCGATACTCGATGCCATGCGTCAATCGGAATCGTTGTATCGGGCGCTGATCGACAATATCCAGCTTGGCGTCATGATGGTGGACGGTGATTTCAATATCCTGATGGTCAATGCCGGGCTGGAACGCATGCTCGGCAAGGAATCGGGCGCCCTGGAAGGCGCCAAATGCCAGATAGCCTTCAGCCACGCGGAGTTCATCCCCGAACATTGCCCTGGCGCGGAGTGCATGCGCACCAGATCTGGCGTGGAATCGCGCATGCGACTGCTGCGCGACGACGGCTCGACCGGCTGGATTCACATCAGCGCGTTTCCCAATTTCAACGCGGCGGGGATGGTATCCGGCTTCATCGAGGTGATTGCCGACGTGACCGAGCAGGTCGCGGCGGAACAGCGCCAGGAACGTACCGCCAGCGTTTTCGACAACACCAATGACGGCATCATGATCACCGCTCCGGATGGCATGATCCTGGAAGTCAATCAGGCCTTCACCCGCCTCACCGGCTACAGTCAGGATGAAGCCATCGGCAATAAACCGAGCATGCTTAAATCCGGCCTGCACGACACTGATTTCTATCAGTCGATGTGGCACTCGATCCTCACCCGGGGTAGTTGGGAGGGTGAAGTCACCAACCGCCGCAAGGATGGCTCGATCTTCCTCGAATCGCTGGCGATACACGCGGTACGCAATGGCGACGGCCAGTTGCTGCACATGGTCGGAGTGTTCTCCGACATCACCCATCTCCGCGAAACCCAGAAGCGTCTGGAATCGCTGGCCCACTACGACGCGCTGACCAGTCTGCCGAATCGCGTGCTGTTCGCCGATCGGATGAATCAGGCGCTCGCCCAAGCGCGCCGTCACAACACCCTGATGGCCGTCGGCTACCTCGATCTGGACGTCTTCAAACCGATCAACGACACCCACGGCCACGATATCGGCGACAAATTGCTGATCGAGATTGCGCACCGACTGAAGCAAGGCGTGCGCTCCGGCGATACCGTGGCGCGCCTGGGCGGCGATGAATTCGCCTTGGTACTGGTCGATATCGCGAATACCGAGGAAGTCGGACACATTCTGTCCCGCATGCTGGATTCGATCGCCGAACCGGTTTTGATCGGCGATCTGAATCTGAGTGTCTCGGCCAGCATCGGCGTCACCTTGTATCCGCTCGATGACAACGACTCCGACACGCTGTTACGGCATGCCGATCAGGCCATGTATGAAGCCAAGCAAGCCGGCCGCGCTACTTGGATCACGTTCGATGCGGAACAGGACCGGCTGGCGCGCACGCGCCGCGAAATCCTGACCGGCGTGCGTCTGGCGCTGGACCGCAAACAGTTCATCCTCTACTACCAGCCCAAAATCAACATGCGTCTTAGCCAGGTGGTCGGCGTAGAAGCATTGATTCGCTGGCGGCACCCCGTTTCGGGCATATTGACGCCAGCCCATTTCCTGACTGCCATAGAAGACTCCGACCTGTCGATCCAGATCGACCGCTGGCCCATCAGCGAAGCCATCCGGCAAATGTCCGTCTGGTTGGAAAAAGGTTTGAACATGCCGATCAGCGTCAACATCTCGGCGCGGCTGCTGCATCAACCCAACCTGGACCAATGGCTGCTGGAACAATTTGCCGAATATCCGGATGTGCCGCCAGGCTGGCTGGAACTGGAAATTCTGGAGACCGCGGCATTGCAGGACATCGGGCTGGTCGGCAAGGTGATCGATGCCTGCGGCCGAATTGGCGTCACCTTCGCGATCGAGGATTTCGGCACCGGTTACTCTCTGCTCACATACCTGAAGCGCTTGCCCGCCGCCGCCCTTAAAATCGACCGCACCTTCATCGCCAACATGCTCGACGACATGGAAGACTTCGCCATCGTCGAAGGCGTTCTGGGGCTTGCCGCCGCCTTCAATCTGAAGGTAGTCGCCGAAGGCGTCGAATCGGCCAGCCAGGGGAATATGCTGATGCAGTTCGGCTGCAACATCGCCCAAGGCCACGGCCTGGCAATGCCGATGCCGGCCGCGAAACTGGAGGCATGGCTGCCCAACTTCCAGCTCGGATATGAATGGTCGCTGTCGACCATGCGTCTGGAACATGAGGATCTGCCCCTGCTGTCCGCCGAACTCGCCCACCGTCGCTGGGTGGATCAGGTATTTTCAGCGGTGGATAACGGCAATCACGCGCCCTGCATCACCATGGATATCCACGGCTGCGGCTTCGGCCGCTGGTACGACCGCCGAGGCCGCGAGAAATACGGCTTTCTCGAAGAGTACGTCAGCATCCATCCGATCCATGTCGCGATGCACGAAATCGCCCTGCAACTGCTTTCCGCGGCGGCGCTGGGCGAATCCGACAAAGTACTCGCCCTACGCACCCGACTGCTGGAGTGCCAGGAGATGCTGATGGCCAAACTGGACGACCTGCGGGTGGCCATAACTTTGTTAAAGAACGAGTCCGACACAGTCTATTGAGACTGAAATCGACAATACGAACCGAGCGGCAGACATTCGACCGAGTCGCCGAACCGGTATGGCCTACGCCGTGGTGTCCACCTGATTGCCGAGGTGCTGTGGATTGGCTGCGGCCCGCACGGCATCCGCAAGCAAATCGGCGACCTGCCGCTGACTTTCGTTGGCGAGGCGAACCGCCAGCAAGCCGACTTGCGACTGCGAAGCGGCGAGTGTGGCGGCAATGGCTGAAGTCGTTTCAAACATGCTTGAACTATAGATCAGATTGCTGGAAGCGTTGTCCCTGGATCGCCGGGGCGCACCGGCTACTGTCGTTCCAGCTTCGGCTGAAACAACAGACAATAATTTCCGCAGGCTTCGAACACCACCCTACCGGGTGGACGGCGGCTCTTGAATTGCATGGCCCGGCAGCCATAGGGCAAATCAGGATCATGCGTGATGAAATAGTGCCTGCATTTCCTGCAGTCCGGCGGCTGACCGACTTGATCCGATTTCTTGCTGGCGTCGCGCAAGACCGGTCAAGCCTATGGCCGTCGTGTCTCGTCGACATTGGCCACCATGTCGACATACAACAACTCGACACGCTCGCGCGCCCACGGCGTACGACGCAGAAACTTGAGGCTAGAAGCGATACTGGGGTCATGGGTAAAACAACGGATGTTGACCTCCCGAGCCAATGCATCCCAGCCATAAAACGCCACAAGTTCGTTCAGCAATCGTTCGAGCGTAACGCCATGGAGGGGATTTGAGGGCTGAGTCTGGTGCATCATGTGCATACCTGACCGGCCAGCAGTCAGGCTTTCTTGACGAATTCGGATTTCAACTGCATGGCGCCGATGCCATCAATCCTGCAGTCGATATCGTGGTCGCCTTCAACGATGCGAATGTTCTTTACCTTGGTGCCGACCTTCACCACCAATGACGAACCCTTGACCTTCAGGTCCTTGATCACGGTCACGCTATCGCCATCCACAAGCACGTTGTTATTGGAGTCCCGCACCACCCGATTGTCATCGGACGCCTCCGCCGCCTGTTGCGTCCATTCGTGCGCACATTCCGGGCAGACCAGCAGGTCGCCATCTTGATAGGTATATTCTGAATTGCACTTCGGGCAATTGGGCAGCGTGCTCATGCGAGTCCTGTCTGGGTGGAACTTGCCATCCCTTGAAAACAAAAAAGCCACTTGGGAAGCGGCTTTTTGAAATTATCGATGAATTATTCTGGCTCCCCGACCTGGACTCGAACCAGGGACACACGGATTAACAGTCTAACCTCCGTGCGTTTAACCAAGACACATCAAGCACTACAAACCTATACAAAACAACAAACTAGATATAAATTAACCTTAACGGGGTTACACAAAAAACACCACAATTTCACCTATTTCGTAACCCCGGCGTAACCCCCAGAACGTGTCCGGAGGTCAAAAATGGGTAAACAATTCAACTTTACAAAAGCAGCATTAGATATCCTGCCATTGCCTGCAGAAGGCAGTCGATCAGTTTATCACGATACCAAGACCACAGGACTGCAGATCCGTGTCAGCGCAAGCGGGGTAAAAACCTTCTCGCTGTATCGACGGATCAAGGGCGGCAGTCCAGAACGGGTCACGTTGGGCCGGTATCCTGAGATGAGTATTGAGCAGGCACGGCGAAAGTCAGCCGAGATCAATGCCGCCATCGAGTTCGGAGCCAACCCTGCGGAGGTGAAACGGGCGCACAAGGGGGAACTCACCTTTGGTGATCTCTTCAAGGAATATCTCGGTCGGCACGCCAAGATAAGCAAGCGCACCTGGGAAGGAGATGAGCAGCGCTATCAACAATATCTGCAAAAGCCGCTTGGCTCGAAAAAGCTGTCCAGCATCACACGGCAAAGCATCGCTCTGATTCATTCAGATATCACCAAGTCCGGCCACCCCGTTGTCGCCAACAGAGTCTTGGCCCTGATTTCCTCCGTATTCGGCCGCACCCTGGAATGGGGACTGGTGGAGAACAACCCAGCGCGCGGCATCCGGCGCAACCCGGAAAAAAGCCGGGATCGTTTCCTGCAGTCCAATGAACTGCCCCGCTTTTTTGCATCTCTGGCAGAAGAACCCAATCCCATCGTACGTGACTATTTTCTGCTGTCCCTGCTGACAGGCGCGCGGCGCAGCAATGTGCTGGCCATGCGCTGGGCTGATATCAACCTCGATGAAGGCATCTGGCGCATCCCGGAGACCAAGAACGGTACGCCACAAAATGTCACGCTCTCACCGGAAGCGCTCGCCATATTGGATAACCGTCGGGATACCGCCGAAAAAAACGCGACCTACGTTTTCCCAAGTCATGGCAAGACCGGGCATCTCATGGAACCCCATAAGGGCTGGCTGCGAATATTCGATCGGGACGAACTCACCCAGTTGATCGAAAGGATTGAAGCGGAAGGAGGTCACTTTGCTGAAACCACCGACTCGGTGACAGGTGACCCGATACCCGAGTCCATCGAAACGAAGCTCACACGGGCACGGATGGTGGCAAAGCAAGCTGGCATCAATATCGATGATGTGCGCATCCAAAACCTGCGCATTCACGACCTGCGCCGCACCCTTGGAAGCTGGCAGGCCAAGACCGGCGCTTCCATGGCGATCATCGGCAAGAGCCTGAATCACAAGAGTCAGCAAACTACAGCCATCTACGCCCGACTCGACCTGGACCCGGTACGCCAGTCTGTGAACACAGCGACGGCAGCTATGCTTGATGCGGCTGGAATCAAGAGGCATCCGCCAAGTCCGTCAGCCGAATAAAGCAAGCTTGCTGTTTCCCGCCGCCATATCTTGCCCACATCTTTCCCCATTTCTTGCCTCCATCTGGGCCTTCATCTTTTCATTCGACAAATCCCCATGGCACCTCAATCCAGGCTGTGCTACGTTCAGCAAAACAATGCCTTTTTCCTGAAAATAATTACCCGATAGATTGATGCAACCAATTGATCAAAAAATACTTTCCAGGATATATGGACGCGGCAGGGGGTGGGCGTTCACCAAGATTGACTTCGTTGCCGAGTTTGGCGAGGTCAACATCCATCAGGCGCTTTCCAGTCTGGCCAAGACCGGCACGATTCGTCGGGTCTGCCATGGCGTCTATGATTACCCTCGCTATAGCGAGCTGCTGGGCCAGACTCTGAGCCCGGATGTCGATCAGGTGGCCCAGGCACTGGCGCGCAAGTTCAACTGGCGCATCCTGCCTTCCGGCGACACGGCCCTGAACCAGTTGGGACTTTCCACTCAGGTGCCCGGCAAGTGGGTCTATCTCTCCGATGGCCCAAGCCGCGAATACGCGATTGGGGAAAACGGCGAGCAGACTCTGGCCTTCAGGAGATCCGCCTTGAAAGACACGGGGTTCAAATATCGGGAGAGCGGCCTGCTGGTGCAGGCTCTGAAAGCCCTGGGCAAGGAGCATGTCGATCAGGTCGTCATCGAAACTTTGCGTCAACAACTGGCTGCGTCTCTCCGCGAACGCATCCTCAAGGACACCCGCGCGGTGACCGGCTGGATTTACCAGATCATCAAGCAGGTTTGCCGGGAGTCTGACTGATGGACAGGGTGGCCCGGCTTGCGGTGGCGGAGCGCAGTGCGTTGTTTTCCGAGACGGCGGCGCGGATGCGCACGACCCCGGCGGTGGTGGAAAAGGATTTCTGGGTGACCTGGGTGCTCGACCGCTTGTTTCAACAGCCCGAGCTTGCACGCCTGTTGATGTTCAAGGGCGGCACCAGCCTCTCGAAGGTGTATCGCTTGATCGAGCGGTTTTCGGAAGACATCGACCTGATTCTCGATTGGCGCGTGCTGGGAGGCGAGGATCCACTGGCCAAGCGTTCCAAGGCGCAGCAGGAGAAGCTTAACGAGGCGATCAACGCGCAGGCTCTGACGTATATCGGCGGCGAGTTGCTGGTGCGGGTGGCGGCGGCATTGGGCGAAGTTTGTCGTTGCGAGATCGAGAAAACCGATCCGCACGTCATCAATATCCGCTATCCCGGCGCGTTTCCCGATCGCTATTTACGCCCCGAGGTGCGCCTGGAAATCGGTCCGCTGGCTTCCTGGCTGCCGCATGAAGAGCGGTTGATCAGATGCTATGCCGCCGAAGCATTTCCCCAGGTATTTGCTAGACGTGAATGCCCGGTCAGGGTGATCAGGGCGGAACGGACATTCTGGGAGAAGGCGACGATTCTGCATCACGAGGCACACCGTCCTGAGGGCAGCCCGCAGCCGCCTCGCTATTCTCGCCACTACTACGACCTGGCCAAAATGGCCGAGTCCCCGGTCAAGGCTGCCGCGTTGGCGGACACGGCGTTGTTGGCCGACGTGGTGGTGTTCAAACAGCGCTTTTATCCGCGAAGTTGGGCACGCTATGACCAGGCGCAGCCGGGAACCTTCTGCCTGGTGCCAACGGGGACGGTGTTGGCGGCGGTCGAAGCCGACTACCGTGCTATGGCAAACATGATTTTCGGTGAAGTGCCCGCGTTGGACAGGGTCATGACCATCCTGCGCGGGCTTGAAAACGAAATAAACGGGAGACAACTTACCTGACGAAATGCAGTCACTTTCCGGAGCAGATTGGAAAGGCACTTGATGCGCTGCGCCGGAAAGAGGATGGTCTTTCGATTGCTATCGAGGTTTCCGCATCGAACGTGCCCTGATGATCTGATCCAGTTGCACATCATCGATGTCGGTATTCATCTGCATCCAGAGCGGCAGATGATCGGAGAGTTGGTAGGTGAATTTGGCCTTGGTCAGGCCAGGGAACAGGGGTTCGCTGTCGCCCTGATAAAAGTCGAGCACGCCGCCCAGGTTGGAAAAGTTATCTGGATAGGTGGGGTAGTGCAGGATTTGATCGTAGCGCTTGCCCTTGGCCAGGTCTGAGCCGAACTCCAGTTTCTGCAGCGCCTTCGGGATGCTCAATCCCTTGCTGGTCATGGCTTCGAATAGCGCCCCTTTGCGACTGGGGATGTTGAAGTCGCCCATCACCAGGATGTCCTTGTCTTCGGCGGTGTTCTGATGCCGTTTCAGGTCAACCCATTCGGCCAGGGAGCGGATCTCCGGCAGTCGGTCGGCTTGCTTATCCCCCCAGCGGATGTGGGCGACGATGACCACGAAATCAAAATTCCCCGCAGAAAACGAAGCCATATAGGGCATGCGCCACCAGGTAAATTCCGGCACATATTCGCTGCCAGTCTTCTTGCGCGGCGGATTGACGCTGGCGGCCAGGCCGGTGAAGGTCACGGCGCGGTGGTCATACACGAAAGCCAGCCGTTCACGGTTGCCGCCGGGATCCGGAATCATGTCCGAATAAATCACCCGCCAGTACGGACCGAGAATCTTCAGCACACGCCCCAGGTCGCTGAGGTCATCGCGCAATTCTGTCAGACTGACAAGATCGAACTGACCAATGATCTCCGCGATGTAATGGATGGCTGCCTCGGAACGACGAACCTTGCCGAATTCACGAATGTTCCAGGTGGCAATGTTGAGCGTCTCGTCCAGCTTTGAGGAGGGAATCTGTGCGGCCTCGATGCGATCGCGTAACACCTTCAGTCCGCTGGCGATTTCGAGCGTGGGATTGCCGTGGAACATGGATTTGCCCTTTCATGAAGTGCCCAAGCCAGGGCGATCTTCACCCCGACGCGGGTGGGCATCAAGTATGGGCAGACATCAAAGATACTTCTTGAGGTAAGTCCACTGCACCCGCGACAGCACCCCGATCAGTAATGCCAAGGGCAAAATGATCCATTCCGGCCGGATGCTGACAGGCCACATCAGATACAGCATCGCCCCGGTTCCCAGGCCAGCAAACTGGAAGAACTTGGCACGGTGGTACATCGAAGACGATTCCCGGCCGGCGCAGGCGCGCCGGATGCTGCGTTGGGTCAGGCCGTCCACCAATCCCAGGCACCAGACCAGCAGAAGCAAGGGCATCGCGCCAATCAAAATCGCCAGCCGAACCCCGAAAATCTGCGCCCGGACCATGGCCAGGTAGAGCTCGTCCTGCAGGTGATAGACGAGATGATTGCGGGCGATGATGTCGCCGCCATAGGCGGGGATGTCGGGGTTGGCCGGTAGCAGCGCGGCGTTGGTCATCCAGCGCTCGAACGGAATCAGTTGGAAGAAGAAGCCATAGACCTCTCTGGCGCAGGTCTCGGCCAGTCCGGTCAGGGGAGCCTCCGGCCGCAGGTTGCGGGTGAGTTCAAGATCCTGGTGCAGGGTCTGCTGCACTTGCGCCAGCGCTGCGGCATCGCCCCAGACCTGTTTGGCCAGCAGGATTTCCATGCCCATGCTGGCCAACGCCATCAGAGCCAGCGTGAGCCAGGTATAAAACACCAACTTCAGCGGCCACAGGAATACATCATGAGCTGCCAGCCCCTCACTCCGCTTAAAGGTCACTGCCCTTGCCCTCCACGACGGCTTGCCGCAGCCAATCGTCGTCGGCTCTTGGATTGGCATCGCCCATTACCAAGCCCGAGCCCCAGCCCGAGCCGGGCGCGAACTCACCCGGCGTAACCCGCAGGTATCTCGACTGCATGTCCTCGGCCACTGCAGCCAGATCCTCCGGCATCATCGGGTCGTGGGCGGCATCCGGCAGCGGCATACGCAACTTGTAGAGCTTGCCGCCCTCGATCAGCGCGAAGGCCTGGCCCTTGGGCAGGCGCACCAGATCCGCCGGTCCGATCATCGGGCCCAGGCGGGCACTGAGCCGATCCTCGTTGCGGCTGGTGAAGTCGGAGAAATCCAGCGGATTGTTGCTGTCCGACGCCTGGCTCGCGCTCATGCTGGTGACCAGTTCCACCTCGTCCAGTTGGTCGGTAAGAATCTTGGCGGTATCCGTGTTCTTCACCCGCAACATGATCAACGTATTGAGGTTGCCGCCGATCTGCTCGGCCTTGGCGCGGGAGCCGATGCGCGCCTCCACGTCGGACCAGGTCTGGGTATAGACCGCCACCTGGTAGCCGGCGCCGCCCGCCTTGTTGAGCAGCGGAATGAACTCGTCACCGATCAACTCGTTGAACTCATCCGCGTGGATCGAGATGCGCCGCTTGGCTGCCGGGGCGGATTGGCCATAGGTCTCCCCGTGCTTGTAGATGCGCCCGGCGGTAGAGGTCAGGTCGGAGAACATCGAGTTGCCGACAGCGCCGGCCACCTCGTAGTCGGTCAGCGCGTCCAGGCCGACGTAGACGATGCCACCCCGGTTGATCACCCCCATCCAGTCGAACAACGGTCGCCGGTCATCCAGCCGGCTCATGTCCGGCGAGACCAACTCGGCCACCTTGCCGGTGGTGAGCTTCTCCAGCAGCGGGATCAGCGAGGCCACCAGCTTGTTGAAGTAGCTCTGCTCGTAGCTGATGATCTTCATCAAGCTCGCCGCCGTGTCATCGTGCAGCCCCTTGCCACGGATGTATTCGAGCAGCTTGATCACGCCCAGGTCGCGGTTCTTCATGGCCCGGTCCAGGGACTTGGGATCCACCTCCAGCGCTTCGATCTCCTCGCGCCAGCCTGCTGCCCGCGGATCCCGGTCGAGCCAGAATTGGCAGTAGTCAAGCACCAGGGGCTCGATGTCGTTGGCGTAGTGGTAGATGTCCTGGTAGGACGGCGTGCGGCCCAGGGCGGTCATGGCCTTGGACATCGCGTTGACGAAGCCCCAGACGAACTGGGCGAAGTTGGCGCCCTCGCCCTCCTTGGGCAACTGGTTGGTGATGCGTGTGGCCACCTCGGTCACCCGCGAGAAACTGCCCACCGGGTTGTAGCGGGCGGAGAGTTCCGGGTAGCCCAGATGGAAAAAATGAAATTCACCCTCCCGACCCGATCGTCTGGCTTCGGCATACATGCGCTTCAACAGATCGGCATCACCCTTGGGATCGAACACGATCACCACATCGCCGCGCCGGATGTCCTGGGTGATGAGAATCTCCGCCAGCCGCGTCTTGCCGACCCGGGTGGTGCCCAGCACCAGCATGTGCCCCACCCGCTCGGAGAGGTCCATCCACACCGCGTCCTCATCCGGCTCCACACCATGGATGGCCGGATCACCACCTACCGACGGCAACGGCGCCAGCGGATTCCACCAGGCATCCCTCCGGGAAATCCGCGCCAGCCCATCGAACAGCGTGCCCTCCACACCCCGTTCCAGCCTTCTGGCAGCCCGATACAGCATGCTGGGCTGCAGCAGCGCGCGGTGCTCGGGCTGATGGGCGTCATACAACCGCTGGGTGTGGCGACGATCCCACTGAAAACCCATCCCCAAGAACAACGCCCGCTCCGACCAGGGAATGGCCTCCGAGGCCAGGCTATAGCGGGGCAAGCGTTTGAGATTGGCCTGATAGCGCAACAGCCGGCTGCCCTGGGCAAGACGCCAACCCGCATGCAAAACCAGACCGGCAGCGGCCAGATAGGCGAGTACCGGCGGCAGCAAAAAGGTTTCCGGCATTAGAACCAGGCCCAGGGCAGCGGTGAAGAACACCCCGGCCGGGATGAACTCCACCGGCCGGCGCAGCAGGTTCTCGACCGGATAGTCCATGGCTATTCCATCCCGGCCCCAGCGGCGCGCAGATCATCCAGGAGCATGGCCTCGCTCGCCTCGCAGTCATAAGTCCCCACGAAAATGGCCCCCGGCCGTTGCAGATGGCGCGCCTCGATCACGCCGCCGGCGGGGCAGGAGACGATCTCGCCACGAATCAGGAAAACCGCGCGCGGCCGGTGGCTGGCGATGATCCGGTCGAAAATGGGTTGGAGCTGGACGGGCTGCACGTTCATAGCTTTACCTCCTCTTCCAGCACCTCGAACGCTTCTTCCAGGAACAACTCCTGCAAAGCCAGGCAACGACTGTCGTTGATATCCAAATAGGCTTCGCCGTATCCGGCATCCTTCACCCAGGCACAGAACTCCGACCAGTCCGGCACGACCACCAAGCTCGCAGCATTTCTTTCGATAAACCCCATCACGACACACTCCCTCATTCCAGATCCTGTTTGGTTTCGAGTTCACTATCCGACCTGACCAGGTGTGGATTGGCAGGCGGGACCGGCTCGATGAAGCGCTGCGGCTCCCGAATGATCATCACGGAAAGCTGACTGCCACCCTTGCCGTTGCGCCGAACCACCTGGTACTTGTGCACGTTGGTCTTCTTGGGTCCGAGCAGATGCCAGCCGGCCTTGATCACTTCGCGCTGGATGCCGGTACCGAGCTTGTCTTCCAGCAGGTTAGAAGGCGTGCCATCCCCCTTCTCGCCAAACCGCTCCGCGAAGTGCCGGAAGATACGGGGAGAGATCAGCAACATGCCCTCCGCCGCGAAATGCACCATCGCACCAGTCTCGTTGTGAGCGATGCTGCCATTGGCCAGCCCCTGCTGCAGCCAGCCCATGAAACGCAGGGCAGCCTCGGAAGGCCCTTGGGCGGCGGCCTTGGGTTTCGCCAACCGGTCTGGCTTGAGCGGTTTGTCCGGCAGTCGCATAGGCGCGATGCGGTGGCCATCTGGCGGCCTGGGCAAGAACTGGGTGGCGTCATCCTCTTCGAGAAATTCCTCTGCTGCAACGGGCGCCGGCTCCGGCTCACCGCCGGGGTTCGGCATCGGAGGCAAGCCGGAAGGCGCAACGACGCCTGGCGAGAAATTGCCCCCATCCTGCGGAGTGCTGCCAATTTCAGCACCCGCCGTAGTCGGGGCACTCGCTTCGGCCGTTGCGATCGGCGACGAATCGCGCGCATCAATCAGTGGAATGACCCGGCCGGCGAAGTTGGCCGGATAGCTCGCAGGGGTGGGATAGAGCTTCTCCAGCGGAAAACGCAGCAGCGTCAGCACCTGGTCGAATCCGTCCGCTTGCACCCGAACGCGCCAGATCGCACCGCCGGTTTCAGGATTGGCGACCAGGGCCCCATATTCCTGCCAAACATCGAACAGTCGGTCGTTCTTCTCCGGTCCGGGAATGCCCACAGCCGACTCGTGCGCCGCAAGATAAACCCGCACCTCATCCGCCAGCCGCTTGGAAACGAACCAGACTTGGCCATCCGACACAAACCCGGCCGCACCCGGGCGGTTCAGCGGCAGGCAACCCGCTTCCGCCAACATCCTGCGCAAGGCCTCCATCAGACGTTCGATCAGCGGAACCGCCCGAGCCGAAGCGAAGCGCGTCCGCGGCCCCGTGAGCAGGTTGAGTCGCACCGACTCCCGATCCGCCTGGGTCACGATCCAGGCGACTGCGTTGGTTTTATCCTCACCCGAGAGAAAGGCGGTGAGCTGCGACAGCATTTCCGCATCTTCCGACAGCCACGCCAGCGTGGACTGGGGTACGAGTCGCTGCAGCAGAAAGATGCCCATGCGCTGGTGGGCGGCATAGCTCCTGACACCCGGCGTGCCATCGGGGGTGCCACGCAAAGTTCCAAACGTCACCCGGTAACGCGTAGCGCCGCACTCGGCCATGGCGCCGGCCAAGGGCGACCAGGTTCCCTCGCCACGCTGCTTGGCAATGACGATGTGCAGATCCGCCAAGGGCTTGCCCACATCGTGGATCAGCGCGGCCAGGAACACCCCGAAAGTCCAACGATGTTCACGTCGCTGGATGTCCTCCGGCGCCACACCCGGCGGCAGAACCTGGGCGCCGCGCAGATGCAGGGCAATATTGGCGGTTTCCAGGGCATGCAGCAACAGCCCGCCGGGCTGAGCGTGGTGATGCGATTCCGAAGCCGGCAACAACTGGACAAAATCCATGAACCGGCCAATCGTCTGGCCGTAATCCCGCTCGAAGTTGGTCGGTGCGAGTCCGGTCTTCACCCGAATTGAAGCGATCAAGGAAGCCGCTCCCAGATGCTGCGTCAGTAACTCAGCGGATAGGACCGGAAGCCAGCCTGTCGGGATTGTTGGGCTTCGAATGTGGCGGGTTCTCAGGCTTCTCATCGTGACAGCGACACCAGCGGCCAGACTGGCGGCACCGAGAAGGGTAGCGACTGCCTCCATCATGGCCCATGCTGGAATTCGAAGCGGCAAGCTCCAGCGTTCGGGGAGCGAATCCACTGGATACGCTGATTCGAGAATGGGGTGAAATGCGGCGTGCTGCCGGAGCAGTTCCCGTTCATCGCTGGCCTTTAGATGTGATCCAGACGGCGTGTCAGCCACCCGGTAGATCGGGACACCGTAACCAGCGTCCAACTCACCCGCCAGCGAGAATGTAAAATTTACTTTGCACTTTTTACATCGCTGACTTCAGGCGCGCGAACCACGCGTGGCGAGCGCCACAATTGATAAGGCACCCTCATCCATGAGCTTGCGTTGCCGCACATTCCTCATCGCTGACGACGGCACCCTCTACCGCCTGGCGAACGCAAAGTTTGACCGGATGCTGCGAGATCCGGCCAGCTATCCCTTACCCGCCTTGGCGGGACAGCGCGTGCGCATGGCCAACATTTTTGTCGAGGTCGTTGACCGTGTTCCGGTCTGCGTCGTTCGTAGCACGTTTGCCATGCTCACGATTGATGACGATGGCCGCATCGACTCAAGCAAATTTACCCAGCAACAATTTGCCCTGGCCGAAACCGCATTGGCCCGCGTGCTGACTGTTTCGGAAAGCAACGATGGCGTGATTGACGCCACCGCTAGATTCGTTGCGCAAGGAGGTTCGTGGGCTCCATCACACTCTTTAGCGCGGGCCATTGAGGATGCCGCGTTGGGGCGGCTTCGCTGCCGTTGCCTGTAGGTCCTGGCATCACCTTGCAGCCCTTCGGAAAATCTGTGTCGGCTTCTGGCAATCGGCCACTGCTGCCAGTATTTCCTACAGCATCCGGTTACGATGCCAGTCATCAACAACACATAGGAGGTCGGCCGATGATTCCGGGGTTGCAGTTCGACACCGCACCATGGCGACGCGCCCTATGACGTGGTTTCGCGCCCCGCTCCTGTCGGCCTGGTTGCGGCGCCTCACCGGCAGCCGACCAGAAGCACGCGACGAGGTCAGCCAAGCACGCGATTTGATCCGCGCCATCGATGCCGGTGGCATCCCGCTGAATCCGATGCGGGTCAATGCCATCGCCCGCAGCCTTGGTCTGGAGGTCTCCGGCAAGGCCAGCATGGACGACACGGTGCGGCGTATCCGGGAGGCTTTGCAGCGATTATGAGCCGGCGCTTTACCCTCATATTTGCCTGCATGGCTCTATTTCGGCCCCGCGCAGGCGGCCAAAGAAGCCACCAAAGTCTGTTCCGAAGCGCATCACTTCCGCGTGGCCACGCTGCTCGACGGACTCGAACACCCCTGGTCCATCGCCTTCCTGCCAGATGGTCGTTGGCTGATCACCGAGCGTCCCGGCCGCCTGCGCATCGTCGAGTCGGGCCGCCTGCGGTCCAAACCGGTGGCCGGTTTGCTGCTCGACATTGCACTGCATCCGGAATACGCCAGCAACCAGCAGCACAGCTAAAAGTCTGATAGCAGACGTTCAGGGTTGGTGGCCCACAGACAGCTGCTCGGCCTATGCCGTCATTCACCGATTCCCGAAAGCTGTCGTTCAGCAACGATTGCGTTAAACAAGCTACGAATTTCGCCTCCCTACCCGAAAGAGTCGTTCGACCTACTGGGTCTTGACGGTCTACTGCCTGGGATCAAGCCACCATTCAGAATAAAGCGGCAAGTGCCGGGTCATCGCCCTCAAGAGGCGGACGAAGCTGGGCTGTCCGATCGAGTGAAAGTGAGCAATGTGAAATGCCTGCATCGGGCAGACCAGCCAGTTTCTGCCTTTCATAGGCTGGGAATTTTTCTGGATTGAGCATCAGTAGTTCCTCACATTGCAGCCCTTCAGAAAATCAGGGGCGGTTCAATATCACCACATGGCCTTGGTCATGCTGGCTGCGCAGTTGCTGGGCAAGTAGATGATGGTCCACCGCGAAACCTGGCCCATGCACTCACTCAACGACTTGGAGGCCGCCATCGCCCATAGGTTGCCGAGGTGGCAGATGGCAGCTCCTGATCTGGCCGACTCTTCTCCCGAACGCATCGGGCGCGACGCGCCGTCAAGGCCAGTCAGGCTAGAAAAACGGGTGCTGAATCCCCCGCCGATAACACCACCTGGGCTGGGCGGATATCTGACAAGGTCGAGCTAATAGGCTGGTTTGTCCGGAAACGGGCATCGAGATCCCATTCCACGCAAACCGCCGTTGATATCAGTCAATGACGCCCTGGCCTGATTCAAGTCAGGCTGCCGGCCGTTTTCCTTTCCCCGCAAGCCAGACCCACAGGAGCTTACATGGCCAACCCACAGCAGAAACATCAAGCCGTCGCCACCCCCTTCAGCCTCGACAACAACGTCCTGTATCAGCGCTGGCGCGATCAAAAACTCATGGACTACCCCAAAAACCTGGGTGACCTGCTGGTCGAGATCAAGGATCCCCGCAGCCTGACGGACAGCGAGCATGCCGCCCTGCTCGCGCGCTGCCGCAAGGCCAACATGGTGCTGTATGCCAGCAAGACCGGCGCCGACTCTGACCCCGAGATTCCGCTCTCCCTGGGACGCCGCTTCGGCCTGCAGGATATAAACAAGAACTGGCTGGCCGACGAAACCGGCCTGACCTCGTTGACCGTGCGCACCGACGGCATCCGCCAGCAGTACATCCCCTACACCAACCGTGCCATCAACTGGCATACCGACGGCTACTACAACACCGCCGCCAAGCAGATCCATGCCCTCAACCTGCATGTGGTGCAGCAGGCCGCCATGGGGGGCGAGAACGCACTGATGGACCACGAGATCGCCTACATTCTGCTGCGCGACAAGAATCCCGACTACATCCGTGCCCTCATGGGTCCCAAGGTCATGACCATTCCGGCGCGCATCGACGAAGGCGGCGCCGAGGCCCGTCAGGAAGAGCCCGGTCCGGTGTTCAGCATCACGCCGTCAGGCGACCTGCACATGCGCTACACCATCCGCGTCAACAACGTGATGTGGACCGACGACGCCCTGAGCCAGGAAGCCCTGGCTACCCTGCGTGGTCTGCTCAACAGCGACTCACCCTACATCTACCGGGGTCGCCTGGAGTCAGGCATGGGGTTGGTCAGCAACAATGTGCTGCACGACCGCGCCGCCTTCACCGATGACGCCACCCACAATCGCCACTATTACCGCGCCCGCTATTTCGATCGTCTGGCGGGCACCGGCGTGACCGACTGCTACGACCTGTAGTCTGGGCAAACTGCCGCCGGGGCGGTTTGCCCGGTAGGAGTAAAGGCCTATTCCCCCCTGAAGGTATTGCCCACCAATGCCTCCACATCGGCCTGCGGTACATGGCACAAGGTACAGACATAACGCTTGTTGGAGACGACGAGTTCATCGTCCTCCGACTTCGCGTAGTGGCTTTCCGACATGGGGGTGGGCTTTCCCTTCACCTTCTTGCCGATAACCTCCGGGTCGTCGTGGCATTGCAGGCATTTGTTGGTCTTGGCGTTCACCGGCAGGTACTTGTCGAGACGATGCGGTATCTGCGGCGGCGCTTCATCCCAGAAGCGGGGCAGAACCCCGGACTTCTTTGGGTCCAGCGTCGAGTAGGCGAATTCGGGCGGAACCGGGTCGTCGAATACGCTGGTTTTGGACAGGCCGATCACGTCATCCATCAACGCCACCGGGTCGGCTTGCAGCCCGCCGCCCAGCAGGGCGGCCAAGGCTGCAACTAATGCGATCTTGAATTTCATGGCTATTTCCTCGCTGGTTGGATTCAGGCCCGGTACACCTTGACCGCGCATTTCTTGTAGTCGTTTTCCTTGGATATCGGACAGTTGCTATCCAGGGTGACCCGGTTGATGAAGACACCCTCATCGAAGAAAGGCACAAACACATAACCGCGCGGCATTTTGTTGCGCCCACCGGTCTCGATACGAACCCGCACCTTGCCGCGACGAGACTCCACCCAGACCAGATCGTTGCGCTTGAATCCGCGTTTCTCGGCATCCGCCGGGTGCATCCACAAAACCGCGGCTGGCACGGCCCGGTGCAGTTCCGGAACGCGCCGGGTCATGGTGCCGGTATGCCAGTGTTCGATCACGCGGCCGGTACACAGCCACAGGTCGTAATTCGCATCCGGCCGTTCAACCGGCGCCGCGTAGGGGCGGAAGAAGATTTTTGCCTTGCCCGGCAAGCCAACCGGCTTGGCATCGGTGACGCCGTCCAGATTGCCGCTGGGGATGGCCTTGGCGAAATCACCATAGAAATCAAAGCTGGTCCCCTGCTTGACGTAGGGATCATATTTCTCGTTGAAACGCCACAGGGTTTCCACCCATTTGCCGTCCTTCTCCACCACCGGCCATCTGAGACCGCGCACATCCTCGTGGTGATAGATGTCGAAAGGCGCCAGGTCGTGGCCATGGCCGCTGCCGAAGGTACGGTATTCCTCGAACATCGCCTTCTCGGGAAACCAGCCATCACCCAGCAGATCGGCCACATGGTTGCCATGGCCCTTGGCGATGGGGTCGGGCCACTTGTGCTTCTTGTTCGAATCGTTGGCGAAAAGCGCCTCGTAAAGCGTGGTTTCCGGCCCGTAGCCATGCTTGCCGGCTTCACCCAGCACGCTGGGCAGTTTTCCCTCGGGAAAACCTTCCGCCTTGAGGCCGGCGACTTTCTGCTCGCCCCAGACATCCTTGAGGCGGATGCGCTTGGCGAAAGCCAGCATGTGCCAGATATCCGCCCGCGCCTCACCCGGGGGCAATACCTGCTGGCGCCATTGCTGGGTGCGGCGTTCGGCGTTGCCATAGGCGCCCCACTTCTCGAAGATCATCGCCGCCGGCAATACCAGATCGGCAACCTTGGCGGAAACGCTTGGATAGGCGTCGGATACAACGATGAAGTTGTCGCCCTTGCGCGCCGCCATCAGCGCATGGTTTGCGTTGGGATGATGCTGGAAGGGGTTGTTGACCAGGATCCAGCACCACTTCACCGCGCCATCTTCAAGACCTCGCATGATCTCGGTGATATGGGTGCCCACCTTGGGGTTGATTGTGTGTGGCGGAACATTCCAGAGGTGCTCGGTGTGTTCGCGGTGTTTCTTGTTGGTCACCACCATGTCGGATGGCAGGCGATGCGAGAACACGCCCACCTCGCGCGCCGTGCCGCAGGCCGAGGGCTGGCCGGTGAGCGAGAAGGCGCCGTTGCCGGGTTGGGCGTGCTTGCCCAGCAGCAGGTGATTCATGTAGCACTGCTCGTTGACCCAGGTGCCGCGCTGGTGCTGGTTGAAGCCCATGGTCCAGAAGGAAATCACCTTGCGCTTGGCGTCAATGTAGAGATCCGCCAGTTGTTGCAGCTTGGCCTTGAAGGCCTCCGGCGTCTCGTCCGGATCGCCCTTCGCCACTTCCGCCACATAGTCCAGGGTGTACGGCGCCAGCGCCGCCTTGAAATCCTCGAAACCGATCTTCCAGTGGCGGTCAGGGGTGGCGGCGTTCTTCTGCTCCACCGCCTCGCCCGCTTTGCGGCGCTGGCCGATTGCCTCGTGGGCGTCGAGCACATGCTGTCTTTCGTTTTTGACGACATCCCGCTCGGCGGCATAGGCGTACTTCTCGGCGTTGACCGGGCGGAAGCCATAGCCGATGTCGCTCGGACCGGTGGCGAAGATGGTGTGTTTGTTGACGAAATCCCAGTTCACCGCGTCGCGGGCGATGATTTCCCGGGCCAGCCAGTTCTGGATGGCGAGATCGCCGTTGGGGCTCATGATGATTTCCAGATCGGCGAGCTCGGACGAGGCGTTGTGGTAGGTACTCAGGTTGACGATGCGACAGGGCTTGTGAGAAAGGCGCCGGTCGGTGATGCGCGACCACATGATGGGATGGCATTCACCCATGTTGGCGCCCCACAGGACGATGGTGTCGGTGTGCTCAACGTCGTCGTAGTTGCCGGCCGGCTCGTCGATGCCAAATGTCTGCATGAAGGCCGCCACAGCGGAAGCCATGCAATTGCGGGCGTTGTTGTCCAGATTGTTGGAGCGGAACCCCGCCTTCATCAGCTTGCTGGAGACATAGCCTTCCATCACCGTCTGCTGGCCGGAGCCGATCATGGCGATACCGGCCGGCCCCATCTCGCCGTAGGTCTTGCGGAACTGGCGCTCCATTTCATCCAGCGCTCGATCCCAGCTTACCGGCACGAACGGGCCGGATTTGTCGAACTTGCCGTCCTTCATGCGCAGCAGCGGCTGGGTCAGGCGGTCCTGGCCATACATGATCTTGCCGTTGAAGTAGCCCTTGATGCAGTTCAGCCCCTTGTTCACCGGCGCTTTTGGGTCGCCCTTGGTGGCGACGATGCGGCCTTCCTTGGTGGCTACCATAATGCCGCAGCCGACGCCGCAGAAGCGGCACACCGCCTTGTCCCACTGCCAGTCCTTCTCGCCCGCCTTGACGGCGGCCTCGGCCTGATCGGACAGCGGCATTCCCACCGTGGCCGCCGTGCTGGCCGCGATGCTGGATTTCAGGAATTCACGTCGATTGATGTTCATTGTCGTGATCTCCTCAGGCGAAGGCGTCGGCCATGATGTTCTTGAACCAGCCCACCACGTAGCGCGACTCCAGCTTGCGCTGCAGCTTCAGCTGGGCCTCGTCGGCCATGTTGACCGGGCTGATGCCGCCGGCTTCCTTGATGTACACCAGCTTGCCGCCCTCGACCCGGTAGATGTGCACCACGGAGAAGCCCCAGTCGTCGGCAACGGTGCTGTAGCAGGTGTTGACGAAGAAGGGTTCCGGCGCGGGCACGCCATTGAGCTTGGCGATGATGGCGCCGGCGGCCACTTTGGCCTGGGTGTTGGCGATATGGGCGGACTTGGGCGCGTCGTAGACCGGCAGGTCACCGTGGATGCAGGCGTCGCCGATGACCCAGATATCCTTTTGTACCGCCGATTCCATGGTCAGCATGTCCACCTCGCACCAGCCCTGGGCATTGGCCAGCCCGGCATTCTTGGCGATGGCGCCGGCGTGGTGGGGCGGGATGATGTTGAGCACGTCGGCCTTGTATTCGCCGAAGTCGGTGAAGGCGGTGTTGGTCTGGGCATCCATCTTGGTGACCTTGCCGCCTTCGGCGCCGGGCACCCACTGAATCATGCCGTTGTAGTGCATCTTCCAGGCCTGTTCGAACAGGCCTTTCTTGGAGAAGGAGTCGTTGGCGTCCAGGATCAGCACCTTGGATTTGTGCTTGCCGTGGTGCTTGAAGTAGCTGGCGACCAGCGAGGCGCGCTCGTAGGGGCCAGGAGGGCAGCGGAAAGGTTTGGGCGGCACGGAGAGCACGAAGACGCCACCGTCGGGGATGGCTTCGATCTGCTTTTTCAGGGCCAGCGTCTGGGGACCGGCTTTCCAGGCATGAGGGTGGCTGGTGTTGGCGAGCTGTTCGCTGTAGCCCTCGACGGCGCCGTAGTTGAAGTCGATACCGGGGGAGAGAACCAGTGCGTCGTATTTCAGGGTGGTGCCGCTGTTGAGCTTGACGGTCTTGGCGGCGGCGTCGATGCCGATGGCGTCGTCGAACATGACCTTGACGCCGCGTTTGGCGAGGCCGTCATAGCCGGTCTGCAGGTCTTCAATCTTGCCGTGGCCGGTGAGGATTTCATTCGACAAGGGACAGGAGGTGTAGGTCTTGAGACGCTCCACCAGGGTGACGTCGAGGGCCGGGTCCATCTTTTTCAGGTACTTGGCGGCGGTGGCGCCGCCGAAGCCACCACCCACCACCACGACGCTGGCTTTCCTGCCGGCGTGGGCGTTGTTCGGGAGGGTGAGGAAGGCGCTGGCCGGTGCGGCGGCGATGGCGGCCTTGATGAATGCGCGGCGGTTGAACGGGTTCATGAATATCTCCTTATTTAGGCTGGGCGGCGTAGTGCTGAGCGACAGGAAGCAGGTCTGACTCATCGAGCTTCTTGGTGTTGCCGCGCATCTTGCGGTGCGGCATCTTCACCGTGTCGGTGCGGTACTTGAGCATTTCCAGGTGCATGTACTCGGCCCACTGGCCATTGATCCTGGGGGTGTCGGCGTCGTCTGGTTCGCTGCCGGTGGCACCGTGGCAGGTTTCGCAGCGCTCGCTGGCTTCCTTGCCTTGGGCAAGGGTTTTGGCCTCTGCGGCCTGAACGACGGGAACCCACGGCAATTTCGAAAAATACTTGGCGATGGCGTCCAGTTCCTGGTCGCTATAGCCCTTGAAATGCCGTCCCATGGTGGCGGAATAACGCTCACCATTCTTCCATTGCTGCATCACGGCATTGAGGTAGGTCTCGGACAACCCACCAATACTGGGCATGTTGGGGCCGACCGAGACCCCGTTCATGCCATGGCAGGCGTTGCAGGTGTTGGCCAGATTTTCGGTCTTGGCATCGGCTGCGTGAGTGACAGAAGCTTGCATTGCGCAAGCGGCAATCAGGCCGATGGCGGCCATCAGATTTCGTTGCTTCATGATGATTTCTCTCAGTAGGTTATTTGGTGGTTGGCTGGGCCGAGGGGATGGACAGCATCTTCATGAGTGCATTTGGATCGAACGGAATGCTGGCCGCAGACGGCGTCAGCGCGGGTGTTGTTAATGGCGCAGCCAATGGAGCCGCCAGCGCGCCCCAGCTGCCGTAGGTTTGCGGATTCATACCGGCACCCAGCCAGTTCATGTAAAGGTTGGGATTCATCGGTGCCATCATGGTATTGACCGCCTGCGGGCTCATCGGAGCTGCCATCCAGTTGCCGTACATCGCCGGATTCAGCGCCTGCATGCCCAGGTTGATCGCCTGCGGGCTCACCGGGGCGGTCAGCCAGGGCAGATAGTTGGCCGGGTTCAGGCCCTGCCCCACCAGCGCGGTGTAGAAGTTCGGATTCAGCCCGGCGGCTATCCATTTCATCGCCACGGTCGGGTCGGTCAACTGCATGTAGTTCTGCAGCGTCGCCGGATTCATCATGCCGGCGGTCATCCGCAGCAGGGTGTTGGGGTCCATGCCCTTCTGCGCCAGCGCCATCGAGGTGGCCGGGTTCATCATCTGCCGCGACCACTCCTCGAATGCCTTCGGATCCTTGAAGGCGGCAGTGTTGCGGGTCGGGTCCAGCATGCGGTCGGCGGTGGCGGCGGGGTCATCGGCAAACGCCGTCTGGGCCAGAACCAGGGTCAGAGCTGCCAGGGTCAGTGCGGTTTTCTTCATGTCGTTTCCTTGAATGTTTTGGGGGGATTTACAGTTCGCCGTTCGCGGCGGCCTGCATGATGTTGTCCATCTTCTGATTGATGTCCTTGGCGAACTTGCCCAGCTCCGGGTTGACACCCATCTTGCCCTGCACGGTGTCCAGCCAGGCCAGGTCCCAATCCAGCGTGATGACCCAGATCGCCTTGTTGGCGTCTTCCATGATGGCAATGCGGCATGGCAGGTAAGCGATGGATTCCGGCGAAGCCTTCAGGACTTCGCGGCCGGCGGCGATGTCGCAGTAATGGAACACTTCCATGCGCGGTGCCTCCATGTCGCCCAGCACCGCCTGGATGTCCTTCCACATCGGCGAGTGGCCAACCTTCTTGAAGTTGAGCGTGTTGGCGCGCAGCTCCATCGACTGCACCACCTCATCAAAAGTCAGGCCGTCCTTGGCCTTGTACTTGGTCGACATGAAGCTCATCGCATCGCGGATGCCCATGCTCGGCATCATTGCCATCATGCCCTGCATCATCGCCACCTTCTGATCGCGCGGCATCGACGCCGCCATCGAATACGGCTTGGCGGCAACAGATGGCTTGAAGGTGGCAATGGAACCGATCAAGCCGAGATAGGTGGAAAGATTGGGCAGCGTGATCGAAGGCACCTGCACCAGATAGGGATTGGCCGGAGCGGCCGTCTGCGCCTGCGCGGCCAGCGGTAACGACATCGACAGGGCCGCGACAAGCGAAGCCAGTAAACGTTTGTTCAAGGGAAACTCCTTAATGAGTGGCAGACTTCACAGCGGATTGCGGCGGGACTGTGGCCAGTCCCAGCATCTTCCAGTCCTGCATGCCGCCCCGGTACCACTTGAGTTTGTGCGCGGGGTAGCCCAGGGCCAGCAACTGCTTGATGTTGGTGGGGGATTGCCCGCACCAGGGACCGTTGCAGTAGAAAACCAGCGTCTTGGCGGTTTCAAAGTTCCACAGCGCCCCCTCGTGGGCGGCGCCAAAGCGGAAAATCAGGGTTTCGGCGATCTTCGCCACCTCGGTATGGGCCGGATGCAGTTCCTGCCAGGGAATCAGCGTCGCCCCGGGAATGACGCCGGAACGCTGCGGCCAGTCGCCATCGCGCGAATCGATTACCAGCACCCGCTCGTCGCGGCTGACCTGTTGCAGATAGCCGGTCAGTTCCAGCTCGCCCAGCGTCTCGACGCCGACAGCCAGTTGCATCAGCTGGATGCAGTACGGCGGGCACGGCCGCGAGGTCAGCATGAAATCCGGATCGAGCATGTTGTCGTTGTCCGGGTTGCGCTCGATGCGCGCCGGCTTGCCCTGATGCTGCACATCGACAAAGGGCAGGTCGTGGGTGATGCGCACTCCGCTGGCGAAGGCCGACCACTGCGTCACGATGGCAAGTGCGCGGAGCTGCACAGTGAAATCGGAACTGGGTGACAAGGCGGGCATCATCAACTCCACATAGGGAACCAGAAGATACTTTTAGCAATAGTCATGCCATAAACAATAAACACCCAGTCCATTGTTTTATATAAGGATTTGTTTGTCCGCGAAATTCATGGAACAAGGCTGGCAGTGTCATGTCATGACCGCGCGTCATGACACTATTGATCTGGCACGATTTATCCGTCATTCCCGCGAAGGCGGGAATCCTGCCTTTGCACGCAGGTTCTGGATTCCGGGTCAAGCCCGGAATGACGATGTCTCGTTTTAATATGTGCCGGATCAATAGCGGGCTTCAGTTCTCCGCTTCGATGCTTTATGAACAAATGGACAGGTAGTCACCACATCCAACATCGCCTGACCCACAGAAGAACCGTCGGCAGTCCTTTGCCGATCCGCGTATTCAAACCGTCTTTCTGGTTGGAGCAAGCAAGCGGAGGCGGCTAGCTGATCAAGTCAGAAATTGTCCGTACCCGCCTGGAGAATTTCCTCATTCAGCAAGTCCAGCATCGCCAGAAGCGAGTTGGATATGCCCACCAATTGCTCCATGATCATTGCCACGCGGGTCTGATCCCCTTCTTGCAGCAGGCGATACAGCAGGTGATAGACCTCGTGCAGCACTTCATGGCCATAGTCCACATCCTGGTAAATCGGCCAGTGACCAAAGGCTTTGAACCCTTCACCGAAGAACCAGTGGCCGAAATCGCAATCCTTGTGATGCACGGGAGCACGTTGCGTCTCGATCTCCAGGCCTGCCACCATGCCTTGAACATAGAGGCGCCAACGGATGTGGGCCGACTTCGCTTGGCGTACTTGGCCCAAGGCTTCATTCTTGGTCATGGGAGTCTCCTTGGATTCGGGCGCGGTTCATTTCTCGATGCCGTGCGCCTTGAGCCTGCGGTAAAGGGTGCGCTCGGCTATACCCAGTTCCAGGGCCGCCAAACGGCGATTGCCAAAGTGTTTATGCAGAACCTCACGCAGATGCTTGATCTCGTCATGACTGTGAACAGCGCAAGAAACGAAATCACTTTCCGCGTGCACCGGATGGACCTCCTGCATACTTTCCGGATGGGTGACATCTGGCGGCAGATGCTGTGTATCCAGCCGCTTGCCCCTGGCGAGTGCCATGGCCCGCTCCAGGATGTTGCGTAGTTCACGCATATTGCCCGGGAAGGGGTAGGCCAACAGCGTCTCGTAGGCGGCTTCGCTGATGCCATGGCGAAATCCCGCGCGATCGAGAAAATAATTGATCAACTCGGGCAGATCGCCCTTTCGATGCCGCAATGGTGGCAGTTCGACCTGCATACAGTTGATGCGGTAATAAAGATCGGAGCGAAACTCACCCCGCTTGACCATGGCCTGAATATCGCGGTTGGTGGCGCACACCAGGCGGACGTTGGCGTGCCGCTCGCGCGTTTCGCCGAGTCTGCGGAACTTGCCGGTCTCCAGGGTGCGTAACAGTTTTGCCTGGCTGGTCAGAGGCAATTCTCCGATCTCGTCCAGAAACAGAGTGCCCTGATCGGCAAGTTCGAACAGCCCCATCTTGTTCTCTACCGCGCCAGTGAAGGCTCCGCGGATGTGGCCAAATAGCTCGCTAGCGAAACGTTCATCGGTGAATTGGGTGCAATCGATGGTGACGAACTCCCGGTCGGCGCGGGGCGACTTGCGGTGGATGAGCTGAGCGGCCATCTCCTTGCCGCTCCCGGTCTCACCCAGGATCAGCACGGGAAAATCGGATTCAGCCACAGTCGCCATATTGTCCAGCACTCGCATGAACGAAGGGCAGCAGCCGCTCACCATTCTTTCCGCGTCGAAACAAAGATCATTGCCGTGGCTGATGGAAGTCATGCTCTCGCCGACCAACACCACCTCGCCAGCCGCGTTGAAGATCGGCGTGGAATGAACAGTGACATAGTCGGGCTCGTGGTACTGGTCGAAATGGCGATGCACCACTTGAAAGGGATGGCCCTGATCGAATGTCTGCCGTAGCGGACACTCCTCATGTACATCACAGGGCACACTCGATTCGTGTGATATCTCATGGCATTTGCGTCCCACCACGGACTGTTTGTCCAAACCCGCGTAACGCTCGGCGTAGCGCTGGTTGGCGGCAACTATCCGATATTGCTCGTCGACCAGGCAAAAGGGTTCCTGATGGGATTCCACCAGGCTTTGCAGAAAGGATTGCTCGGGAAGTTTGCGGTTTTCTGTCATCGCAAATGGCTTGGGGACGGGCTTGACCGCGGCGCATCCATTTCAGGAATCAGCCTGCAGCCGCCTCGGCTGATCTTGTGCATGAGACACCTATTGTTTCTGGCCACAGCCTGTAAAGCAATATTCGCGCCAGAATTCATTCTTCGCTAACGTATTGATTTCAATGAATGGCTCTTTGTGACAGCGCGATGTTGATCTCAATCTGAATTTGTTTCTATGACCAATGTCATGACGCCTCCGTTTGCGCCTATTTCACTCGTTCCTCCGCGCCCAGCGAGCGCAGCTTCTGCACCGCGCGCGCCAGGTGCGCCTCATCCCGGTCAATCGGGAACACCATATAAACAGGCAGCGTGATAAGCGGGCTTTCATGCACCTGCCACAAGCGGCCCTGTTCGATTGAACGATATACCGTGCGCCGCGGCAGGTAGGCCGAGCCGCCGCGCGATTCCATTAACTGGAGCCCGATCCAGCCGATGTTGGCGATACGGGCGGGCGTTTCCACTTCAGGGAAACGGGCGCCGAACTGTGCATGAAACTCCACACCCCAATCGATATGGATGTAGTCGGGGTCGGGCCAGGGGCGATTCGGATTGCTGGTGACCAATACCAGGGACTCGTCGAACAGGTGCTCCACCGCGAGCCCAGGACGGCTTTCAGGGGTGTACATGACACCAATGTCGACGATGCCCTGCGCAAGCCCCTGCATGATGCCTTCCTCGAACCCAAGTTCAAGGCGCAGCGAAACATCGGGTACGGCGCTGCGCATCCAATCGACCCAGCGCGGCAGGAAGTCTTCCCACAAGGCGCTGCGCCCACTCAGAGTCAGCCCGCCGCTGAAGCCGCTGGGCAGGCTGACGTCGTGGCGCGCCTGTTCCAGGGTGCGCACCAGGGTCTTGGCATGGCGCAGGAAGCGCAGTCCGGCGGCGGTAAGTTCGGCGCCACCGCGTCCACGCCGGAACAGCCGCGCGCCCATCCGGGATTCCAGCGTCTGGATGCGGGCGCTGACCGTGGATTGGGTAATGTGCAGGCGTTCCGCGGCGCCGACGAAATTGCCAGCTGCCGCAACAGCCAGAAAGGTGCGGGCGAATTCGATGTCCATGAAGTAGCGCTCATCTATTCAATAATTCGATATTAAATATCAATTAATGTCGTTAGTTGAATATTAGTTTACTCTCATACACTGCATGGGTCCCAATTCGAGAAGGTGGATGGAATGAACATCATAAAAATGTGGAGCCGTTGGATTGGCAAGGATCCACATCCAGCCAGCCATGTAGAAAAACTGCTCTCCGCCTTGGGTGCCTTCCTCGGCATTCTCGGGGTGCTGGCCATCAGCCACAGTGTTTTGGGTGCGCAGGGAACCGCACTGGTCGTCACCTCGATGGGTGCATCCGCCGTCCTGCTGTTCGCCGTGCCGCACAGCCCCTTGTCGCAACCCTGGCCCGTGCTTGGCGGGCACATGTTGTCTTCCGCCATCGGCATCACCTGCGCCCTGCTCATCCACGACTCATTGACGGCCGCGGCGGTGGCGGTGGCGCTGTCCATTGCCGCGATGTACTACCTGCGTTGTCTGCACCCGCCGGGCGGAGCGGCGGCGTTGGCGGTGGTGATGGGTGGCGAAACAGTGCATGCACTGGGATTTGGCTATCTGGTGGTACCCCTGTTGCTCAATGTGATGGTGCTGTTGAGCGTCGCCATGCTGTTCAACGCGCCATTCCAGCATCGCCGTTATCCGCTCTGGATTGCGAAATTGAATCCAACCCGCATGCCCTTGGAAGCCGAAGAGAAAACCATGATTGCGCACAGCGATCTGGTTTACGCCTTGTCACAGATCGATTCCTTCATCGACGTTACCGAAGATGACCTGCTGCGGATTTATCATCTGGCGACCAATCATGCCCATCCTCCTCGGCCGATGCTGCGGGGGAGTGTCGAAACGCCATAGATGATCGGATTCCGGAATACGCGATGACGACTGAACTACGCCATGGTTACTGCGCCCTGTGCATCTCCCGCTGCGGCTGCGTGGGCACTCTGGAGGACGGCATCCTGACCCGCGTCGATGCCGACCCGGAGCATCCCACCGGCCAGGCGCTGTGCGTCAAGGCCAAGGCGGCAGCGGAAGCGGTGTACGCCCCGGATCGCGTCTTGCATCCGTTGCGCCGCACTCGCCCCAAGGGTGAGGCTGATCCGGGCTGGGAGCGGATTTCCTGGGACACAGCCCTCGACCTAGTCGCGGGCAAAATGCGCGCCGCAATCACCCAGGCCCCCCGGTTGCTGGCCTTCGGCGTCGCCACGCCAAGCGGCACGGCGGTGGCCGACAGCTTCGCCTGGATTCATCGCCTGGCCCATGCCTGCCACAGCCCCAACCTGGTTTTCGCCACCGAGAATTGCAACTGGCACAAGGACTTCGCCCCGGCTTATACCTTCGGCGCCGGCATCGGCATGCCGGACTATGAACACACCGGTTGCATCCTGTTGTGGGGTTTCAACCCGGCGACTTCCTGGTTGGCGCAGGCGACGGCGGTCCAGCAGGCTCGAAAACGCGGCGCCAGGCTGATCGTGGTCGATCCCCGTCGCGCCGGCCTGGCCGCTGCCGCCGATCTTTGGCTGCGCCCGCATCCCGGCAGCGATGGCACATTGGCGCTGGGGCTGGCCCATCTGCTGATCGAATCAGGACGCTATGACGATACTTTTCTCACACGCTGGAGCGACGCGCCCTTCCTGGTGGCCGAGGACGATGGACACCTGCTGACCGGCGCCGATCTGAGCGCCGACGGCGATTCCGAGCAGCGTGTGGTCTGGAATGAGGCGACAGGAACGATGCAGCTCTGCCCAAGCCGCCCTCCCAATGCCGCCACGGAAACACGTCTGGCTTTGCGCGGGCGTTACACGGTGCAGATCCTGCGTGGCGAAGTCATCTGCCGCCCAGTATTCGAGCGCCTCGTCGAACGCTGCCGTGCCTGGCCATCTACCCGAGTCGCGGCAGTCACCGGCATCCCTGCTGAGCAAGTCGAGGCGGCGGCGAACCTGATCGCGGAAAACCTGCCGCTGTCCTTCTTCACCTGGACCGGCACCTGCCAGCACAGCAACGCCACCCAGAACGGCCGCGCGATTGCCGCGTTGTACGGCCTGACCGGCTGCCTGGACGCACCCGGCGGCAACGTCTGGTTCAGCAAGCCGCCCGTAGCCGATGTCATGGGCTTCGACTGGGTGAGTCCCGAGGAACGGGCGCTGACTCTGGGCCGGGACGAACGTCCGCAAGGGCCGCCGCAAAAAGGCTGGATCACCAGCCGCGACCTGTTCCGCGCCGTGGTGGAGGGCGAACCCTATCCGATCTCCTGCCTGATCTCCTTCGGCAGCAACTTCCTGCTTTCCAAGCCCAATACCCGATTGAGCGAAGCCGCGCTGAAGCAGCTCGACTTCTTTGCCCTGACCGAACTGGTCGAGACCCCGACCGCGCGCTACGCCGACCTCCTGTTGCCGGTATGCAGCGCCTGGGAACGCGAAGGCCTGCAAGCCGGCTTCCAGGTGAGCGCGGCGGCTGAAGCCCGGGTGCAACTGCGCCCGGCTTTTGTGCCACCGCAAGGCGAGAGCCGTTCCGATACCTGGATCGTGTTCGAACTGGCCAAGCGTCTGGGCCTGGCCGATCAGTTCTTCGGCGGCGACCCGGAAGCCGCCCTGGCCGAGATGCTGGCGCCGGCCGGCCTGACCCCGGAAGCTCTGCGCGCCGCACCCGGCGGCATCACCCTGGCACTGGAAACCCGCTACCGGAAATATGAGCAGAACGGTTTCGCCACCCCCAGCGGCCGGCTGGAACTGCACAACGAGAGACTGCGCGGCGTCGGCCTCGATCCGCTACCCGATTACGTTGCTTCCGGCGTGCCGAACGAGCCGCGTTTTCCCCTCACCCTCACTACCGCTAAGTGGCCGCAGTATTGTCATAGCCAACAGCGCAACCAGCCCTCCCTGCGTCGACGCATGCCCGACCCTCTGGTCGAGATTCACCCGGAAGCAGCTGGGGCGCACGGCATCAGCGATGGCGACTGGCTGCAAGTGACCACTTCGATCGGCGGCATGCGCGCCCGCGCCAAACTCGACCGCCATCTCGCCCCCGACGTGGTGTGCGCGCAGTATGGCTGGTGGCAATACGCGGATGGCGCTGGAGATGCCAACCGCCTGATCGACGGCGAATGCTTCGACCCGGTCGCGGGGTCGAACAGCTTGCGCAATTTTCCCTGCCAGATCGCAAGGCTGTTGCCCGCTTGACCTAAGGCAAGGAAAACAGAAATCGCGACGAGACGGCCGCTAAAAACACCACATTTGTTGTTAATCTGTTTGCAAGACACTACTAGTAGTGTCTTGCAATCAAAACAGGAGACAACATGACTGACTCGATTCTGCCCCATCCCGTCCTCTCGCTGCCCCGCGAGGCCCTCAAACGTGACGGTCGCCGGGTGCCGTTCGACAGCGAGAAAATCCGTTCCGCCCTCCAGCGCGCCGGCCAGGCAGCCGGGGAATTCGATGCCGACGAAGCGAACCTGCTGAGCGCCCAGGTCACCAAGGTGCTGATCCACCGCTTTCATGGTCAGCCCCCCAGCATCGAGCAGATCCAGGACGTGGTCGAGCAGACCCTGATCGCCGCCAACCACCTGAAAACCGCGCGCGCCTACATCGTCTACCGCGAGCAGCACGCCAAGCTGCGCGCCGACCGCAAGACCCTGGTCGACGTCGAATCGTCGATCAACGAATACCTCAACCGCCAGGACTGGCGCGTCAACGCCAACGCCAACCAGGGCTACTCACTGGGCGGACTGATCCTCAACGTATCCGGCAAGGTCACCGCCAACTACTGGCTGTCGCACGTCTATGCGCCGGAAGTGGGTGAGGCGCACCGCCAGGGCGACATCCACATCCACGACCTCGACATGCTGGCCGGCTACTGCGCCGGTTGGTCGCTGCGCACGCTGCTGCACGAGGGCCTCAACGGCGTACCCGGCAAGGTCGAGGCGGGACCGCCGAAACACCTGTCCTCCGCCGTCGGCCAGATCGTCAACTTCCTCGGTACCTTGCAGAACGAGTGGGCCGGGGCGCAGGCGTTCTCGTCGTTCGACACCTACATGGCGCCGTTCATCCGCAAGGACAACCTGGCTTACGACGCGGTGCGCCAGGCCATCCAGGAACTGGTCTACAACCTCAACGTGCCGTCTCGCTGGGGCACCCAGACACCGTTCACCAATCTCACTTTCGACTGGACCTGCCCGGACGACCTGAAGGAACAGATTCCGATCATCGGCGGCGTGGAAATGCCGTTCAGCTACGGCGATCTGCAGGTCGAGATGGACATGATCAACCGCGCCTACATCGAGGTGATGACCACCGGCGATGCCAAGGGCCGCGCCTTCACCTTCCCCATCCCCACCTACAACATCACGCCGGACTTCCCGTGGGATTCGAAGAACGCCGACCGGCTGTTCGACATGACCGCCAAGTACGGCCTGCCCTATTTCCAGAACTTCGTGAACTCGGAACTGAAGCCGAACATGGTGCGGTCGATGTGCTGCCGCCTCCAGCTCGACCTGCGCGAATTGTTGAAGCGCGGCAACGGCCTGTTCGGCAGCGCCGAGCAGACCGGCAGCCTGGGGGTGGTCACCGTCAACTGCGCCCGTCTGGGCTATCTCCACAAAGGCGACGAAGCGGCGCTGCTGGCGCGCCTGGACGCGCTGCTGGAAATGGGCCGCGACAGCCTGGAGATCAAGCGCAAGGTGATCCAGGGCCTGATGGACCAATGCCTGTTCCCCTACACCAAGCGTTACCTCGGCACCCTGCGCAATCACTTCTCGACGCTGGGCGTCAACGGTATCAACGAGATGATCCGCAACTTCAGCGACGGCGCGCACGATCTCACCTCGGACTGGGGCCACGCCTTCGCCTGCCGCCTGCTCGACCACGTCCGAGCCCGCATGGTCGAATTCCAGGAAGCCACCGGCCACCTCTACAACCTGGAAGCCACGCCGGCGGAGGGAACCACCTACCGTTTCGCCAAGGAAGACCGCAAACGCTGGGCCGACATCCTTCAAGCCGGGAGCGAGGCGCAGCCCTACTACAGCAACTCCTCGCAACTGCCGGTGGGCTGGACCGACGACCCGTTCGAGGCACTCTCCCGGCAGGAAGCGTTACAGGCGAAATACACCGGCGGCACCGTGCTGCACCTGTACATGAACGAACGCATCTCCAGCGTCGAGGCCTGCAAGACCCTGGTCAAGCGGGCGCTGACCAATTTCCGCCTGCCCTACATCACCATCACGCCGACCTTCTCGATCTGCCCGACCCACGGCTATCTCTCCGGCGAACACAAGTTCTGCCCGAAGTGCGACGCCGAAATCCTGGCCAAGAAACGCCAACTCAAGGCCGCCTAGTCCTCACCCCCACCTCAAACCAAGGAGACACCATGAACGCACCGATCGACTTCAACCAGATCGACATCGAACTGAAAGACGAGGAACGCCAGCCCTGCGAAGTCTGGACTCGCGTAATGGGCTACCACCGCCCGGTGGCCAGCTTCAACACCGGCAAGAAAGGCGAATATGCCGAGCGCCGCTTCTATCGGGAAGCAAGCTGCGGCCTGAGCCCGCAAACGCAAGGCTGAACCAAGCAGGTCGGCAATCCTTTGCCGACATCCCAACCTCCGCGCGTCGGCAAGGGATTGCCGACCTGCTTTCCGGCCCACCGCCATGACCACACTCCGCATCGGCGGCTTCACGCCGTTCACCACCACCGACTACCCCGGCCGGCTGGCCGCCGTGGTGTTCTGCCAGGGCTGCCCCTGGCGCTGTAGCTATTGCCACAACCCGCATCTATTGCCCGCGGACGGGCCGGAAAGCCATGCCTGGCCGGACCTGCTGCGTTTTCTCGCAAGCCGGCGCGGCCTGCTCGATGCCGTGGTGTTTTCCGGCGGCGAACCCACCCTGCAGGGCGGGCTCGCCGACGCCATGCGTGAAGCCAAGGCGATGGGCTTCCGGATCGGTCTGCACAGCGCCGGCATGTACCCGCAACGTCTAGCGCGCGTCTTGCCGCTCATCGACTGGATCGGCCTCGACCTGAAGGCGCCGCGCGCCGTTTATCCCCGCATTACCGACACCTCTAGCGTTGGCGAGGCGGTGTTCGACAGCCTGCGCCTGATCCTGGAAGCGGGCGTGGATTACGAACTGCGCTGCACCTGGCACCCGGAATTACTCTCCGCCGACGATCTGATGGCGCTATCGAACGAGATACGGCATGCGGGCGCCGACCGACTGGTGATCCAGGCGCATCGGCCAGCCGGTTGCGGGACTAGGTTGCCCGAGATCGTCGCGAGCGACCTGGAACAGGCCGGGCTCGACGCGCTGGCCGCACGCTTTCGTGATTTCTCCGTGCGCGGAGGCCCGTAATAAGGCGCCTGGCATCGTGGGTCGCGCGGCGGGTGTGCTGCCAAACAACGCAATCCCAACATAAAACCTGCCGGCTTACGATGATCGCCGGTTAAGCGCTGTTTAATCTGTGCTCAGCACGCTACGCGCCTTATGTCTGGAACAGGGAACACAACGTGCGCACAAACCTACTTTCTCCTGGCGACAACATGAGCGCGGCCCAGCCAGAACAGGATTTCCATGCGGGAGAGATGGCGGCGCAACAACGTTGGAATACCGCCGAACTCTGGGACACGGCACGACGCCAGCGCCTGCTGTGGCGTGAGATTCCCGTCGAGTTCCACAGCCGACTGGAAGCCGCGCCCTACTTTTTTCTCGCCACCAGCGATGACACCGGGCGCTGTGATTGTTCATTCAAGGGCGGCGGGCCGGGCTTGATTCGGGTTTTGGACTCACGCCGCTTCGCTTTTCCGGATTTCGATGGCAACGGCGCATTCATGAGCCTGGGCAATATCCTGCGCAATCCAAACGTCGGCTGCCTGTTCATCGATTTTTCCGATGGCGCACGTCTGCGAGTCAATGGCACGGCACGAATCCATGCAAGCGGCGAAATCGTTGCGCTCTTTCCTGGCGCTGCCCGCGTCGTGCTGGTTGAAGTCGAACTGGTGGTGCCGAACTGCAACCGCCATATCCCGCGCTTATCCCCCGACTTAGCCGGCGTGGGCCCGGCCTCCGGTGAAACCCGATGAAGCGCTACAAGATCGCCGTCAACATGGAATGGACCAGCAAGTGCAACGCGCGTTGTTCCATGTGCCCGCAGCACCTGATCAGCGATCGCCGTCTCATGGCATGGGACACCTTCCGCGTCGCGCTGGACCGGATATCCCCCGCCGAGGTGTTTCGAGTGGTGGTAGCCGGTTATGGCGAGCCCACCACGCATCCACGTTTTATGGACATGGTCACGGCGATCGGTGAGCACCCGGCGCGCTTCGACATGGTGACCAACGGCCAGGAACTCGATGTGGAACGCCTGAAACATCTGGATGGGCGCATCGGCATGCTGATCGTGTCGTTCTCCAGCATCGACCCCGGTATCTATGGGCGGGTTCATGTCAAGCTGGATCACGAACGGGTCAAGGAAAATATCCGCCTGGCGCAACAGACATTCACCCGAACCCGCCTGGCCATCAGCCTGACCCCGCTCGCCGAATGCCTTGCCTCCCTGCCACAAACCATCGCCTGGCTCCGTGAGCAGGGGATCAGCAACCTGACCATGTCACCCACGCTTTACAACCGTGGCGGGGGGATGCAAGACCACGAAATGGCCACCCGGCGCTTGCGTTCGATCATCGCCGAATACGGACTGCGCTCGCAGGAGCTGGACTTCATTCCCTCCGCGAGCGACATCGCCAGGCAATATCTTGCAAACTGTTTCCGATGCATCCCGCGCAATAGCGATCTATTCATCTCTTCCGGCGGCGAGTATCTCTATTGCTACAACGACATCGGACACCGACACGGTATCGGCCATGTTCGCGACCATGGTCTGCGCCAGATTCTGGAGTTGCGTGAACGCAGCCTTCCGATCGAGGCGCTGTGTAAAACCTGCAATATGCGTGACCGTTACCGCCCACTGGAAATCCTGCGCGTAGGTACCCGGTATCTGGCCGACAAAACAGTCGCCGCCCTTGCTGGCCGGAAATGCCGTGTCTGCCCCTCATGACAGGATTGATTCGGCCCGATTAATCCCAGATTGCCAGCCAGGCCGTAGGGTGCGCCGTGCGCACCATTCAGACTATCGGTGCGCATGGCGCACCCTACGGTTTCATGGATAAATCCGGGCTACTTCGGCAAGGTTGCCAGGTAATCAGAAATTTTCTTGATCTGAACATGGCTGGGCGGTTCGCCGCAGCCTTGCAGGACTTGCTCATGCGACCTGCTTTCGACAAAACGCTTGGTCTTCATATAAATGTCATCCGGATTCATGCCCGCCAGTATTGCGTTGTATTTTCCGAAAGGCTTTTTCGCGTCCGCGCCATGACATTCCCCGCAACGGAACTGCTGATACAACAGGGTGCCTTCAGCAATGTCGGAAGCCGCATAGGTGGCAAACGATTGCGTACAAAACAGCGCCGCGGCAATGGATAGTTTGCGATACATGGTTGATCTCCTTGAACGGGTAATGGAAGTTGAAGTTGCGTGCTCAAAAGGTGACGGCGCGTCCTTGCATGAGATGCTCCATCACGGTTGCCATTCCCTGGATCTGCACGCCCGGGCGGCGGGTGAAAGCCCTTTCCTGGCTGCCGGTGGCGTGGCAAAGGGCTTGGTTGCAGGTTGAACAGACGGCCAGATTCCCGCCCAGGTCGACAAAGCTTTCCAGCAACTCGTCCAATGCCGGAAAACCATCTACCTGAATGCCATCGGCATGTCCCTGGTAGGCCCAGATACTGCCCGCGCCGACCAGGAAAAGATGTGTTGTCAAGTCCATGGATAGCGCCGTGCAAGCCATGGAAAGCGCCAGCGTGGCACGTTTGCCGCCATCTTCCGTGCCGCTGGCCAGAATCACCGTATAGATGCTTTCAGCATGGGCGCTTGATTCCTCGCTGGCGCCGAATTCGGAAACGGTCGTCGGCGCGTACATGGGCCAGGCTCCGAAAGCCTCCGTCTTTGTGGGAATAAGGGTGAGTGACATGGATTTTCCCCTTTCGATGTGAATGTGGCGGCTGGATGGCGCAGTCACGCCAATTGCTGCACAGCGGGTTGATCAACGCAGTCCGGCAACACGCATCAAAGCGGTCTGCGCACCCAGTTTCGGACACGGCTCGATGCTTGCCCGCAGCACAAAAGCGCCTTGTTGTTCACTCCAGACCTTCTGTTCGTGGTAGTCCCGCAACTCGGCCATGTAGGCCATGGCGACCGGCACGAATTCGGTGTAGTGATCGCTCCAGACCAGGCGTTCCTGAAAGATGTCCGGCTTCAGCGTGGGCGCTACCACATAGGTGTCGTACTCCTCGTTCCACTGCAGTTCGGAGCGACTCCAATCGGCTTCGTCGAAATTGGCCCTGACAGGTAATACGGTTGCGATTCCGATCAAGGCGATTGCCAAGGTAGTGAGTTTCATGATGGCCTCCTTTACGTTGTCTACGAGGAACAATCCTCGTATTGACGTTATGGACGCGTCTTGCCTACGGATAACCTACCGATTCGTTAAGGTATTCGAGGCATGCTCCGAGGCGGCCCGGACCAGGGCTTGAGCGGTTTGCGGCGATCAGCCTTCGCGCGAAAGCCGGATGAGGGATTCCGTCTCGGCCGATGGCGCAACGCCGAGAACGATGGACAGCAGTTCCCGGCAACGCCGATAGACACACAAAGCCTCGGTATGCCGGTTCTGTTTTTGCAGGCAGAAGATCAGGCGGCGATAGAAGAATTCATTCAGATTGTCTTGCTCCAGGCCTCGCCGATAAAGATCGCCGGCCGCCTCCCAATTGCCGGTCTGCTCATGGTGACGTCCCAGGCCGGCGATGAGCCGCTGGAAGCGGCTCAAGGCGTGGTCACGGGCGGGGAGCAACCAGGCTGAATCTTCTTCAGTGGCAAGAAAGGCGCCGTTGAACAGGTGTAATGCGCGCGCCGATGCGGATTTGACGACATCGGCAGCGTGCACCGGCGCTTGCAGACTTGAGATAACCCGCTCGGCCATGCGTTCGAAAACCCAGACATCGCACCAACATATCTTCGGATTAAGCGAGAGTTTGCCTTCCTGGAGCAGCACAGCATTGTCGCCACCAAGCAGCTTGCGCAATCGATGCAGCGTGATATCCAGGGTTTTCTTCAAGGTTTCCCCCTCCGCGTCGGGCCAGAGCAACGCGGCAAGATTGCGCGCCACCGCGCCGGAGGGGCCTTGGGCGACAAGTGCCTTGAGCAGTTCGAGTGGTTTCTTCTGCGGTTTGCCGACCGAGACGAATGCCTCTCCGTTCAACAGCAGGCGGAAGCCGCCAAGCGTGAACACGCGCACCGTCCAGGGCCAGCATTCGTCGGCATTCTCGGGTGGCAGCAGGCCGCGCTGCCTGATCAGGCGTTTTACATAGCAGGGTTCGATGTTCATTTCGAGGGCGAAAGCACACAGACGGCTTTCCACATCCGGCGCCGCATAGAGGAACAGGTGGCCGTAGTTCCAGTGCGCGCCGAGGGCCAGCGCTTCGCGCAACATACCGGCCGCCGTCGCGTGATCACCCGTTTCGAGCCGCAGCGCGGCCAGACTCAGCAGCGCCGCGGCCAGATAAAGATCGCAGCCCGTGATGCGGGCATCGGCAACGATGGACTCCAGCTCGCCAACGACCGACTCCCCCTTGCCTTCAAGGATTTCCAGGCGGGCCATGAAGAGGCGCAAATGCGACACCCAGTGCGGGATTCCTCCCATGCTGACCAGCCCGAACGCCTTGATCGCCCAGGCCCTGGCGCCAGCGTGGTCACCGCGCAGCAAAGCCAGTCCGGCCTGCTGATAGATATGCGCGGACGACTCCAACCAACGGTCCGGCAACAGCGCGGGCCAGGTCATGTGAATCAGGGCTTCGAGCCGGTCCGCGTCGCCGCGCGCCAGCGCCGCGAGTCCCATGTTCTGGATCAGCGACACATCCAGCAGATGGATGCCGTGTTCCCGCGCCTCCTCCATCGCGGCGGAAAATGCCGTTTCCATCCTGGCGGCGTCGCCCTGGAAATTGGCTGATACCAGATCCAGCATGCCCATCAGGATGCGCCCGAGCGGGGTCATCGGGGTGGCGACCACCCGCACCACCTCCAGCACGGCATCCATGCCGTAAGTGTGGCCCCGCCACATGTGATAGACCCCGGCGAAGTGGGCCAGCATGGCCGTGTGCGGCTGGACCTGCCGGGTGCGAATCAGGTTCAACGCGCGCTCGGCCCAGATTGGCAGCAACGGATGTTCGGGGCGCCGAAAGGCCAGCGCCACCGCCCCGGACAAGACCCGCGCCTCGACTTCGGGTGAGGGGAATTCCCGCTGCTGTGCGAGCAGGGATTCGAGCTCCTCGATCCAGGGATCGAAGCCGGCCAGGCTATCCCAGCCGAACAGGTAGGTTTCCGCGATGCCGGCCCAGCATAGCCACCGGCCGGATAGGTCGGCAGCGGCCTTGAACGCGGCATAGGCGTGTTCGAAATCGGCGCGCGCGCCAGCGAGATCGGTCAGCGCTCGACAGGTGGCTGACCAGAAGACGAGCCAGGGTGAAGCTTCACACACTTGCGCGGGGAGACGCTCGATCCATGCCAGCACGGAAGCATGCCGGCCGCTTGCGAGCCAGACAGGCGCCTGCAGGCAGATCAGGCGGCCGAGCGCCGTCCAGTCGCGCGCGCGCGCCCATGCCTCGACCGCGGGCTCGATCATGCCGGCCTGCTCCAATACCGCCGCGCTTTGGCGCAAATAATCGCCACGCACGGCGGCAGCCAGCCCGGCCTCCAGGCGATGCGCGAGGAAGGCGCGCAACAGGGGATGGAACTCGTAGGCCCGCTCGTCCTGGGCCTGCGGCGTCACGAACAGATGCGCGCGATGCAATTCGGCGAGCCAGTCCATGCCTTGGTTGTTACCCGTCATCGCGACGCAAAATGTCTCGGTGACCAGCGGGAACAGGCCCATCCGCAACAGAAAGTCGCGCCAATCGGCGGGCAATGTGTCGAATATCTCGGCAGCGATGAAATCAAGTACCGCCCGCGGTATCTGGCCTGCCTCGATTGGATTTGCGCCGGTGCTCACCGCGCGCGCGGTGAGAATAATGCCGGCGGCCCAGCCATCAGTGGCCGCTTGCACCTGTTGCGCGTCTCCGATATCGAGATGTTCGAGCAGCGTACCGGTTTCAGCTTGTGTGAAACGCAGGTCGCCATCGTCCAGCAGTACCGCGCGCGTGAACGTTCTGGTCAACACGGGCGGCGGTCCCCGCCGGCTGATCACCAGCAGCCTCCCGCCGGATGGCAGTTCTTCCGCCGCGATGGCCAGCAACAGATGCAGGGGCGCTTCGTCGCCAGTTTCCTGGTAGTTGTCGAGAGCCAGGACAAATGACCCTGGCAGCGCCGCGAACAATGTTCTGAAGAAACGCCGGGCGAAGGTCGGCAGGCCCGGCAGGTACTCAGGTGTCAGATGCGGCAAATCCACGCCGTATTTCCTGGCGGCGAGCGCAAGGTAGTGGAAGAAATTGGCGGCATCCTTGTCGTCGGCATCCACCCGGTACCAGATCGAATGCAAGTCGTGTGCTGCAAGCCAGCTCACCGCAAGGGAGGTCTTGCCGGCGCCAGCGAGGGCGGCGATCCATGCCAGCCGCTGGTCGGCAGTTTCATCGAGCCGAGCGAACAAACGCGGACGCGGGACGAGACCCGCGGCCGAGGGGGGCGCCAGTTTTGCGAGGCCTACCATCGCTTGCTGAACATGGCGTGCACGGCCACGCTCTCGTTGCGCGCGGTGGCGTTCGAACCCAGCGGCAACTCCGGATTGGTATAGGTCACCGTGTTGCGAAACTGGTATTCCGTCGCCAAACTGAGGTGCCAGTCCCGGTTCAGTGCGCGCTTCATGCCGAAGGTCAGGTGACGTTCGCCTATTGGCGCCAGCAAGGGGCTGAGATGTTCGGCGGGAATCGGGTTGCGCGCGATGTTGACGCCGGCGAATGCGGTGGTTTCCGGCGAATATCGCCAGATCAGGCCGATCGCCAGCGCAATCTGGTCACGCCAGTCCAGGGTTGAAGTGATGGAAATCGGTGGCGCGACGGGGTTGTCGGGGCGGCTGGCATTGAGGGTGGAGCGGGTCGCGGCATCGAACCAGTCGAGCCAGGTCAGTTCCGTCGCAAGCTGCCAGTCCGGATGAAAACGCCAGGCGATCCCCAGGCTGGCCTCATTGGGGAGCGCCATGCCGTCGATTTCGACATCATGGTAGGTCACATAGCCGCGCCCCGCCGCGGTCTGATTGGAGATCAAACGGCCGCCGCGCAAGAGGAGCTTGACCTTGGGCGTATAGCTGGCGCCCAGGGTCACCGTGTCCGAGAGTGCCGCGAGGATGCCGAGCTTGACGGTAGCACCCCAGCCATGCGCTCCCTTGATATCCGAGCCGAAGAAAGGCCCGGCTGACGTGCCGGGAAAGATCTTCTGCTCGATGTCCGCGTAGTTCAGGGCAAGCGCCGCGCCGATATGGATGCCGCTTGCCGTTTCACAGGCGACACCGGGACTCAGGCGGGCGATGCGGACCTGCGAGGACAATTCGTCGACGCTGCCGAACAGGGTATTCAGATTCTCGTAAACAAAACCCGCGCCGCCTTGGCCAAAAAAGGCCACACCCCAGGCGCAGTCCGAGCCTTCCGGCCGGCGCACATAGCCGAAACCGCCGACTGGAATGAAACGATTGGAGACAGACGTGTCGTTGCCGAAACCATCCGCATGTGAAACATCGAGGGCATGCGCGAGCGCATTGTGAATATCCATCGCCCGTGGCCCCAAACGCGCAATGCCGGCCGGATTGGTGTTGAGGGCGAGGGTGTCACTGGCGATTGCCACATCGGCGCCGCCAAGCGCCACCGATTCGGCGCCGTAGCCGATCAGGTTAAGGCCGTTGCTCGCCTGCGCGGCGAGTGGAAACAGCCAGATAAGCCCTATTTGACGAACGAGCAATCGCACTTTCAGCCCCCCATGACAGCTTTTCAATGCAACAGGAAAAACGTTGTGATTTTTATTGTCGGGAACTTATTAGCCCTTTGGACAGCTGAAATAACCTTGATTGGAGTCAACTTGTCTTGTTGGCGTTCTTAAAGCTTCTTGACATACCGTGGTGAAGTAATTCTGGTTGGCGGGATATTTGCGCTTTGACTCTGGCGTGAAGCCGCGCGGTAACCGCATGGCCATGCCGCCAACCCACCTGAAACGTGTGGCAAGCTTCTCCATTGGGAAGCCGCCTTTGATAGACGCGGCAAACCTCGGGTAACAAGGCCTCTCTCTCGCCGGAATTTGTTGATCCGCTCAAACAACGGAATCTGAAGCGCATATCGCCAGCGGGGATAGGTGTTCCGGGAAGAACCGGGGCAACCGGTCATTGCGCGGAACCCTCCCAGGTCAATCCGCGAGCAGCGCAGCCAGTCGATCCAACTGCCCAAAATGAAATCCATCGGCATCGATGCGCAACCAACTCTGGCGCTTCCACGCGGCGAGCACACGGGCCACGGTTTCGAGCCGGCTGTCGACAATGGAGCTGATCTGTTCCAGCGTCAGCCTGAACGGCAGACGCGCCTCGTTCTCCCCTTTCACGATGCCATGGCGCGCCATCAACATGCTCATCAACGCAGCCACGCGCTGCGGCACAGTGCCAGCGCTGACAATGTCGATCTTTCGGATGAAGGATTCGGTGAAGCGTCCAATTTCCACCAGCAAAGGTTCGGCCAGCTCGGATTTCCGCTGCGCGCATTGAACCAGGGCTGAGGTATTGAGCTGGATGGCCGTCAAACCATCGCTGAGCACCAGCGCGTCGGTTGGGTAGCTCATGCCGGCCCAGATGGCGTGTATGCCCATGGAGTCACCCGGGCCAAACAATCCATAGGTGCGGCTCACGCCCTCGCGAACCTGTCTCGATGCAATCGCCAGGCCCTGTTCGATGAACAGCACGCGATGATTCTGTTCGCCCTGACGCCAAAGATATTCCCCGGCTCGATATTCCAGCACACGAGCCTCGGCCGCCAATTCCAGCATGATGTCCGCCGACAGGTGGGCGAATAACTGGAACTGGCGCATACGGCCTGCCAACGTCTCGGTATCGGGCTGTCGCTTTGGTTGTGCCCGTGCGTGCGCACGCCGAACATAGCGGCGGCGCGGTGAATTCAGGCTGGAATCACTTTCGCTCACGGGGCCGGGTTTGCAGCGTGGAATCTTTGCTGCCCGAAGCGGAGGTCCGGCAGTCGGTGATTCAGCACTCCACCATGTCGCCGCGTGTCGACTGCACGAAGTTCACCACATCAGCCCGCTCGGCGGCCGGTACTGTGAAGTGATCCAGGGTAGCGTTCAGATGGCCCATGAAAACATCCCAGTCGCTGGTGCTGATGCGCATGCCCTTGTGCGTAAGGATCATGTCCCGGCCGGTGTAGTACATCGAACCGCCGGCGGCATTGCATATGAAATCAACCAGCAACTGGTATTCCCGCTTGATGCCATCCTCGCCGCGGTTGGCCCAGAAACGGCCCAACTGGGTGTCGGCACGGAGGCGGGAGATCAGATCAGCACAGACAGCGGCGATGGCGTCGTAGCCACCGAGACGCTGGTACAGAGTGGGAGTGGACATGGTTTGTACCTTCAGGTGAGCGAGTGGAGGTGCGGAGCAGCCCGGTCCCATGCTTCGAGAGCGGGCTGTTTCCTGCTGGTTCTTTATAGCGAGGCAATGCGCGGTCGTGATTGATGTCGGTCAATTACGAAGATTTGACAAACCGCAAAGCCGGGTTCAACCCCCATTGCGACCGACCGCCGCACCCTGGTGGGGTTCCGGCTTGACCGGGTTGCTCAGCGCGGCACGCAATGCCTCGACCAGCGGGTCGATCTCCTCCCGCACCAGCGGTCGCGATGGCTGCCGCGATGCCTCATAGTTCATGTCACGTTCAAAGCTGACCAGCAGAGGGTCTTCAATCACACCGGCGATAGCTGGCGAGGACAGCAAAGTGATGGCGGTCAGAGCAAGGGCGAGTTTGGCTGATTTCATGGCGTTGTTTCCTTTGTCGGTTGCGGAGAGGATGTCTAACTGGACAAAACATCTAAAGCACGAACCGTGCCACAATATATTTTAAGAAAAATCAATACGTTACCAACAGCGAAAGACTTTCGATGCATTGCCACCGTTCAATGATGACGTTAACCTTGCGTTCACAATGAACATTGCGGAGCAGCATGGATGATCACCTTGGCGGGATTGACGCATTTCCTCGACAACCTTGAAGAAGGCATCCTTTTCCTTGACCAGCGGCGCCATGTCGTGGCGGTCAACGAAGCGGCGCGGCAAATGCTGGGCAGGCGCAACGACGAGATTCTGAACCGGCTCTGCCCCGGCCTGTTCCAGGGCACCGCCTGCGCCCGGAATTGCGAGAAGGAAGGTAACTGCACGTTGATGGCGAGCATGAACGAGGAAAAACTGGTTCAGGATCTCGTGATCCAGCGGCCGGACGGCGAACTGGTGCCGTTGCGCATGTGGGCGATGGTGCTGCCTTCCGATGCCGACTTCGCCTACTGTGCCGTGGTCTTGCGCGACCGCACCCAGGAATTACGCCTCGAAGAGGCGGCCAGCGAGCGTTTGCAGTTGGGCGGTCTGGTGGGGCACGGCGCGCTGATGCAGGATTTTTTCAATCAGATCCTCCGCGCGGCGGCGAGCGAGGCGAGCGTGCTCATCACAGGCGAGAGCGGCACCGGCAAGGAACTGGTCGCCCGCGCGCTGCACGACAATTCGAGTCGTTCCAAGGGGCCTTATCTGCGGGTGCATTGCGCGGCGTTTCCGGAGCAGTTGCTTGAAGGCGAATTGTTCGGCCATGCCCGCGGGGCGTTCACCGGCGCGGCGACGGCACGCGAGGGGCGATTCGAAGCCGCCCACGGCGGCACGCTGCTGCTCGACGAGATCGGCGAGGTGCCGCTGAGCGTCCAGGTCAAGCTGTTGCGCGTATTGCAGGAACGGGAAATCGAACGGTTGGGCGAGAACCAGACACGCAAGGTCGATGTCCGGATCATCGCGGCGACGCACCGCGACCTGCCCGCCATGGTGCGCAACGGAGAATTCAGGGCGGACCTTTATTACCGGCTGCGCGTGCTTCCCCTGCATGTGCCCGCCCTGCGCGAACGGCGGGAGGATATTCCGCTGCTGGTGCATCCCCTGCTCGCCAACATACGCGGCCGCCATCAGGGGCGCGACATCCAGGTGTCCGCCGAGGCGCTGGACGCCCTCCGCGCCCATGACTGGCCGGGCAATGTCAGGGAACTGGCGAATGCGCTCGAATATGCCCTGGTGCATGCGGATGGAACGACCGTGCTGCCGCATCATCTGCCGCCCGAAGTGCGGGAATCCGGGCATGTGATCGCCGATTCACGGGCGGAATCCGCGCGGGTGCCCTCCTCCAGCCTCGTGCACCACTACTATCGCGCCCCGCCCGAGCAAGGCGGCAATGAAAGGGAAATATTGTCGCGGGCGCTTCGGGAAAGCGGGGGAAACCGCGCGGAGACCGCGAGAAGACTGGGCATGTCGCGCACAACGCTATGGAAAAAACTGAAGCAATACGGCCTCGCCGACGCGGCAGAATGAGCCCCGCCGGCAAGGCCATGCTCACGGCATGATCTCGACGTACTCGTAAACCTCCGCGTCGATCAGTTGCTTGCGCACCGGCAGCGCGGCTTGGGCGAACCAGGCGTGCGGGTCGTGGCGGTCGATCTCGCGGCCCATGAAGCGGACCAGTTCGCAGATCGGCTCGACCACGTTGACCCGGTGGCGTTCGTCCTTCTTAACATAGCCCAGGTAAAGGTTCTTCATGCAGTTGCCGCGACACCAGGCATAGGCCTCGCAGGCGGCGCAGTGCATGTCGGGATGCGGTTGCAGCGGGCTTTTCTGTAGCCAGTTGCCCTGAATCTCGCCCATCTGCATGGCGGGCGCGTACATCATGTCCGGGCAGGGAAAGATCTTGCCGTCCGGCATGACGTTGATCAGGTGGGTGGAGACGCGGCACTGGGTGCGGCCGTCATAGCGCTCCACGGCGCGGTTGGGCAACACCTTGTTGCGCACCATGCCCATGATCGGAATCAGCGGGTAGAGCTTGTCGGTGCGGCGGAAGAACTTGTCGATGAGTTGGACCAGAACGGCTTTGCGCTTGTCCAGCGAATCCGCGAAATACTGCTCGTCGGCGACGAACTGCCACTACAGGTAATCGAACGATTCGGCGAGGTCGTCGAGTTCCTCGAAACCGGTGTCGGGGTGGCCCCAGGTCACCCGCGCGGTGAAACTGCCGCCGAGGCGGTCGCCCACGTGCGCCACGTTCTTCAGCACCTGGCGCCAGACACCACGCCCACGATAGCCATCGGTGGTCTGCTCGCCGCCGTCGATGGAAACCAGGATATTGGACAGCCGGTGCAGCATCCAGTCGGGCAGGCTGTCCAACAGCGTGCCGTTGGTCTGCAACTGGAAACGGAATTCCGGAAAACGGCGCATGACGTTTTCCATCATGGCCCGGTTCAGCGTCGGCTCGCCGCCATAGAATGTGACATAGACCTCCTTGTCGCGCAGGTGCTTGTCGACGAAGGCGGTGAGTTGGTCGATGTCGTATTTCAGCTCGGTCTGGGTGCCGAGCACCTCGCCTACGCCCAGCGAGCAATAGCTGCATTTCAGGTTGCACTTGAGGGTAGTGAGGAGTTGCAGTTCGACACGGCCGCCGACGATGGGATCGACGTCGGAAACGGGAGGCCACGTGGTCGCGGAAGCAAATTGAATGGTGTGAGTGTTCATGGCCCTTCTTCGCCTGAAAATGGATGGAACCCACGCCGGGGCGCGGTCACTGCTACGTCAGCGAAAAAGGATTGGGGGGCCGTGCTTGTTGGGCTGTGCGACCACGCCGAAGCGCAACAGGCCGTCGGCCATCGTGGCCGATGAGGCGAGGTGGCGAAGGGATGAACAACAGTCGCTATGAAGGAACATGGTGGATTCAAAAAATGGTCGTTGGACGCCCGTCGCCGCCGGCACCTTCCGGTTGCCACATCCCCCGCACTGATCGAAGTCAAGGCATCCGTACCGCGCTTCCGCTTTCATGACGGGCGAATGCCGCTAGGCGCAACTTATCTTTTTTTTCAAGCAGGGAGAATGGCAATGGTCAATCCAATGACACCCCGCCGTGTGGCAGTCATCCGCCATATGGCCTTCGAAGATACTGGCATTTTTGGCGAAGTGCTGACGCAACGGGGGTGGACGGTATCCACCCTGGACGCCGGTATCGACGATCTTGCGGATTCCATGCGGGAGGCCGACCTTGCTGTAATCCTGGGTGGCCCCATCGGGGTTTACGAAACAGAGCGTTATCCGTTCCTCAAGGAAGAACTCCTGGCGCTGAAAAATCGCCTGGTAGCGGGGTGCCCCACCTTGGGCATCTGTCTCGGTGCGCAGCTTATCGCGTCGGCGCTTGGCGCTCGCGTCTATCCCGGTGGCAAGAAGGAAATTGGCTGGAGCGGCATCCGCCTCACCGACGCTGGAGCGCGCTCCAGCGTCGCCGCGCTTGCTTCGCAGCCGGTGCTGCACTGGCACGGCGACACCTTCGACCTGCCGCAAGGCGCGCAACTTCTGGCCAGCAGCAAAATTTACGAGAACCAGGCCTTCTCCCTGGGCAGCAACGTCCTGGCGCTCCAGTTCCACGCCGAGGCGGATAGCCGCCGCATCGAGCAATGGTTGATCGGCCACACCTGCGAGCTGTCCGCCGCCGGCATCGACATCCCGGCCCTGCGTGCGCAGAGCCAAGAAGTCGGCTCCGGCCTGCGTGCGGCCGGAACCCGGATGCTGGCGGACTGGCTGGAGCAACTGTCCTGGTGAATGGGCTTCAGCCCACATGAACTGCTCGTCCGGTTCCTCTTTTGAAGATGTCCTCGGCTCGCGATGGCCGAGATTTTGGAAAGCCCACCCACCGGAACATCTGCAGCAATATCCCCTACCCATAAGTGAGTAGTTGATTCATTGGATTGCTCACACGCATGAAGGTAGCGCTAAATTCCCCTGCCGCAACTAAGGAGGAATCCATGAAAAAACCAATCAGGTTTGCGTTATCCAGTGCAGGCAAGGCTGTTCTATTGATGCCGCTATATTTGTTTGCGCTATCGGCAAACAGTGCTGACCAGGCACTCATCAAAAAAGGCCGGCAGATTTATGAGGAAAACTGCTCTGCCTGCCATCAGGCCGACGCGATAGGAAAGGCGGGATTCGCGCCTTCGCTCACCAACCCGGAATTCCTGAGCCTCAGTTCAGACAATTTCCTGCGCGCCAATATCGTCGGCGGGCGTGAAGGCACGGGCATGCCCCCCTTCGCACATCTGGTTGAGCACGATGTCAACGCGATCATTGCCTACCTGCGCTCGTTCGCCACCCTGCCGGATCGCAGCGCGGAGGTGGATGCGCAACCAGAGGCGCGGGGCGACCCGCGTCTGGGCAGCCAGTGGTACGAATACATCTGCTCCACCTGCCACGGCGGCGTGGGGGAGGGTTATGAGACGGGCGGGCCAGGCACGGCAATTGGCCGTTCGGGTTTCATGGACCGGGTCTCGGATGGCTACATCCGCACCACCATCAAGGAAGGCCGTTCCAACACCCGCATGCTCGGCTTCAAGGGGCCGGCTTCAATGGCCAACCTGTCCGACCAGGAAATTGACGACATCATCGTTTACATGCGCTCCATGAGTGCGAAGCAGTGAGAGGGAACATCGCCATGACCATGCACACCCCTGGAGGGCTGGACCAATGAAACGAATCAAAATGCACCGCCGCGACTTCCTCAAGGGAAGCGCCTTCATCACTGGTTCCGCCGTTGGTGCAAGCCTGATGGTCGGCGGCAATCCGGAACTCGAAGCCGCCCCGCTGCCGCCGGGGGCAGCCGCCACCAAGCGCACCACGGCCATTGCCCAGTGCCCGTACTGCGGCGTGGGCTGCGGCACGGTCATCATCTCGGAGAACGGCAAGATCGTCTCCATGCAACCGGACAAGGACCACCCCACCAACTTCGGCTTGCAGTGCATCAAGGGCCTGACCGCCGCCGAGCCGATCTACGTCGACCGCATGCAGGGCGACCCCTATGTGCGCAAGGACGTGTGGGAGGAATGGAACAAGCCGGGCCATGGTGACATGGACTTCATCAGCAAGACCAAGGGTTCCTTCGACGAGCAGCACTTCGTGCGCGTGCCCTACGAGAAGGCGTCCGACATGACGGCGCACAAGGTCGCCCACTTCGCCAAAAAGTACGGCGGCAACAGCATTGCGCTGTACGGTTCCGGCCAGCTCACCATGGAGGGCCAGTACCTGGAGAACGTGTTCATGAAGGGCGTGCTGGGCTCCAACACCATCGAGGCCAATGCCCGCATGTGCATGACCTCGGCGGTGACCGGCTATTACGCGACCCTGGGTTCGGACACGCCGCCGATGGCCTACGAGGACATCGAGTTGTCGGACATGATCATGCACTTCGGGCACAACGCCCGCGAGGCGCATCCCATCATTTTCTGGCGCTGCGCCGACCACAAGAAAAAAACCAACATCTCCACCGTGGTGGCCGACCCACGCTACACCGGCACCAGCAAGGGCTACGCGGACATCAACCCGAAAAACCATGTGGATGTGCCCGTGCTCAACGGTGACATCAGCTTTCTCAACGCCATTGCCCACGTGTTGCTCAAGGAGCACGAGGACGTGATCGACTGGAAGTTCCTGAAAGCCCATACCACCGGCTGGAAGGAATATGTGGATGGCGTACTGGCGCACTACAGTCCCGAGCAGGTGCAAGACCGAATGGGCACCGACGAAGTGCCGCCCGAGAAGATTCGTCTTGTGGCGAAGATGTTCGCCGACGCCACGCGCAAGCGTCTGGCCCGGGGCAAGGACGGCCACGGCGGCGTGCTGATGATGTGGGGTATTGGCTACAACCAGCACATCCACGGGCAGAACAACGTCATCTCGATCATCAACCTGTGCACGTTGACCGGCAACCTGGCCAAACCCGGCTGCGGCCCGTTCTCCATGACCGGCCAGCCCAACGCCATGGGTGAGCGCTTTACCGGCGGCCTCACCGGCCGGCTGCCGTTCAACGAGCCGCTGGATAACCCACTGCACCGGCTCAAGATGGCCAAGGCCTGGCGCGTGCCGGAGAAAAATCTGGAGCGGGCGCTGAACTCGCAGAACCCCGGTTTTGCCGTCGGCATGCTGGAACGCGCGCTCAAGGGTGACCTCAAGGCCATGTTCTGGGTCTATGCCACCCACATCGACCTGCCGGACCAGAACAACCTGGTGCGTCCGGCGCTCCTGAAGACCTTCAACGTGGTGCAGGAAATCTACCGGCACGCGCCCAACAACCTGTATGCCGACGTGATCTTCCCCGCCGCCACCTGGGGCGAGGTGGAAGGCACCTACATCAGCTCGGAGCGACGCATCAACATCAACCAGAAAGCAGCCGAGCCGCCGCCCGGCTGCCGCCCCGACATGGACATGGTGATCGACAAGGGCAAGGAAATCGCCCACCTGCTGGGCCTGGATGCGGACGCCATCTTCCCCTACAAGAAACTCAAGGACGGCACCTACGATTCGCAAGAAGTCTTCCGCGACGTGTGCCGGGCCAGCGCTGGCACCGATGTGGACCTCACCGGCATCCTGGAAGTGGAAAAGGCGGACAAGCTCAGCCCGTACGAACAGCTTGCCGAACTACGGGGCATCATGTGGCCCGCCCCGACCTACCAGATTGCCCGGGAGGGCGGCACCAAGCGCCGCTACATGAACCAGGAAAACCAGTGGACCAACCGGCCATACGGCTACTTTCGCACCAAGGACGGCAAGGTGCACATGCAACTCTGCCAGCAGGACTACACCGACCGCGAGGCGATCACGGCCAAGCTGATGGAGTTCGGCGTCAAGAAAGGCATGTACACCATCGACAACCTGGCCTTGCTCAAGGAGGCGCGCGACAAGGGCTTGACTCCCGACCTGCCCGACATGAAGTTCCGGGGCAAGTCCTGGGATGCCGTGCCCAAGGACAAATACCCCTACTGGCTGGGCCTGGGTGTGGTGTACGAGCACTTCCACACCGCCAAGTCGAACCGCAGCCCCACCACGCGGCGCCTGGTGCCGGAGATGTATGTGGAGATGCACGAGCAGGATGCGAAGGAACTCGGTATCAAGGACGGCGACAAGGTTCGCCTGGTGACGCGCCGGGGTTTCTTCGAGGCGCGCGCTCAGGTCGGCACCCACAGCCTGGTCAAGCCGGCGCGCAACAGTGTGCCGCGCGGCTATCTGTTCAGCCCCTGGAACCTGTCGGTGGCCGACAGTGCCGATCCCAAGAAGAACAAGTGGCTGGTCAACAAGACCTCCAGCCGTGTTTGGGATCTGGTGTCGGGACAGGTGGACTTCAAGAAACTCGCGGCGCGCGTGGAGAAGATATGAGGCGGGTTAGGTCGAGAAATTTCCGCGTCAATATCCATGCAGCGCAGAACCTTTCTTGACGCCCTGCTCGGCGCCGCCGCCGCGACGGCGCTGAGCCCGCTGCTGGCCGAAGCACGCCCGGGGGTGCCCACACGCCAACCCACGCGCTCGATCCGCTATCTCAGGCCGCCGGGCGCGCGTCCGGAAGAAGAATTCCTGGCGCATTGCATCCACTGCGGGCAATGCGGCGAGATCTGCCCCAATCGCTGCATCCAGTATTTCGGCCACGAGAACGGGCTGCGCTCGCTGGATACGCCCTACATCGTGCCGCGCGAGCAAGCCTGCATCCTGTGCATGAAGTGCGGTGAGGTCTGCCCTACCGATGCCATCCAGCCGGTGGCGCGTGAACTGGCGCCCATCCTCGGCAAGGTGCGCATGGGCCGGGCGCGGATCGATGAACGGCTGTGCCTGTCGTATCAGGGCAAGACCTGCGGCGTCTGCTACCGCGCCTGCCCCTTGCAGGACGTGGCGATCCGTGTGGGCCGCCTGGAACAGCCGCGGGTGCTGAAAGATTGCGTCGGCTGCGGCCTGTGCGAGCGCTCCTGCATCCAGATTCCCCAGGCCATCCGCATCATTCCGGACTACGGTTAGCCGACTTCAGTTAGCCAATTTCAATGAGCCACCCGATGGGTACACCGAAACCGTTTTTTCTCTGGCGACACCTCAACAAGTTGCGCTGGCTGAGTCTTTCCATCGTGTTCGCGATGCTGGTGGCCCTGCCTTTCATGCATGTCTACCAGACCTTCACCGCCGCGCATGCCTATGACCTGCTCGCCCCAGCGGAGAAGCAGCTCTACGATGTGATGGAAACCCTCACCGGCGTCTTCACGGAAGACCCGGCGGAAGACCTGGATGCGATCAAGGGCAACACCTGGTCGGGCAGTTTCTTCGGCTTGCAGTTGAGCGACCCGCTCGCGATAGCCGGGCAGATGGCGGCGGGGCTCAAGCTGTATGCGCCGTTCTTGTTGACGGCCCTCATTCCCGTGTTGTTCACACTCCTGCTGGGGCGGTTTTTCTGCGGCTGGATCTGTCCCGCCACATTGTTGTATGAGCTCAACACCAATGTCTCCACCTGGCTTTCCCGCCTTGGCTTCAAGGTGGGCAACCGCCATTTCGACCGCCGCCTGAAATACGCGGTGCTGGGCGTGGGGCTGCTGCTCTCCGCCGCCACCGGCTCGGTGTTGATGGCGGCGATCTATCCGCCCGCCATCGTCGGGCGCGAGCTGTATTACGCGATTGCCCTGGGCGGATTCGGGGCCGGCACGCTGTTCTTCGTCGGCACCCTGCTGTTCGACACCCTGGTCGCGCGCCGGGGATTCTGCCGCTATGTCTGCCCCGGCGGCGCGCTCTATTCGCTGCTGGGCCGTTATCGCCTGGTGCGCATCCGCCGCATCGCGGAAAGCTGCAACGATTGCGCCAAGTGCAATGCGGTCTGCGAATTCGGCCTCGACCCGCTGCGCGACCATTTCGGCCAGGAATGCAACAACTGCACAGCCTGCATCGCGGTCTGCCCCACCCAGGCCATGACCTTCGTGCTGCGCCCCACGGACATCCCGGAACAAGGCCCCGGCCACCTGGGCAAACAATACCTCCGCGCCCATTCTGAAAAGGGGTCCATTGATGCAGCGCCGTAGCGCACTGCAACGCCTGATCCGCGGCGCGGCCCTGCTGGCCGCCGCCAGCCTGCCCTATGGCATGGCCCGCCTGACGACGCCGGAAGCCCGCGCGCAAATACGCAGCCCCGGACGCAACAACGAACGCAACCACATCCGCCCGCCGGGGGCCCTGAAGGACGATGCCGCCTTTGTCGCCGCGTGTATCGGCTGCGGCCTGTGCGGTGAAGTCTGCCCGCCGCGCTGCATCCGTTTTCACAGCCGGGATGGCGGAGAGAAGGTCAATACGCCCTGGATCAACCCCGAGGAGAAGGGCTGCACCCTGTGCAACAAGTGCATGGTGGCCTGTCCCACCGAGGCCCTGGTCGAAACGCCCCTGAACGAGATCGACATGGGCATCGCCCAGATCGACCGCGCCGCCTGCTACCCCTGGGTGGATCGCGGCATCTGCGGTGCCTGCGTGAGCGTCTGCCCCCTGGGCGAGCGGGCCATCGGCTTCGAGATGTGGAACCAGTACCGGCCCGTCATCAAGGACGGATGCGTGGGCTGCGGCCTGTGCGTGGAAGTCTGCCCCGAACCCAGCCTGCCGATCTGGATCGTCGATCGCGCGCAGGGCACGGTGGTCAAGCACAAGGTATGAAGCACCTGATTTTCTTATGGCTGCTCGTGCTCCTGCCCTGCCAGTTTGCCGGGGCACACCATGTGCTGGGCCGCCCCACCTACAGCCTGAACGAAGATTCCAACACGCCGCCCAGCATGCAGGTGGAAACGCAGATTGGCGCGTATTTCGTCAGCTACATGGCCTTCCCCGCGTTCCCCAAGCCCAACGAAGCGGGCCGCGTCAGCGTCTATGCCACCCGGCTCGACGACGGAACACCCTTTGAAGGGGAAATCACCTTCAGCGTGCGCGACGACGGCTGGCTGGACAATTGGCACCCCAGCCGCAAGGAAGTGCTGGGCGTGCAGCGCCCCAATGACAACACCCACCGCCAGGGCTTCATCTTCAAGGAAGAAGGCGACTACATCATCACAGCGGAATTCGAGGCGGGTGGCGAGCCCTACCTCATCGATTTCCCCTTGCGCATCGGCGAACCCCTGTCGGTCGGCCCCCTCGGCATCGCCGTGGGCGTGATCGCCGCCATCCTGATCGGTGTCAATCTGGTGCAGAAGAAGCGCCTGCCGCGCGCGGAGAAACGTAGCGGGCGGGCTGGCGCATGATCTATTGCAGCGCGGACGGATCATTCATCATGACCCATCCGGGGCTGCCGGAATCCTGGGGACTGGCCATCCTCGCCCTGATGCTGCTGACCCTGGTCTGGGCCGTGCGCGCGCCTCTTGCCGCGTCAGGCATGGGCAGGCCGGTCTTGCGGCTGCCGCTGATCGGCAACCGCGTATGGGCAGCCGGTCCCGGCATCCGCCTTGCCTTGAAACTCGTGACGGTTTCGCTGTTTCTGCTGGTGATTGCCGCCGGCCTCTTCGGCACGTCGATCCCGGAACGGAACCTCGCTAGCGTGCTGACCTGGAACCTGTGGTGGAGCGGGCTGGTGTTCTCGATCTTCTTTCTCGGCTCGGCCTGGTGCGCGGTCTGTCCCTGGGACGCGCTGGCGCAGTGGCTGGTCAGACGAAAGATAGGGGGCCGCGCGGAACCCAACAACTCTCTCAATCTGCGCGTACCGCGCGGGCTGCGCGGCGTCTGGCCAGCCATGGGGTTGCTCGTCGGCCTGACCTGGCTCGAACTCGGCCTGGGCATCACCCTCGACCCCTATGCCACGGCGTTATTGGCGCTCCTCATCGTGGTGCTGGCCACGGCCTCGCTCGCGGTGTTCCGGCGCAAGGCGTTTTGCCGTTACTTCTGTCCGGTGGGCCGCACCGTGGGAGCCTATTCGCAACTGGCGGCGGTGGAACTGCGCCCCATCGACGCCGACCTTTGCGCCCGCTGCGAAACCCTGGATTGCCATCACGGCAACGCGATCGTGGAACCTTGCCCCACCGGTCTGGTGATGGGGCGGCTTCAACAGAACACCTACTGCACGTCCTGCGGCAACTGCGCCCAAAGCTGCCCGCACGGCAACATTGCCTGGCGCCTGCGCCCCCCCGGCATCGAGGCCGAACAGGGCGCGCGCCCGCAGTGGGACGAAGCCGTCTTCATGCTCGCATTGCTGGCGCTCACCGCCCTGCACGGGCTGTCCATGATGCCCTTCTGGGAAGACTGGATGCGCGACCTGGCCCGCGTTATCGGCGACAGCGGCCGCCTGCCGTGGAGCTTCAGCCTCGGGCTTCTGGCCTGCCTCGCCGCCGTGGCCGGGGTCTATGCCCTCATGGCGGCGGCGACCCGCCGCCTGACGCCAAGCCGCCTGCCGTTCAAGCGATACCTGGCCACCTTCGCCTTCGCCGCGCTCCCGCTCGCGTTTGCCTATCACATGGCGCACAACCTCAATCATCTGGTGCGCGAAAGCGCGGGTGTGAGCCGAGTAGTGCAAAACCCGCTGGGAACGAGCGCGCTGCCTTTCAGCATGGCGGAAAAGCAGATACGCCATATGAACATGCTCACCTGGCAGGACACGATCTTCGCCTTGCAAGCCGGCCTGCTGGTACTGGGTTTTCTCGTCGCCGTGCGCATCGTGCGCCAGCGCGGTGCCGCGTTGCTGGAAGCGGAGCGGGCCGGTCAGGGCTGGCGGCTCTTCCCCATGCTGCTGTTCGCCGCCGGCATGTCCGGTTTCAACCTCTGGTTGCTGATGCAGCCGATGTTGATGCGCCTTTAACCGAAGGAACACCGATGGATCGCCGCGCATTCTTCCAGCAGGCCTTTCGCAACACGGGCGAAAAAATCGTCAAGCTTTGCGATGCCAAGGTCACCCGGCAGGCCACGCACTGGATTCGGCCGCCTTACGCGCAGGACGAACTGGCCTTCCTGCTCGCTTGCACCCGGTGCGGGGCCTGTATTGCCGCCTGCCCCCACGAAGTGATCTTTCCCCTCGCGGCCCGGCTGGGCATCACCGTGGCTGGCACCCCCGCCATGGACCTCCTACACAAGGGCTGTCATTTGTGTGAGGCATGGCCGTGTGTCGCTGCCTGCGAACCAGGCGCGCTAAAGCAACACGCGCGGGGGGCAGACACGAAGGATGCCCCTTCGGCTCTGCCCCGACCCTTCGCCCGGGTGACCATCGACACACATGCCTGTCTGCCCCACCAAGGCCCGGAATGCGGTGCATGCAAAGGCAGTTGCCCTATCCCCGGTGCGCTAGTCTGGGACATGTATCGCCCGCGCATCGACCCCGAACATTGTGTGGGCTGCGCCCTGTGCCGCGCAGCCTGCATCGCGCAGCCATCGGCCATCAAAATCGAAGCCATGGTGGGGGCCATGGAAGTGTCGTGAATTCGATGAGACCAGGGAAATGCCCCCCTGGAGGCGTAAATGGCGCAGCGTGTCAGTTTTGAATCGGCATTGACACCCAGCCAGGAAACGGTGGCGCCAGCGATGAGCCATCGCGACATGGATGCCAAGGTCCTTTGCAACCGTGAGGAGTGGGCTGCCATCCCGCAGCGCTTCGGCCTGCCCCAGCCATTTCTCCCGCTTGTGCAGCCCGGAGAGCGACGTGCCGCTCAAAGCGTTGAACGTCCGCCGGCATCAACATCCCGGCTCTGCGCGCGCAGAGCCAAGAAATCGGCCCCGGCCTGCGCACGGCCGGAACCCGCATGCTGGCGGACTGGCTGCAGCAACTGTCCTGGTGAATGGGGGTTACCTCCCCTTGCGAGGAAGGAGATAACGTTCAAGGCGTAACGGTCGTTGTCGCGGCCTCAGGGACGGCCTGCTGTCGCTGCTCCTGGCGCATCTCGCGGCGCTGTTCCATGGTCCCGTCCTCCACCTCGGCCTGCCGCTGCTCCTGGCGCATCTGCCGGTCCTGTTGCATGGCGCCATCCTGAGAGGCATCGCGGGTGCGGGTACGGCTCATGTCGCCTTGTTGCTGGCCTCGGCTCTGGCCGCCCATCTGGCCGTAGCCGCCCTGACTCATGCCGCCCATGCCACCGCCCCCACCGCCACGGGCCTGGGCCTCTAGCGTCGGGGTCAGGGTGGCCAGCGCCACCAGGGCAATCCGGGTGAGAAGAACTGTCTTTTTCATGATGCTTTCCTTTCGATCAATTTAGAGGAGTGTCGAACTTCAGCGTCCCCGTCCGCCGCCCCGCCCATGGCCACCGCCACCACTTTGCCTGGCTTCGTAACCGGCGCCATAAGGCAGGTCGCCCTGGCGCAGGTCACCCCGGTGTCCGCCGTGCCGCGCGGGGTTGGAATTGCCCATGCGCGGGCCGCCCAGGTCGGGCAGTGGCGTGGTACTTCCAATTCCGGCGGACGGCGGACTCCAGGTTTCGGGCAGAGCATCGCGTGGCAGTTAGAGGTCCAGCGATCGGCGCGTCGCCCCCTCCCCCGCTCCGTCCGCCGCGACGGCGATGGCCGGCGCGAGCAGGAGACAGAGCAGGATGGGGAGGATTGCGTTTTTCATGGCCATTCGAGATTCAGGGGCAAGTTCACTTCGGTTTCGACGCTGCCCATTCTGGGCGGGTCGTGTAGCCGCGCGTTTGCCTCCATGTAGCGGCGTGTATCGCTTTGTATCAGCGCGTAGCCAGCCAAGTCCGCCAGCCGGCGTCGCGATTACACTGCCGCCATGAACCCACCCTCGCGCATCCTGGTGGTGGATGACGATCCCGCGTTGCGTGATCTGCTCTCCGCCTATCTGACCGATACCGGCTTCGTCGTTGATCTGGCCGGCGACGGGGCCGGAATGCGGCGCGCCATCGAACAGGCCCGACCGGATGCGATCGTGCTGGACCTGATGCTGCCCGGCGAGGACGGCCTGATGCTCACTCGGGCGCTGCGGGCGCAAGCGGGCACGGCGGCGGCCATCCCCGTTCTCATTCTCTCCGCCCGCGGCGAGGAGACTGATCGAGTGGTGGGACTGGAAATGGGCGCCGACGATTACCTGCCCAAGCCGTTCAGTCCGCGCGAATTGCTCGCCCGGCTGCGCGCGCTGTTGCGGCGCGCTCAATCCACGCCATCCGCCCAATCCGCGCCGGATCAGGATGCCTACCACTTCGGCCCGTATTGCCTGGACCTGGCGGCTCGGCGCCTGCTCAAGGACGCCATCGATCTTGGCCTCTCGGGTGCGGAATTCGATCTGCTCAAGGCGTTCACCGAGCGCCCCAATCGGGTGTTGACCCGCGACATCCTGATGGACCTGCTCAAGGGCTACGAATGGGGCCCCAACGATCGCACCGTGGATATTCGGGTGGCGCGCCTGCGGCGCAAGCTCGAACCCGCCCCCGCCAATCCGGTCTATATCCGCACCGTGCGCGGCGAGGGCTATCTGTTCAACCCGCGCGGCACCGGGGCCTGAGCCGCCATGAAGTCCGCCTCGAAACCCGCCTTGAGCCTCAGCCAGCAAAACGCGATCCGGCTCACCTTGGTGTTTGTGCTGTTCGAGATACTGACCGCGCTGGCCGTGGTTTTCTTTCTCCTGTTACCCATGGCTCGCGGCGCGGCCAGCGACCTGGCTGGTCTGATGGTGCTTTCCACCCAGACCTGGAGCGAACTGCCGCCCGAAACACGGCCCGCCTTCGAACGGGAACTGGCGGCCTCGCATGGCCTGTTCCTCGCCACTCACCCGCCCACAATCGCCGCGCGGATACTCAAGGGCGGCCCCTATTTGCGTCTACTGGAATCGGAGTTGACCCGGCGCGCCGGGACGGCCGTCAGCTTGGCGAGTACTGATAAGGCGGGCGAAACCTGGCATTGGGTCGGTTTGCACAGCGGCGGTAGGATATTGTGGGTTGGTTTTTCGCATACCCGCATCGGCCCCCAGCCCGTAGCCGCCGGATTGTCGACCCTGGCCTCGGGCCTCGTGTTGGCGGGATTCGCGGCCTGGTGGCTCGCCCGCCGCACCGTCGCCCCGCTTGAGCGTTTCGGTCTCGCCGCCGCCGCCCTGGGACGTGGCGAGACACCCGAACTGCTGCCAGAAACCGGTCCACGCGAGCTTGCCGCCCTGGCGCGCTGTTTCAATGAGCTGTCAAGCCAGGTGCGAGACCTGCTGGACGCGCGCACCACCCTATTGGCCGGCCTGTCCCACGACCTGCGCACGCCGCTGGCGCGCATGCGGCTTGCTCTGGAGATGCTGGCGCGTCGCCCCGACCCGGCCTGGACCGCGCGGCTGGACCAGGATATCGAGGAGATGAACCGCCTGGTGGGGGAGCTGTTGAACCTGGCGCGCGGCCTGGGCCAGGAAGCGGCGGCTCAGATTGACCTGGCCGATTTGCTAGAGGAACTGGCCGCGCGGGCGCGGGAATCGGGCACCGAGGTTCTTCTGCGCGGCCCGAATCTCCAGCTTGTCGTGCCACCCGCCGCCTTGCGCCGCGTGCTGGCCAATCTCCTGGCCAATGCCCAGCGCTACGCCGGTGACAGCCCCGTGGAGCTCAGGGCCGAGCCTGGCGACGGCGCTTGCCGAATCGGCGTGCTGGACAGGGGACCGGGCATTCCGGAAGACCAGCTGGAGTCGGTGTTCCGACCTTTCCACCGGGTCGAGTCCTCGCGCAATCCCGCCACCGGCGGCACCGGCCTGGGATTGGCCATCGTTCGCCAGCTTGCGCAGGCCAATGGCTGGCGGGTCTGGCTCGAGAACCGGCCCGAGGGTGGGCTCGCGGCCTGGGTCAGTGTGCCGCGCCCGCCAGCTTAGCCGCGTGCTGAAGCAACCTGGCGGACGCCACGCCTGGGTTGCGGCTTTACGGGAACGAGGTGAAACAAAGCGATACATTGGGATACGTCGCCGATACGTTGCACCGCGATGATGCTTCTTCGAGGGCTCGGCATGACAGGTCCAGCCTGTTACTGAGCCATCCCCACCACGGCCGTCAGGCTTTCAAGGAGAAATCATGAGCAACGCAATCGGCGGTATCGGAGGAAATTCTTCCATGATGATGCAGGGCATGGGTCGGATGCAGCGTCAAGACCCCACGAAGATGGCGGAGGAACTGTTTTCGAAACTCGACACCAGCGGCAAGGGCTATATCGAGCAGTCGGATCTTCAGACCGCCCTTCAGAGCGTCCCCGCATCAGGCGGCGCCAGCGCCGAGGATGTCTTTGCATCCCTGGATGGCGACAGTGACGGCAAGGTGACCCAGCAAGAGATGTCCGACAGCATCAAGAAGCTGTCGGATGCTCTGGACAACCAGTTTCAGAACATGCGCATGAGCGGCGCCATGGCCGGCATGGGCAGTGGCATACAAAGGGGCGGGGATGATGCCGGCCTGAGCCAGGAGGATCTGACCAGCCAGTTGGCCTCCATCGGCAATGCCGACAGCAATCGCGCCGACATGCTCTCCAGCCTCCTCGACAACTTCGATCAGGTCGATACCGACAGCAACGGCAAGGTCAGCTTCGACGAAACCCCGGCCTACAAGCAATCCGGACAGAACGCCGCCGCGACCGCGAACACCAGCGGCGAGGCCGAGGTGCTGATGCAGATCATGAATCTGGCACAGGCCTATGGCCTCGGCGGGAACAACGCCAGCGGTGCCAGTCTGTCCGTGAGCGCCTGATCGACGGCTTGGCCGCCCGCTGTCGCCGCTCGATTCCGCCGGGCGGCGGCTTTCCTTTCCACACCACCTTCCGGTTTGAACGGCGTGTTGGCCGGAAATCAAACGGATACATGCCGATACGTCAGCGAGGTGGCGTAGTTACGGGCATTCGTGGATTTTTTGATCGGAAATATTTTGAGCAAATTACCCGTCAATTCGGAAGCGGCGCTCATTTGTCTTCCGGGATGCTTTCCGTCATTGCTCATAGCTTGTTTCCTCAATTGAAGGCCAGCTCATCGTCCGGGCCGCAAGACCAGGGCCAGACCTGCGACGATGGGCAGCACTCCCACCAGATCCGAGGCGGGTACCGCCTCCTGGAGCAGGCCCACCGCCAGCAGGGTGCCGAATACCGGGTTGAGCAGGTGGAAGCTGCCGGCCCTGGCCGCACCGCCGTGGCGCACCAGCCAAAGCAGCATCAGGGTGGTGCCAATTGACACCACCGCCGCCTGGTAGATGAGGCTGCCGAAAAATGCGGCATCAAGGCGGATCGCCAAGCCTTCCCGCCACCAAGCCAAGGGTAGCAGGGCCAGGCCGCTGGCAGGTAGCTGCACCAAGGCGATGCGCCAGGGGTCCAGGCCGCTGGCCACGGCCCGCCGGTTGAGCAGGGTCGAGGCGGACAGGGCCACGGTGCCGGCGAGGATGAGCAGTACCCCGGTCGTGTCGGGGGGCATACTGGATGCCCGTCCCCCCATGATCCAGACTATCCCGGCGAAGCCTGCAAGCAAACCCAGGGCACCGCGCCAGCCGAATGGCTCCCGCAACCACAGTGTCGCCAGCAGTGCGGTCAGCAGCGGGCTGGTGCTGGCCAGGATGGCCGTCAGGCCGGCAGGGACAGTGCGCATGCCGGAGTAGGCCAGACCGAGATACACGGCATTGGTGAGCAGCCCGGCGGCCAAGGCGATGAGCAGGATGCTACGGTCCACTCGGGGCGCTTGGCCGCTCGCGCCGAGCCAACGCCCGAGCAGTACCAGCAACGCGCCCGCCAGCAGGAAGCGCAGGCTCAGCAGGGTCAAGGGTCCGGTGGAGGTCATACCGATCTTGCCGGCGATGAAGGCCGAGCTCCACACCAGACTGAACAGCGTGCCCACCAGGGCCAGGCGTGGCAGGGAGACTGGGGGCAATGGCAAGGTGGGAACGGACATGGTCGCTCCGGGTTAATGGGGTTGCCGCCAGATTAACGGTAGGCGCATGATTTATATAATTCATAAATATCAATTCATAATTAGCATTCGAAATAACAGGAGGGCGCATGGACCCCGTCATCCGCAATCTGGACATGGATCTGCTGCGAGCCTTGGTGGCCATTGCCGACAGCGGCAGTTTTTCCGCCGCTGCACTGCGGCTGGGCCGCACCCAGTCGGCCATCAGCCTGCAGATCAAGCGCCTGGAAGAGGCCGTCGGCCAGCCCTTGCTGGAAAGATGTCAGGGCCGGGTGGTGGGCCCCACCGCCGAGGGCCGGGTGCTGATCGACTACAGTCGCCGCATCCTGCGCCTCAACGACGAGGCCTGCGCTTGCTTCGCCCGGCCGAACCTGGTGGGACGGCTGCGCTTGGGGTTGCCCGAGGAGCTGATGGAAAGCGTGTTCCCACGGGTGCTGACGGAATTCACCCGGGACTACCCGCGGGTGGAACTGTCCGTGCGTTGCGACCTGTCGGTGCGCATCACGGCCCTCGCTGAGGCCGGCGAGCTGGACCTGGCCATCGCCAAGGGCATGCCGGGCGAATCCGTGGTGGAAGGCTCAAACGGCTGGCGCCTGCTGAACCGGGACCCCATGGCCTGGTTGGCGGGCGAGGGCAGCAATGCCATGGACCGGCGCCCCTTGCCCTTGGCCGTCTTTCACGAAGGCTGCGTGTTCCGCATGGCCGCCATCACCGCCCTGGCCGCACGGGGCATCTCCTGGCGGCCTGCTTTCGTGGGCGGCAGCTACACCGCCCTGCGCCACGCCGTCGCCGCCGGCTTGGCGGTGACGCCATTGCCACGCAGCTTAAAGGCGCTCGGTCTGGTGGAAGTCCGCGCCGGGCTACCGGAGCTACCGGCCTCGGAACTGATCGTCCGATTCGGGCCGGGTGAAGTTCTGTCCTCGGCCCGACGCTTGCTGGAGCTGTTCGAGGCGTACTTGCACGGCGATATCGAGCACCCTTGACTACCGTCCCGAGCCTTAACGAATGAAATAGACTTCCGCGCCGCCTGCCGGTTGAAATGGCGTGTCGGCCGGGAAACAAACGGATACATGCCGATACGACAGCGAGGTGGTGTGGTTACAGCCAGTCGCGATGATGCGCACACCCCAATGAACGAGGCAACGCATCATGAAATTATCCAGAATGGCCGGCGCCGACATCGTCCGCGTGGCCTTGTCGATGCTCGTCGCCGCGCCAACGATGGCGGAAGAGGTCATGCCGGCGGGTCTGCATGGCAGTGTCGGCCTCGGCGTGGGCGTGCGGCCCGCCTACGAGGGCGCGAATGAGAGGGAAACGCGGATCACGCCCAACATCAACCTCTTCTACGGCGACACGTTCTTTCTCACCGGCATGAAGGCGGGCGCCAATCTATGGAAGCACACGACGGAGCAAGGCCTGAGCCTCAGCGCCGGACCGCTGCTGGCCCTGCGCCGCGGCCGCGACGAGGACGACGCGCCGACCGGTTTGGGCGAGATCGACCACGGCCTCGATGCCGGCGGTTTTATCCGCTTGCGCAAGGACGGCTGGCAGGCGCGGGCCGATGTTCGCAAGGATGTCACCAACGGCGATGGCGGTGCGACGGTGAATCTTTCCGTCGGGTATGGCATGCCTGTCGCGCAGAACTTGCGTCTGCGCGCCAACCTCGACACGGCCTGGGCCTCGACGGCTTACATGAGTACCTACTACGGCATCGACGCGAAACAGTCGGCGAATTCCGGTATCGCCCAATACGCCGCCGGATCGGGCTTCAAGCAGGTCGGCGCCAGCCTTTCGGCCGATTACGCGATCAGCCAGGAGTGGGGCGGCTTTGCCTCGCTGCGCTACACGCGGCTGATCGGCAACGCGGCCGACAGCCCCATCGTGGCGGCCCTGGGCAGCAGGGATCAGGTCGCGACGACTGTCGGCATCAAATACCGTTTCTGACCGGCATCGCCACACACAAAGGATCTTGCATGAACACAACTCGCGGGCATTTTTCCCTGTACGCCGTCGCCGCCATCGCGCTGGCCTTCGGCCTGGTCACCATCTCCAGCGGCGGCCGGGTGTTGTTCGGCGACGAGCCAGCGCGCCTGGCGGCGGGCAACTACCTGCCCTTCGTCGTCTGGTTCAATTTCCTCGCCGGATTCGCCTACGTCACGGCGGCGGCCGGCCTGGCGACCAGGCAATCCTGGGCGCCGCGTCTGGCACTGGCCATCGCGGCCGCCACGGCTTTGGTGTTTCTCGCCTTCGGCCTGTTCATCCTGGCCGGCACGCCGTTCGAGTCGCGCACCGCCTCTGCCATGACACTGCGCACCGCGTTGTGGGCGGGGATCGCCTGGTTCGCCCGCTGCCGGGTAGGTGTGGCTTGACAAGGTTGGCGATATGCATATGATAGTAACCGTTTACTATCTTTTGTATCCATCCCAATGGACATGACCCACAAACACCTTCCCGCCGACGAGCGGCGCGCCGTGACGGTCGAGACCGTGGTCGAGCTGGCGGGGTCGGTCAACCCCAGCGAGATCACCCTGGCGGCGATCGCCAAGCGCATGAATGTCACTCAGGGCGCGCTGTTTCGGCACTTTCCGTCGAAAGAAGCAATCTGGCGGGCGGTCATGGAATGGATGGCGGAACGGCTGCTGAGCCGGATCGACCGCGCCGCGCGGGACATCGAATCTCCGCTGGAAGCCATGCGGGCCATGTTCATGAGCCACGTTGAATTCGTCATCGAGCATCCGGGCGTGCCGCGCATGATGTTCGGTGAGTTGCAACGCGCCGAGGCCAGTCCCGCCAAGCGGATAGCCCAAACCTTGATCCAGCGTTATGCGGAACGGTTACGCGCCCGCCTTGATGAAGGCAAGGCGGGCGGCGAGATCGCGGCGGAAACGGACACCCAGGCCGCCGCGACGTTGTTCATTGGTACCATCCAGGGCCTGGTCATGCAGTCCATGTTATCCGGCGACATCGATCGCATCCGCGCGGACGCCCCTGGCGTCTTTGCCATCTACCAACGCGGCATAGAGAAACGCAATGAAGACTGAAATGAAGCAATTCCTGTCAACGCATGGCAGAACGCTGGCCTTGGCCGGGGTTCTGCTGCCCTTGCTCGCCCTGTTTGTCTATGTCGGCCTGCGCGCGGGGCCGCTGGCGCCGGTGCCGGTGACCGTGGCCACGGTGGAAAGCCGGTCCATCGCCCCCGCCCTATTCGGCATCGGCACGATGGAGGCGCGCTACACCTACAAGATCGGCCCGACCGTTGCCGGCCGGATCAAATCGGTCGCCGTGCAGGTGGGCGACCGGGTCAAGGCGGGCCAAGTGCTGGGCGAGATGGACCCGATCGATCTCGACGACCGCATCGGCGCCCTGGATGCCGCATTGATGCGCGCCCAGGCCAATGTGTTGGCCGCCGAGGCGCAGATTCAAGACCTCTCGGCGCGCAAACGCTTTGCCGAAACCCAGGCGCAGCGTTATGAAAAGCTCCTGGAGGCGCGTTCCGTCAGCGAGGAAGCGGTCGAGGCCAAACGCCAGGAACGCCAGGTTGCCGAGGCGGGCCTCGTGGCCGCGCGCGCCAATCTGGATGCCGCCAAGCAGGAAATGTTGCGCAGCCGCGCCGAGCGTGATGGCCTGATCCGCCAGCGCGCCAATCTGCATCTGATCGCCCCGGTCGCCGGTTTGGTCAGCGTGCGCGCCGCCGACCCGGGCACCACGCTGGTCGCCGGACAGGCCGTGGTGGAGGTGATCGACCCCGCCAGTGTGTGGATCAACGTCCGCTTCGACCAACTGAGCGCCGCCGGCCTGCGCGAAGGGCTATCCGCCGGCATCGTGCCGCGCAGCCTTGCCGGACAAACCCTCGCCGGACGAGTGGCGCGGGTAGAACCGATGGCCGATGCGGTGACCGAGGAGATTCTGGCCAAGGTGGTGTTCGACAGCTTGCCGGAGCCGCTGCCGCCGATCGGCGAGCTGGCCGAGGTGACCGTGGCGCTGGCGGCATTGCCGGCGCAGCCGGTGGTCGGCAACGCCAGCCTGCGGCAACTGAATGGGCAAACCGGGGTGTTCGTGGTTGAGGACGACCGCTTGCGCTTCGCGTCGGTCAAGCTGGGCGCGGCCGATCTCGATGGCCACGCGCAGATTCTGGACGGACTCAAGGCCGGCGAGCGCGTGGTGGTCTACAGCCAGACGGGGCTGACCGCCGACAGCCGCTTCAAGGTGGTGGACAGCCTGCCTGGTGTTGCATCGGGAGTGGCGCGGTGATCAGCCTGGCCGGCCGCGACATCCTGCATTCCTGGGGCAAGTTCGTCTTCACCGGCGTCGGCCTCGGGTTGCTGATCGGCGTCACCCTGACCATGGCCGGGGTGTATCGCGGCATGGTCGACGATGCCAAGGCGCTGCTCGACAACAGCGGCGCCGACCTGTGGGTGGTGCAGCAGGACACCCTCGGGCCCTATGCCGAATCGTCCAGCCTGTACGACGACACCTATCGCGGCATCCTCGGCATGAAGGGGGTGGCGCGTGCCGCCAACATCACCTACCTGAACATGCAGGTGCGGCGGGCGGGCGCGCCCGGTCAGAAGGATGTGCGCGCGATGGTGGTCGGCATCGTGCCCGGCGGCCCCGGCCTACCCGGCCAGCCGGGCTATCTGGTCGCTGGCCGGCAGATCACACGCAGCCATTACGAGGCGGTCGCCGACATCGCCACCGGCTTCAAACTGGGTGAACGCATCCGCATCCGGCGGAACGAATACCGCGTGGTCGGGCTGACCCGGCGCATGGTGTCTTCCGGCGGTGATCCCATGGTGTTCGTGCCATTGAAGGACGCGCAGGGGGCGCAGTTTCTCAAGGACAACGATGCCATCGTGCGGCAACGCGCCCGCACCGCCGAAAACCCGGCGCTGAACCGACCGGGTGTGCTGGACGCGGTGCTTGCTTCACAAAGCGTCAATCCGTTCGTCAATGCCGTGCTGGTGCGGATCAAGCCGGGCTTAGACCCGGAGGCGGTGGCTGAACCCATCCGCCGCTGGAAGCGGCTTACCGTGTTCACCCGCGCGCAGATGGAGGAAATCCTGATCGCCAAGCTGATCGCGACCTCGGCTCGCCAGATCGGCATGTTCCTGGTGATCCTGGCCATCGTCAGCGCGGCCATCGTCGCCTTCATCATCTACACGCTGACCCTGGGCAAGATTCGCGAGATCGCG
>JAGUXX010000326.1 GCA_020061585.1 Betaproteobacteria bacterium | reverse complement strand
GGGCGTATTGGGCGGGCTGGGCGGATTGGGCGTCGGCGCGGCCGGCAGGATGCCGACCATCACCGGTACCGGTGCCGGCGTCGGCACACGCAGTTGCGTCAGCGGCACGGCTACCGCCAGATGCAGCGCGCTCGCCACGGCCACGGCAATGGCGTTGCGTTGCGTGCTTGATAGATGCATGACCCAGGCCAGTGGTTGAAACTTCAAGGCTGAACACTCACTCCAGGCCCAGCGCGCGGGCGATGTCCTTCCAGGCGACCAGCTTGAAGTTCTGCGGCGCGTCGGGCAGTCGATTGTGGCCGTCCTGCACCACCAGCATGCCTTGCCGGTAAGGGCCGCCGAGATCGAGCGCGGTGACTTCCAGACCATCGGTTTCGGACACGCCATCGATGCCGGCCGCCGCGTTGATGCCGATGCGGAACGCGCCGCGATAGGCGAACGGCGGCAGGGCGTCGAGCACCACGTAGCTGTTGTCGCCCTGGCTGGAGGCGATCAGATAACTGGCGCGCGCCCCGTGATACAGCGCCAAACCCTCGACATCGGCGACCAGGCGCGGCCCCACCGGCAATACCAGATGCGGCGCGGCGGCGTCCGCCCGCGCATCGGCGGCCAACGCCCAGATACCGTGATCTTCCTCGCCGATGAACAGGCGCCCGGCGCGGTCATCCGCGACACAGCCCTCGGGCTGGCTGGCGACGCTGAAGCGGCGCAGCAAGACGCCGACGTAGGTGTTGTCGAGCCAGTCGATGCGGTATTGGACGAATCGCCCGTCCTTGTCGTTGGCGATCACTTCCAGGCCGCCGCTTGCTGGCTGATACAGGCAGGTGCCGTAGATATCATCCAGATCGGTGGCGATGCGCGCGACATCGCGTAGCGTGCCGTTGGCGTCGATCTCGAACACCGCCAGCGCGTTTTCATCGCGCTGCGTCGCCAGCGCCAGATCGACGCTGCGGCCATTCAGACGCACTTGCTGGCGGACATCGACATTGTTGACCCGGCCGACTTCCAGCAATTGCCGGGTCTTGCCGCTCAGGTCGTAGCTCAGCAGACCCTGCTTCTTGTTGGTGCCCAGAATCAGCGATTGCGTCGGGTCGAGCGGATGGATCCAGATTGCCGGGTCGTCGGCGGCATCGCCGCGCCGCGCTACCGGTTCGGTCTGCGCTTGCGGTTCGACGATCTGCAAATTACGTCTCACCGCTGACTGGGCTTTGGCGGTTTGAGCAACCACCAGGCTGCGAGTCGGCACACCTTCACCATCCAGCGCATAAGTCCAGTCGCCGATGCCGTCTTCGCCGATATGCAAGGTGTGGCGCGCATCGTCGACGCGGCAGGATTCGACCCCCGGCGGCAGCGCCAACTTGCGCAGCAGGCGTGGCGCCGGGCCGCTCAACAGCCACTGTTCGGCCTGGCCATCCTCGCCGATCAATAACGCATGATCCAATTGCTGGCCATCCCGGTACAGACATTGGCTTTCCAGCGAAAACGCCGGTTCCGGCAGTCGCGCGCCAACCGCCAGGCGGCCCAGCGCCAGGTCGATGTCGATCAGCAGCGATTGATGGCGCGCGTCGTCGAACACCAGCGCCAACGCGCCGCCAGGTGTGGAGCGGCTGTCGAGGTGATCGGCGCGCAGCGCCAGACTGGCGATCTCGCGGCCGTCGGCGGCAAGCAGGCGCAGTGCGTTTTTTTCCAACGCCAGCCAGTGGCCATCCGCCAGCGCGTTGAACTGTTCCGCGTTGGCCAGACTCGGCGGGAGCGTGGTTGGGCTGGCGCAGGCCATGCCGGGCATCGCCAAGATGCCGATACAGACCGCCAGCGTTCTTGAGGTTTTGTACATGAAATCGTGGCGCGTCCCGGCGGGGCCGGAACGCTGCTCCTGTGGGTTAGAAATCGGTCAGCTTGAGGCTCAGCTTGTAGGTGCGGCCGTACGCTTCATGCTGTGCGTTGCGGTCGCGCTGGCCGCTGTAGACGTAGTAATGCTCGTCGCTCAGATTGAGCGCCTCGAACGCCAGTTGCATGCGCTTGCTGATCTTGTAGCGCGCCGCGAAGTCGTAATGGGTCTGGGCATCGACATACAGATCCTGAGCGGGGTCCTCGATATCGGCGACTTCATCGAGATACTTCGATTTGTGGTTGGCCGCCAGGCGCAGGCTCCAGGGGCCGGTTTCGTAACCCAGCATCAAATTCAAGGTGACATCCGACTGGCTGGGCAGCGGAATGTCGCGGGTGACCAAATCGCCATCAACGAAGCTGGAGATGCGCGCGTCAGAATCGGTGAAGGTGGCGTTGGCGGAGAACAGCAGGCCGTTCCACGGCGCCGGCAGATGCCGGAAGCTGCGGGCGTAGGCCAGTTCCAGGCCGCTGATCTTGGCCTTGCTGCCGTTGGCATAGGTTTTGGCCTCATCGAAGGCGGCCCAGGCGCCGCTGCCGGCGAGATCGGTTTCGTAGACGAAATTGTCGATGTCCTTGTGGAACACATAGGCCGAAACCACGCCGGCATAGCCCAAACGGCGTTCAATGCCCAGATCGAGGTTGCTCGATGTCAGCGCTTTCAGGTCCGGGTTGCCGAATTCGGCCTCGTCTCCATCGATGATGAAACCGGGGGCCAACTGGCCGAAGGTTGGACGCACCACTGAATTCGTCCAGGCCGCGCGCAGGCTGGTGTCGTTGTCGAGGTCGCGGCGCAGATGCAGGGCCGGCAGCCAGTCGTGGTAGCTGTTGTTCTTGACGATGGATTCGTAGACGTCGTCGCGGATGCCGGTGCCGTTGGCCTTGAATTTCGTGCCTTCGTAGCGCACACCGGCCAGAATCCGCCACAGGCCGCTGCTGAAGGTGTTCTGTAGATAAGCGGCGTTGATGTCTTCGTGCATGGTGAAGTTGTTGATGCGCGAATCCTCCTCGTTCAGATAGCCGGATTTGTCGATGCCGGCGAGGAAAGCATTGATTGCCGCCGCGCTGATCGCCGGGCCGAACTCGCCGTATGCGTAGTCGACCGTGCCGGAGGTGAAGCCGGATAGCGCCGGATTGCCGAAATCCCCGCCATCGATTTCCCAGGCGGTGAGTTCGTTGGTCTTCTCGCGGCGGCTGACTTTGGCGCCGAATTTCAGTTCGTTGTCCAAACCCCAGGCCTTGAAGTTGCGGCCCAGGTCGAGGCGCAGATTGCGCTCGGTATCCTTGGTCAGTTGATCGCCGATTTCGATGCCGTCCAGTTCGTAGTCATCCGCCAGATTGATGGCGGCATCGCCGATCAACGTGGGCCGGCGGCTGTTGACGAAGCCGGATGTGTAGGTCGTGCCGGATTCGAACACGCTTTCGACATCGTCCGGCGTGTCCTGGCTGGAACGGCTGAAGCCGAGCGCCGCGGACAAGTCCCAGCCGCCCAGTTTGCGGTCCATGCCGAGCACGGCCGAGAAAATGTCGTGGGTTTCCTTGCGCGCCTTGAGTTCGCGCACCGATTCGGTATCGCCCAGCACGCCGGCCAACTGTGCATCGTCGAACTCGATGTTGTGCAACTGCCGGGTTTCGTCGTCGGAGAAGCGGCTGAACAAGGTGCGCAGGTAGTAGGCTTCGTCGTTGCGCGGCCGGAAATCGACGTTCACCACGGCGCCATAGCGCTCACGGGTGATCTGGTAATCACGCCGTTGAAACTCTTCCAGCGCGTTTCCCGCATCGAGATCCCAGGCGCCGCCGGTTTCGCTGTTGTCGGAGCCGAATTTGCGTTTCGCGGTACTCAGGCCGGCGGCGATGCCGAGCTTGCCATCCATGAACAGATTGCTCCAGGCGGCGGCGAAATCGGGGCTGGTTTCGGAGACGTTGGTATCGTGGCTGAGGCCGCCTTCCACCGAATAGAACAGACCCTTGTGGTCGAACGCGGAAATCGTCTTCACCTCTATGGTGCCGCCGATCGAGTTGGCGTCCTGGCGTGGTTCCAGGGTCTTGGTCACTTCCAGGGAACGGATCAGACCGGCCGGCAGCACATCCAGCGCCACCGCGCGCACATCGCTTTCCGGCGCCGGCACCAGACTGCCGTTGATGGTGACCGCGTTCAGGTCGGGTGAAATGCCGCGCACCCGGACATAGCGTCCTTCGCCCTGATCGCGTTCCACCGACAGACCGGGTATGCGTTGCAAGGCTTCCGCCGCGTTGCGGTCCGGCAACTGGCCGATGGCGTCGGCATGCACCACGCTGACGATGTTGTCGGCGAGTTGCTGCATGTCCAGCGCGCTGTCCAGGCTGGCGGCCTGGCCGACTACCGTGATTTCACCCAGCACCGGCACCGCCTGTTGCGCCAAGGCCGGACCCGCAAATGCGGTCGACATGGCAATCACCAACGCCTTGCGGCGCACGATATGTGTCGGCCGAACTTCGCCTGTTTGCTTCGCTTGCATCTTCTTCCCCTGTGAGCCGGCGCCGCTGAGCATCCCCTGATGGTCAGGCCGGGTGGCCGAAACTGAACGCCGCGCAGCCTAGGCGGGACAGGTTTCATCAACGTGACAGATTTGCTTCTATTGGCTTGTAAAACAATGATTTAGTCTGATTTGTCGCGGCAATGAGCCGTTATGACTGGCGTTGATACGGTGCGCCGAGCGTGCCGCATACGGTCTGCACCCAGCGCTGACTGTTTGGCGCGGCGAAGGCAACGGTAGGGTGCGCACGGCGCACCCTACGGAATCAATGGGTTGCAATGTGCATATCACGCGGCTACGTGCCGTCGGATCGCAGGACGACCAGCAAGTCGCGACAGCCTGATGAGCCGATCGCACCCCCCTTGCCTGGAGCGACGCAACAACCCCATTTCTGTCACACGCGGCTTGCACAATGTCGGCCATCATTTTCTTTCCGCCCGCCGCCGCCATGCTTGCCGCGCCCCGCTTCGCCCTGATCGTGATGACGCTGCTGGCCGGCGTCTTTGTGCTGATCTATGCCAGCCTGGGCGAAGCCAAGCCGCTGGCGGTCTGGAACTGGATGGACATCGTCGGGGAAGGCGGCACGGCGCTGATGTCGGCGCTGTGGGTCATGCTGGTGCTCAGCAGCCGTCCCAGTGGGCGCGTCACTTCCTTGCTGGCTGGCGGGCTGGCGGCCATCGCGCTGGGCGCCTGGGTCGATAGTCTGGACGAGTTTTTCGCCATCCCCAAGACCCAGTTATGGGACAACTGGCTGGAATCGCTGCTGATGCCGGGCGGCATGCTGACCTTGACCGCCGGGCTGTATTTCTGGCGCCAGGAACAGTTTTCGCTGAACGATCACATGCGCAAGCGGGAACGTCTGTTTCGCGAACACCGCGCCTTCGACCGCATCACCCAACTGGCCGATGCCGAATATCTGCGCCGCCAGATACGCCTCGAACAGGCGCGCTCAGCCGATCAACCCTGCGCGCTGATCCTGCTCGACGTGAATCAGTTTCATCAGATCAACCGCCAGTACGGTCAGGCGGAAGGCAACCGCGTGTTGCAGGCGATCAGTCATTTATTGCTGCTCAACCTGCGTTCCGACGACCTGCTCTGTCGCTATGCCGGCGACCGATTCGCGGTGCTGATGCCGGCGACGACGCGGGACGATGCCAGCCGCATGGCGCATCACCTGGAACACTGTGTGCGCCTGCTGGCGCACCACACTCAAGCCGGTAGTGAACGGCTGCGGATCACTGCGCGCGTCGCCAGCGCCGTCGCTGACCAGGAGGTGGACACGCTGCTGGAACGCTTGAACGCCATGCTGGAACCCGCGTCGCCATCCGCGCTGGAGATGGCCGCGGCAGCCTGAGATCAAAGCATGATTCCCTGCTATCAGAGTGCCACGCGCTTCATTCCAGCGCGCTACCAGGCGGCCTTGCTGCTGGAATACGCGCGCAGTCAGGATCTGGATGACCAGGCCTTGTTCCTGGGCACCCACCTCGACGCCAGCGCCATGGTTTCCGAGCAGGTGTTGCTGACACCGGGTGAATATCTGCAATTGCTGCACAACCTGAACCAGGTTGTCGCATCGCGCGACACCCCTTTCATGCTGGGCCAGCAACTTCTGCCCGGCCACCTGGGCAATCTCAGCCATGCCCTGCTGCAAGCGCGCAATCTGCGCCAGGCGCTGGACATCCTGATCCGCTACCAGGCCTGGTTGAGTCCTTTGCTGGCGCCGCGCCTGATGACGCTGGGTGACAAAACCGCGCTGTACTGGACGGACAGTTGCGTCACCCCGCGTCTGCGCGGCTTCGTCGTGGAAATGATGATGACCGCCGTCAGCGGCATGAGTCGCTGGTTGAGCGGCCTGCGACTGCCCTGGCAATACCGTTTCAATCGCACCCAGCCGGCCTATATCGAGCAATACGCGGTGCATCTGGGTACGGAAACGCGTTTCAACGACTATATCGATGCCATGTTGATCGATGCCGAATGGCTGGATCGGCCCTGGCCACGCGGCAACGAGATGACCGTGACTTTGGCGCTGGCCGCCGTCGAGCAACACACGCCGGCCGAGTTTTGTCGTCAGAGCCTGCTGGCGGCGCTGTACGACTACCTGGCCGAGCGCATCCGACTGGCGCCGACGCTGGAACGCACCAGCGCCGATTTCGGTTGCAGCCCGGCCACCTTCAAACGTCATCTGGCGCAGCATCACACGCATTTCCAGGCCGAACTGGATCTGGTGCGCGCTCATGTCACCCTGAAAATGATTGATCAGCAGGGCTACAGCAACGAACAGATCGCCGCCTATCTCGGCTTTCACGACGCCAACAACTTCCGCCGCTCGTTCAAGCGCTGGACCGGCCTGACGCCGTCCATGCTGCGCGCGCATCTGCTGCAAGCGCGGTTGATGGAATGACGCATTTGAAAAGGGCATCCAGACCTTCACTGCCCCTGTCCGCCCAGTCGTCGGTTAGAACTTGCCGTGAGATCATGCCGGCAGTTGATAACCCTTATTTCGAAATAGACTCAGGCAAGCCGCTGCCACCTCGGCGTCATAAATCTTTCCGCAGCCGCGTTCGATTTCCGCCAGAGCGGTTTCGATGCCCAATCCAGGCCGGTAAGGCCGGTGCGCAGACATCGCTTCGACCACATCCGCCACCGCCAAAATGCGCGCCTCGAACAAAATCGCGTCACCTTTGAGACCCTGCGGGTAGCCCGTGCCATCCAGGCGTTCATGGTGCTGTAGGGCCACCTGCGCAACCGGCCAGGGGAAATCCACCCCCTTCAGTACATCGTAGCTCGCCTGTGCATGGCCTTGAATCAGCAGGTACTCGATCGAGCTGATTCTGCCGGGCTTGGCGAGAATTTCCGCCGGGCTTGGCGAGAATTTCCGCCGGAATGGTGATCTTGCCGATATCGTGCAGATGGCCGGCGACATGCAAACCCTCCAGCCGGGCCGTATCGAACCCGAGTTCGGCGCCGATGGCCACGGCGATCTCCGCCACGCGCCGTTCATGGCCCGCGGTGTAAGGGTCGCGCATCTCGCTGATGATCGTGGCCACCTCTACGGTGCTCATTAACGCGGTCTTGAGTTGAGCGACATGGCGGCGGATTTTCTCCTCGTCGCGTTTCTTCTCCGAGATGTCCTGCACCATGCCGATGATGGCCGGCCGGCCATCGTGGGTCGCACGCGCGGCGTTCGTACCGATCTGGATAGTGGCCCCGTCCAGACGCAACACGCCAAAATCGAAGGCGACGCTCTGTGCAGCGCCGTCGTACAGACGACGCAAGTTCTCCGCCACCTGAGCGCGCTCGGCTTCAATGACCCACTGCAAGGGATCGCTGCCGATCAGCGCCTCCACTGAGCCCTGATCCACAATCTCGGCACAGCGCGGATTCGCATAGATCAACTGACCATCCTGAATGATCAGGATGCCGGTAAGGGGTTGCTCGACCAAGCCGCGGAATTTCTCTTCCGCGGCCAACAACTGCTCCTCCGCTCGCCGGGCTTGTACCTCACGGTCGAAGTTGTCGAGTGCGAAGCAGATATCCGAGGCCATCTCTTCCAGCAGGTCACGCGCCGTTTGGTCGAACGCATCGAGCGTGCCGGAGTACAGGATGAAGGCGCCGATGACGACGCCGTTGCGGTGCAACGGCAGCGAGGCCGCAGCGGCGACGCCGGCGTTTGCGGCTCGCTCGTGCCAGGAGGCGGTCAGCGGATCATTGAGAAAATCCTGACACCAGACCGGTTGGCTGGCGCGGATGGCCGTACCCGTCGGACCCCGCCCGATCGGGCGATCGGAGTCGATCGAGATATCGATGTTCTCGATGAACTCGGCGGCATCGCCGTAACGCGCGACCGGCCTTACCTGGCGGGTATCGGCGTCGATCATGCCTATCCAGGCCATGGTCATGCCACCGAATTGCACCGCTACGCGACAAACTTGCTGAAACAATTCGTCCTCGCGCGTGCAGTACACGATGGCCTTGTTGCAGTGGCTCAAGGCGCTGTAATGCTTGGTCTGGCGTTCGATTATCGCCAGGGCAGCCTTGCGTTCGCCTATCTCGCGAATATTGCACTGAATGACTTTGGTGCCTTCGCAGTCGTAGGCATTACAGACGAACTCAACGTCGATTTTCGCCCCGGAAATGGTTCTGAGCGGCAGATCTTCGTAGCGGACATAGCCTGTTGCTTGCAGCTCGACAAACATATCCTGGCTCTGCGCAATGTCCGAGAAGGGACCCATTTCCCAAAGCTTGTTAGCCGGATTCGCCGCCGCATGGTTGTTCCATGGGGCAAGAAGCCGGTGAAAAAGGGTCCGCTGCGGTCGATTCCCCGCTTATACCCCCCGGGACTTTGCAGCCAACGATTCCAAAGTCCGACAGGCTCCTAGGCCTACGATTTAAAGCTGCCGTTGAGCGACATCATCGTCGCCCCCATCGCCGATCCGCAGCGCGGCGATATCGTCACGTTTCCCTCACCGAAAGACGGCGTACGCATGATCAAACGCCTCGTCGCGCTACCCGGTGACACGGTTGAAATGCGCGCCGAAGCATTGTTCGTCAACGGCCTGGCAGCCGATTACGACGCCCCGGAACTGGCGCGGGAACCCAGCGAAACCGGCGATCTGCGCGCAGTCCGGCTGACTGAAACGCTGGGCGGCGCGGCGCATCCAGTTGCTGTCCGGCGTGCCGGCCGGGCACTTCCTGATGCTGGGCGACAACCGCGACAACAGCGCCGACTCGCGCTACTTCGGATTCGTCCCCCGGCATCTGCTGATCGGCCAGGCCAAGCGCATCCCGGTTTCAGCGGATATCAAGGGCAACTGGTTGCCGCGTCTGGAGCGCTTCGGCCAGCGTCTGCAGTGACGCCCTGGCGACTCGCTGCGTGGCTTTCGATGCTTCGGGAGCACTGACCGGGAATGCCCCGAATGCTGTTCCAAGCCGCTTCCGCCGCCCCTCGTCCCTGAGCGTGTGGGCGGGGTGGTTGACGTATTTCTAAAGCCTACTGTAGATTTTGTTGCATCTGATCGTGGCGATGAGGGCGTCTTGGATACGATGAAAATTGGGGAAGCGGCGGCATGCCTGGGCATCTCGGTCGCCACCTTGCGCTTCTATGAGCAGAAGGGTCTGGCGCGGCCGCTGCGCTCCGAGGGTGGCACCCGTTATTACGACGCGGAAGGTCTCGACCGGTTGCGCGTCATTCTCGATCTGGCGCGTCTCGAATTGCCGCTCGATGGCCTTGCCGAACTGGCCGGGATACGCGCCGCCCATGCCAGCGGCGATAGCGCCAGCCACGCGGTCGAAAGCCACCTGGCGGCGCTGGAAGCGGAACTGGTCGAAAAGCAGAAGCATCTGCGCGCGATGCTGGCCGACCTTCGCCTGGCCCGGCAACGTCTGACCGGTTGCCACGCCTGCCCGAAGCCGCCCACCCGCGACAACTGCACCGGCTGCGCCGTGGCGGACACACTGCTGGCGACCCGCGTCATGCACCTGGTCTGGGACGAGGCGCAATCATGAGCGTCGACGTGGCGGTGACCTATCGACGCGAATGGCCGGACGGTTACGGCGCGCGCGGCTGGAAGCTGGATGTCGCGATGGATGACCCGGAAGTGATCGCCGCCACCGCCGAAACCGGGCTGCGCCTGCCCACCTCGGTGCTGATCCACGACATCCTCGACCATCACCTGTGCGGCCTGGCGCTGGGCGGACATCGCAACGAAGCCATCGCGCTGCATCAACTCGGCCTGCGCACCGGCGCCGATCCGCTGCCGGACATCGCGCAGATGGTCGATGAAGACCTGCTGCATGGCGGCGTGGTGGGCGAATCGATGCGCGCCTTCCTGCCTGAATCGCTACGGGCGTTGTTGCCGGCCGCCCTGGAAGACAACCAGGCCGTTGCGCGCCATCTCGTCGCCGCGCTGGGGCGGGATGGGCTGAGCCAGGCGCTGATCGGGCGGATGCTGGAGATCGGCCGCGACGGTGCACAAACGGCCCGCGCCAACTACCTGCGCAGCGGCCTCGATCATGCCCGGCGCGGCAAGCTGGGTCTGGCCCTGCAAAGTCTGCTGGCGCGCATCGATGCCCAGGCCGTGCGCGAGGACTGGGCGCTTGGTCACGCCAGGTTCCGGCTCGCTGGCGACCATTGCGCGCTGCGGCTTGAACAGCCGCACGAGGCGTATCTCGAAACCAACTATGTCTAAGGTTTCGATGGCCGACCGGGCCTGCCACCAGACGCGCCTCCAAGGCAGCGGCTTCCGATTCGACCGGAAGCCCCCTCGATCGTGGCGCGTGATGGCTTTGGCATGAATGTTGCAAACTATTTCTGGCATACCGATAAGGGAGCGCAATGCCGACCGAAGTGGAAAAACTTGCCGAGATCGTGCGTCCGCCGGCAAAAAATTCCGCCCGCCGACCGGCGCGGCCTCGCCCGGTTTTGCCATGCCCGCCATGAAAACCACCGTTATTGCGCGTGTTGTGCATTTCCACAGCCAACCACAACCGCCGTCATATTCTCGATAGGAGATGAGCCATGACCCTCCATGCCCTCGACAATTCGCTGAGCACTACCCAGCGCATGCTCCGCACCCAGACGCCGGATGCCGGATTCTTCGCGGCTTTCCAGGCGGCCTACGCTCAATATGACGGCGCCCCGTCGCGGGCCACATCGCCAAGCGCTTCGACCTCGGACACGGTCAGCATCAGCCCGCTGGCCCAGGCGCTTGGCCAGACCCACATGGAAATGGCGGCGCGACGCGGTGTTGCCGCCGAGGACGAAACGGCCTTCGCCGGCATCCTCAACCGGGCTTACGCCAGCGGCGACATGGACAACCCCGCGGCTTTCCTGAAAACGCTGTCGCAGGAGGAACTGGGCGTCATCCAGCGCGTGCACAGCCTGGGCGCGGCGATCAACCCTTCCTCGCTGAGCAAGGAGGGCGCCTACAACCTGTTGCTGCCGGACGGCTACAGCGTCGATTTCAACCGTGACGGCATGGAGGAAAAGGGCGAAGGTCGCGGCATTCACTTCCCGCCGCGCGATGCGCCGCAAGCCGTCGTCGATGCCTGGAATACCGCCACCCAGGGCATGGACGAAGGTGATCTGCTGACCTACAGCCTGGTCATGCACAGCGCCATTTTCGGCATCCATATCGGCGATGGCCCGGCGACTGGCGGCATGCCCAGCGACAGCATCGACAGCTACCGTACCGCCGCAAGCAATTACCTCGACATGCTGGAACGCCTGCGCGGCCAGTTGCCGGCGGGGCAGTATGAACACGACAAGCCGTTCTTCACCGAGTTACGGGCCTTGCTGGGATAAGGCCCGCGCAGGGTGCGCCGTGCGAACGGCGCACCCCGCAGAATTTGCATGGAGTCCAAACTTATGCGTCATGCCTATGACGTCGGCCAGATCACCGTAAAGCAGCCGGAACAGTGGGCCGAGTACCGCGGCAAAGTGCCGGAAACCCTGGCGCCGTGGGGTGCGGAGCTGGTGTTTCGAGGCCAGCAGGTCGCTGTTCTGGCCGGGGAGAACGCCCACAGCGATATCGTCGTCATCCGTTTCCCCAGCGTCGAGGCGGTACACCGCTGGTTTTCGTCAGCGGCCTATCAAGCGCTCATCCCGCTGCGGCAACAGGCGGCGGATATGGTCTTGCTGTCGTATGAAGAGACTTGGCAGGGGGCGTTGTCGCCCGAGCCGTGATCGCAGCTACTGAAAAGGAAACCGAAAAGGAAACCGAAATGGATCATTACCAGCAAGGCATCGCGCAACTCACCGAAATGCTCGGCCCGGAGCGCGCGCAAGCCATCGTCGAGCGCTTCCGCGCCCTCAGCCAGGCTTTCGAGCAAGAGGCCATCACGGTGGTGTTCGGCCGCACCTGGAGCCGCGAGGCCATCGACCGCAGGACGCGCTCGCTGTGCAGCATCGGCATCCTCGCCGCGCTGGGCCGCGCCAACACGCTGCGCATCGTCTTCGAACTGGCGATCAAGAACGGCGCCAGCCTGGAGGAAATCACCGAGGCGCTGCTGCAAGTCGCCATCTACGCCGGCTACCCGGCGGCACTGGACGGGTTGACGGTGCTGGAAGGCGTGCTGGTCGCGCAGGACAGCGGCAATCGCTGAAAGCCTGACGACTCCAGCATGAACGTCCTGCTCGTCACCGCCCACCCCCTTGCCGACAGCCTGTGCGCCGCGCTGGCCGAACGGGCCGCCGCTGCGTTGGCCGAAGCCGGCCACGTGGTCGTCCGGGAAGACCTCTACGCCCAGGCCTTTGCGCCCGCGCTCACGTCAATGGAGCGTGCGTCCTACTATGCCTCTGAATACGCTGCCGCCGCCGTCGCCGGTCAGGCGGAGCGGCTGCTGGCGGCGGATGCCATCGTGCTGGTCTTCCCGACCTGGTGGTTCGGTTTCCCGGCCATCCTCAAGGGCTGGTTCGACCGGGTCTGGGGGCCGGGCATCGCCTACGATCACGCCGACGACCTGGGGCCGATCAAGCCGCGTCTGGGCAAGCTGCGCCGGGTGCTGGCCGTCACCAGCCTGGGTTCGCCCTGGTGGGTGGATACCTTGGTGATGCGGCATCCGCTGCGCAGGATTTTGAAAGTCGCGCTGCTGGGTACCTGCGCGCCGAATTGCCGGTTTGAAATGTTGTCGCTGTACAAGGCGGAGAAACTCGAACCCGAGCGCGTGCGGTGGTTCGGCGAACGGATCAAGCGGTCCATTTTTGGCTGGAACTGAGTGATGTCTCGGTCGGCCATCAACTCACAGGAGAAAAAATGAAAGTCCACGTTCTGCAACACGTTCCCTTTGAAGACATCGGTGGCATGGCCGACTGGCTGGCGGGGCAGGGGGCCGAGATCGGCTACACGAGGTTTTATGAAAAGGCCGAGTTTGAACCCCCCCGCTTGCCCGACCCGGCCGGTCTTGATCTGGTCATCGCCATGGGCGGTCCAATGAGCGTCAACGACGAGGCCGAACTGCCCTGGCTGGTGGCGGAAAAGGCCTTCGTGCGCGCCGTGGTGGCGCGCGGCGTGCCGATGCTAGGCGTTTGCCTGGGCGCTCAGCTCATCGCCAACGCGCTCGGCGCGCGGGTCTATCGCAATCCGGTGAAGGAGATCGGCTGGTTCCCGGTGCGGGCGGAGGCAGGTCCGGCCGAGGTGTTCCGTTTTCCGGAGGAAGCCCGCGTCTTCCACTGGCATGGCGAGACCTTCGATCTGCCCGCAGGCGCGGTGCGTCTGGCGCGCAGCGCGGTGTGCGAGAACCAGGCGTTCCAGTTGGGCCGCAACGTCGTCGGTCTGCAGTTCCATCTGGAGACCACGCCGGAGAGCGCCGGGGCCATGCTGGAACACGGCCGCGACGAACTGGTGGAGGCGCCGTACATCCAGGATGCCGCCAGCGTTCGTGCCGAACCGGCGGCGACCTACGCCGCCAACAACGCCCTCATGGCGCAGTTGTTGGTTTACCTGACCGGACGCGCGTGAAGCAGGAACGCCACGCTCTCGCCGCCGCCAGCCTGACCGCCGCGTTGTGGGGGCTGACCGGCATCTTCGTGCGCCTGTTGCCGCCCATCGCGCCGGTTGCCGTCACCGCCGGCCGGCTCATGGTCGCGCTGGTGGTAGCCTTGCCGCTGCTGGCGTTCTGGGATGCCGGCCGGCAGGGTATGCGCAACGCCCTCGGCCATCCGCTCGCCTACCTGCTGGCTCTGCTGCTGGCGGGCTACTACCTGCTGGCCACCGCCGCCTTCCAGATGGCGCCGGTGGCCGAAGTGGCCCTGTTGCTGAGCACGCCGCCGCTGTTCGTGCTGACCTATCGCCGTCTGCGCGGAGACCGGCCCGCTGGCAATGAACTGGCCGGCGCCTTGCTGGCCGTGGCCGGCATGGGCGTGATCCTGGCGCCACGTCTGAGCCTGGCCGATGCGGTCGATGCAGCCGATCACGCGCGCCTGCTGGGCGACAGTCTGGCGATCGGCGCGGCGGCGCTGACGGCTGGTTATGCCTGGCTGTTCCGCCGTCTGGCCGCACGCGCCATCGCGCCCAGCGCCCTCGGTGTCACTTTCCTGACCCTCCTGCTCGGCAGCGTCGTGCTGGCCGGACCGGCCATCGTCAGCGGCGGGTTGGCGGGGATGACCGCCGACGCCAGTCAGATCAGTCTGATGCTCGGCTTGGGCGTGCTGTGCACCGCCATCCCCAGCCTGGGTTTCGCCTTCGCCTCACGCCGCCTGCCGCCGGTGGCCACCGCCAGCATTTCCCTGTTCATCCCGCTGTTCGCCGCCCTGTTCGCCCATTTCCTGCTCGACGAGGCGATGTCGCCGACGCTGCTTCCCGGTGGAGCATTGGTGCTGGGTGGATTGGCGTGGATGCTGCGCAAACGGACATGAGTTCGTCGGGCATGGCGCGTTGAATGCCTGGCTAGAACGGCACATCATCCTCGTCGATGGCGGCAAACGGATTGGCGTTGCCGGCGCTGGGCTTGCTGCTGCTCGTACCGTTGCTCGGCATTGCGTCGGCCGGTGGCGCATCGTTGCGCACCACGGTTTCGCGTAGATTGCCGACCAGTTTGTCGAGCGCATGGCCGGCGCGGTTGCCGGAGATGATCTCGGCCGGTGTGCTGCGGTCGCTGGGGTCGAAGAACTGGGCGATCCGCATGCTGACGTAGGTTTTGCCTTCCCACTCGCGTTCCTCGCGCTGCAACAGAACGCCGATCGGTCGGTTCATCAGGTCCGGGAAAGTCTGCGCTTCGGTCGGCATCATCATGCTGGCGGAGGCGCTCCATTCGTCAATGGTGGCTGTTTCCGATGCGATGGTCTTGACGTTCAGGCAGGCCATCAGCGCTGACAGCAGGCTGTACGGGTACTCGATCTTCTCGCCGGTGGCGCGGGTCAGCCATAGCGACAGATAACGCGCCGTGCGCCCGTCTTCCGCCTCGAAATTGAATTCGATGCCCTTGGTGCCAGTCTTGGCGGTCTTTTCCTTGGCCAGTGTGAAGTGGCCGACATAGGCGCCGGAGGTTTCGATTTTGCCGCCGACGTTGGTCTCGGGCTGCACGGCAAGCTGGTCGTCGCGGGTGTAGGAGGTCATGGAGTTGATCCGGTTGAGATGAAAGGATGGACGGGTTTGATTGAATGGCTCAGGTTGGCATCGTAATCGCGCTTGTCATGCCATGCTTGAGCGCATTGTCGGCCAGTACGCGATCCAGCGTGGCGAAGTGGGGGGCCCCAGGCGCAGCGCCGCCACCAGATGCAGCGCATCGCCGGCGCGCAGGCCGGAGGCGGCTTGGCGACAGAGTTCCCGCGCATGCTGATGGTCGCGCGGCAACCAGCACGCTGGTGTCGACATAAACGCGCATTGCTCAGTAGCGCTCTTCTTTACGCAGCAATTGGCTGCTGGGCGAGGTCATGAGTTGATTGGAGAGGTGTTGATTGACCTGGGTGTAGTGCTGTTGCAGCCAGTCCGCGCACGCTTTCTATCCGGCTGGGACGAGTTCCAGCGTGCCGGCATCGGTGGTGGCGCACTCCACCAGAGTGCCTTCGGGATAACACATCAACCGAACGCCCGCAGCGCTTCCAGCTTGGCCAGCGCCGCGCCCGACGCCATCGAGGCCTGCGCCTGCTCGACACCATCGGCCAGACTGTCGGCGACGCCGGCCGCGTAGATCGCCGCGCCGGCGTTGAGCGCGACGACATCGCGTTCGGCGCCGGCTTGGTTGTTCAGGACTTTCAGGATGCGGTCGCGCGATTCTTCGACCGTCGCCACCTGCAAGGCGCGGATGTCATGGGTGCTCAAACCGAACTGTTCAGGGCTGACCACGTATTCGCGCACTTCGCCGTCGCGCAGTTCGCCGACCAGGGTTTCGCCGGAGATGGATATTTCGTCCAGGCCCTCGCGGCCGAACACGGTCAGCGCGCGTTCGCTGCCCAGGCGTTGCAACACCCGCACCTGAATGCCGACCAGGTCGGGATGGAACACGCCCATCACTTGGTTCGGCGCGCCGGCCGGGTTGGTCAGCGGACCGAGGATGTTGAACAGGGTGCGCACGCCGAGTTCCTTGCGCACCGGCGCTGCGTGTTTCATCGCGCTGTGATAGTTGGGCGCGAACATGAAGCCAAGGCCGACTTCGGCGATGGCTTTGGCGACCTGTTCCGGCGCCAGATTGATATTGATGCCCAGCGCTTCCAGCACATCGGCGCTGCCCGACTTCGACGACACCGAACGGCCGCCGTGCTTGGCCACGCGCGCGCCGGCGCCGGCCGCGACGAAAGTGGCGGCGGTGGAGATGTTGAAGGTGTGCGCCGAGTCGCCGCCGGTGCCGCAGGTATCGACCAGACGCGTGCTGTCGGCGACCGGCACCTTGGTCGAGAGTTCACGCATGACCATCGCGGCGGCGGTGATTTCGCCGATGGTTTCCTTCTTCACCCGCAAGCCGGTGATCAGCGCCGCGATCAGCACCGGGCTGACCTCGCCGGCCATGATCTGGCGCATCAGCGACAGCATTTCCTCATGGAAGATTTCGCGGTGTTCGATCAGGCGCAGCAGTGCTTCCTGGGGTTTCATGCGCGGGTCTCCGTCAAAAAGTTTTTCAGCAGGGCGTGGCCGTGCTCGGTCAATACCGACTCGGGATGGAACTGCACACCTTCCACCAGCAACGTCTTGTGGCGCACGCCCATGATCTCGCCGTCGTCGGTCCAGGCGGTGATTTCCAGGCAATCGGGCAGGCTTTCGCGCTCGATCACCAGCGAGTGGTAGCGCGTCGCCGTGAACGGGTTGGGCAGGCCGCGAAACACGCCGATGTCGGCATGATGGATCGGCGAAGTCTTGCCGTGCATCAGTTGCTTGGCATGCACGATCTTGCCGCCGAACGCCTGGCCGATGCTTTGATGGCCGAGACAGACGCCGAGCAACGGGATGCGGCCGGCAAAGGTGGTGATGGTCGCCACCGAAATGCCCGCCTCGTTCGGCGTGCACGGGCCGGGCGAGATGACGATGCGATCCGGCCGCATCGTTTCGATGTCGGCGACGCTGATTTCATCGTTGCGGTGTACCCGCACGTCTTCGCCCAGCTCGCCGAAATACTGCACCAGGTTGTAGGTGAAACTGTCGTAGTTGTCGATCATCAGCAGCATGATGCGGCTATCCTTTGGTTCGGCCGGAGGCCGAATGCGCGAAAGCGGGCATTTTCACCCATAACCGCTTTGCAATAAACCAAAGTCACTGGGCTGCCGTTGCTGCCTGCCGCAAGACGTGGTCGTCAGTCGGCGCGGTTGGCGGCTATCGATGCCTCGATTTCCGCCAGGGTGCCGCGCGCCGCGTCCGCGAGCGGGCCTTCCAGCGCCACCGCCTGGCGCGCGCTGATCAGGGCTGCCGCGAAATGCCCTTGCTGGTGCAGGACATGGGCGAGGTTGTTGTGGGCGGCGGCGGCGTCAGGGTGATCGACGGCGGCCTGGCGGAAGGCATCCGCGGCCGCGTCGAGGTCGTTGAGCGCATAAGCGGTGTTGCCCAGTCCCATGCGCGCCGTGAAGTTGTTCGGCCAGCGCGCCACGGCCGCGGCGTAGGCGGCGTGCGCGGCTTCGCTGTCGCCGTTTGCCTCGAAGGCCACCGCCGCCTGGGCATAGCGTGCTTCTTTGACTGTCGCCGGCAGGCGACCGGGCGGCAGCGTCAACATCGCCCAATGCCCGCCTCGCGCCCAGGTATGTTCGAAAGTATGCATACGCATGATTTGACGCTGCTCCCGACCCGAACGCAGCAGGATTTCGCCCGCCGTCAGGTCGTAGCCGACAACCACCGCATAGTGCCAACGCGGCGCCCACGACAGACCCAGATTCTGTAGCACGATCGCCGGGTTGCCGGCGGCGACTTCGGCAAGAAGATCATCGAGCAGGGGTGACAGTTCATAGGCGAGTGTCTGGTTGCGGCGCGCCGACGCGAGCAATTCCATCTGCAGACTGCCCTGCCGTTCAGGCAGATAGACTTGCGGGACGATCCGCTCCGGTTCGATGTCCACGCCCGCCGCGCCCAATGCCATGGCGAGCGCGGCGGGTCCGCACTGATACTGTTCCTGTGGATAGAACGGCGTCCGCGTCAATTCGACGCGCGTGGGGATGTGCGCGGGCTGTTCGCGCAGCAGATTGCGGCTTTGCGGCGCGGCGCAGGCGGTCAGCAACACCGCCAGAGCGGCGCCAGCGAACGCCGGCCGCAACCGGTTTACCCTGGATCGGAAAATGAACCCGAGACGCCCCCCGCCGGGGCCAAGTCGATTTTGGGGTGGCCCGGCGATCGACTTGCCAGACATTGCTTAGCGTAGCGAGCGGGTGAACGGGAAAATCTTGGTCAAGCCGATGATGTCGGTGATCAGCAGCACGATGAAGACGGTGACGAAAGCGCCGACAATATCCCCACCCGCCGGCGCCTGATCCAGTTTTCCGGCAAGGCGCGCGATCTCGGCGTCGCTCATGGCGGCCACACGTTCCGTGGCAGCCTGGGCATCGACGCCGAGTGCATGAAACTGCTGTTGCAACTCTTCGCGAGCAAAGAAAGCGAGGACACGCTCGCGGTCCGCCTGTGCGTTCTCGGTCGCGACTTGCGCGGTACCGATCATCGCGGCATTGGCGTAAGGCAATGGCGATCCGAGCGTCAGAATGCTGATGATAAGTGCCTGGCTGGTCATGCGCTTGAGGGCGATTTTCATGATGCAATTTCCTTTTTGAATGAATGGAAAAGTGAATAGCCGAGGCCTTCGCTTGAATTTCCAATCGGATTGGGCGGATGGTGATGTTCATGCGACAACGCCTGACTTATACATTTCACCGCAGATCGCTTCAGTGCGCCAGCGAACACAGTCAGTCCATTCTTTTGCGCATGTCGAACGCTGGTTGAAACATCTCATTACATTTCTACTACAGATGCCAAACGCCGCGCTTACACGCGACGCCCACACTGGCTTCACCCGCTTAGCACCCCGCAAGCGGGATTCTTACAGGAGTCATGTCATGAAAACCACTGTCAAAACCTTGAGTCTGGCGGCGTTGGTCGCCTTGTCCTTGAATGCCGGTCTGGCGCAGGCCGATAACGCTTCCTGCCTGTTCGGTTCGGCTCCCCAGTCAGCCGCGCCGCGCGTCGACAGCGATGCCGGCGCGGCCATGATGAGCGCCATGGAGGCGCGCATGAATCAGCAGATGGAACGTATCGAGCAGGGTTTGCGTAGCGGCCAGTTGTCGCCGGAACAGGCCGGCAGGCTGATGCGCGAGCAATGGGAAGCCATGCAGTTCCAGCGCGGCTTCATGTCGGGCAACCGGCCCGGGGGTATGGATCGGGTTGCCGGCGGCGGCGAATCGTGCGGTTTGAAGCAGGATGCCAAGGAGATTGCCGCGAAGCTGGCGCCGGTGGTCGGCAATCTGGCGGTGGAGGGCATGCAGACCGCCACCACCGTGATGCGCGCGATTGCGCGTGGCGCGGACAAGCTGATTCGGGAGGAAGCGCCGCGGGGTGACTGGTACTGATCGACACGCACTATCTCGGCGGTCACGTCGGCGTAATGGCCGGCGCGACCGCGCAGGCTTACTTTTTCGCGGTCTTGGCGCTCACCGAATTGAGCATCGCTTCGAGACGGGTGGCATCGACATAACCGGGAACGCGCTTGCCGTTCGGGAAGATCATCGCCGGCGTGCCGTCGATGCGCAGTTTTTCGCCCAGCGCGAGGTTGTCTTCGATCGGATTCTTGCAGTCGGCCTTGCCGCTCGGCACGATGCCTTTCAGCATCAGGTCCTGCCAGGCCTTGGCGCGATCATTGCTGCACCAGACCAGTATCGCTTTGCGGCCGGCATCCGGGTGCATCGGCAGCGGATAGGCGAAGTTGTAGACCGTGACGTTGTCGAGCTTGTTGAGTTCGGTTTCGGCTTTCTTGCAATACGGGCAATCCGGGTCGGAGAACACCGCCAGCTTGCGCGAACCATCACCCTTGACCACTTTGATCGCGTTATGCAGCGGCAGGCTGTCCCATTTCACTTCGGTCAACTTGTCCATGCGTTCGCGGGTCAGATTGCGCTTGTTCTTGATATTCAGCAGGTCGCCGATCAGCAGATGCTCGCCCATGTGATCGGAATAGACCACCAGCGGGCCTTGCGGACCGTCGGTGGAGACTTCGAAGATGCCGTTGATCGGTGATTTCGCGATATTGCTGATCTTGACCCCGGGATATGCGGTCTCGATGGCTTTGCGGATGTCGCTCTCGCCGGCCAGCGTGGCGGTGGAAATCAGCGCCAGCAGCAGGGCGGTAAGGGTAATTTTCATGAAAACTCCAGATGAATTTAAAGGACTGCGTGGCGAGTCAACGCCTGGTTGATCGGTTGAATCTGGTTGGCCAGACTCATGCCCCAGTTGCGCAGGTTGCGGGTAAGGCTGTCGTCACGGGCAAAAAGTTTCTTCAGGCCGCCGGTAGTGAATTGCATCGAGGCGACATCTTCCATGCGCCGCGCGGCATAGGCGGTGAGTCGGCCGATTTCACCGGCATGGCCGCCGCTGGCCAGCGCCTCGGCGAGCAGGCGCGAATCGCGAAAGCCCAGGTTGACGCCCTGGCCGGCCAGCGGGTGCACGGTATGCGCGGCATCGCCGATCAGCGCCAGGCCGGGACGCACCCATGCATGCGCCCGGCGGCGCTTCAGCGGAAATCCGGCGGCCGGGGTGATGCAGCGCAATTC
>JAGUXX010000008.1 GCA_020061585.1 Betaproteobacteria bacterium | reverse complement strand
TCAGCTTCCGCGTATGCCCGAATGAGCTCCTCGACATAGGTCATCTCATGGGGCTGTGCCTGCGTCGGGACGGCCGGATCGTCGCCACGTTCCGGCTCGATCCCGAACAGCGCACAGTGCGCAATGGAGTCTTGCGCGTGCCAGTCCAGCAGTTCCACAACCTGGCACTCCTCGAACCGCTTGAAGTCGAACGCATTAATGAACGCTTCCATTTCAGGGGTCAGCTTGGCGACGTGGTCCTTAAGGCCATGGGTGCCGATCTTCCAAGCGCTGAGAAGCCCCGCGCGCAGATCGTTAGGGTTTGCAAGGAGGTCATGCAGCTCGGGGCCGACGTTTTTCGGTGCACAGAAATAGTACTTCCTTGGCACAGGGAAGCTCTTGGTCAGCAAGTGGCCGAGGAACTTCACTAGCTCAGGATAGGCATTGCCTGGTGTCAGACGATGTTCATAGTGCTTGGCCTGATACAAGTCCCAGCCGTCGGCAACCAAAGTGGCTTGCAGCCGCGCTTCGACATCTCGCCCTTTGTCTCCCGCGTTCCCAAGCACCTTGACGGAGACATACTTGGCGGTGCTGATCGTCCGCTGACGACATGCAGCTGCGATGAATTCCTCCCACTCCTTGTCGGAGACCGTGTGCAGGAAGACGGACGGCGGAACGGTGCCTCGCTTCACTACAAGGCGATTTGGCTTTGGCTTTTTGAGCTTCGCTTGGACGGACATTCCGTATCTGTTGGAGGTTGGGCAGGAATCCGGAGCCGAGCGGGTCAGGGGCTAGCCCCACTTAGCTGGCTGCAATTTTAGTATTTTTGGCCTGCTATGAGTGCGCTATCTGGTCACGGGGGCATGGCCTTCATCAACGGTACGGATTCCCGTGCCCAAGCTAACACGGTGACTTCAAATGACAGCTACGTCGCGCGTGTTGTCTTCGCCGTGCGTATAGGTGTGGGCCGTCTACACGGGAATGGCCAAGTGTATTGAGCACGTGGTGATTCAGTTATTGATTGACTGCAATCGATGGGTTCCCTGACAAGAAAAGCCACCGTTGAGGCCAACGACCGGCCCGCGATGAAGCAAGGGTGAACGTTTCCCTCGCATTCATTCCGAGGGATCAAGGCATTCTCGTTCACCAGTTGCGTGCTTCTGCTGCTGAAGGCTTCGCATCTCAACCCGCAGTCCGTTCCTCCTCACTTCGCCTGGCCTCGAATTCCAAGCTCTTCACCCGGGTAAGCGACAGCAACACGTCGTCAGCCAGCAGTCGCATCTTCTCGCGCGGTTCACCCGTTTCCTTGTCGTTCCAGGAATCCAGTTCGATGCGTCCGATCACATGCACCCGCACGCCCTTGCGCAGCAGCCTGGCTGCCTGTTCCGCCTTGTAGTCCCAGAGCGAGACATCCATCCAGAGGCCGCCGGACTGCTCGACGCCGCCCTGTCCGTCGGACCGGTAGTTGTCGAAGAACACCCGCAGCTCCGCCACCTTGCGGTCCTCGCCGTTGACCTGGACGGTTTTGATTGCCGGGCTGTCACCCAGGTTACCTGTACCTTGATACGTGTTTGGCATAAATGCTCCTTTCGCTTGCCGGTCGATAAATCCGGTCCCGCTGGCGGGGCCGGAGGTTGAATCCAATTCCCATGGCGCCTATGCACCCTGGTTTGCCGTGCTCAGGGTGTTCGCACTGCGAACACTCAATTGCCCACTTCACCATCACGGCTTCCCTGACCAAGCCTGTTCATAGAATTGATCCGCCAGGGTGGTTTCGTCCTGGCACCGCTCGGCCAAGCGCAATTCATGGCGGGCGGCCATTTCTCGATAGTTGAGGCTGAGCGCGGCGGTATGAGCCTGCCGATACCATTGCGCCAGGGCAGGCGGCAGTAGCACGATCCGGGTAACGATGGCTGACCAGGTGACATGCCGAGCGGGTCGGCCGGCCAGGCGCCAGCGCAGGGAACGCTGGCCGTTCCGGCCACGGGCATGCACGGTGAGGATGTAGTCGTGACCCCGCACCGACCGCGTTTCCCGAGATAGCGCTTGCATTGCCGCATGGATCTCGGCCAGGTGGGCGCGGGTGTGATTGGCCCAGGCCGCGCCCTTACCCTTAAAGCCCTTTATGAGCACTCCCCGGTTGTTGACATCGGTCGTATTCAACTCAGCAGACCTCACAACAAGGCCCCCTCGCCACTGCCTGCATCAGCACCGCCGATGAGCTCTCCATCCAGGGCGCCCTCGGCCACCTTCTGCAACAGGCTGAGCTCCTGCTCGCTCAGGTTGACGCGACGTCGACTATGCCGTGGCGCCACAGCACCGGTGAAGACCGCCTTGGGCAGCTCGCCGAAGATGCCGGTCACCGCCTTGACGCGTTTGCCTGCCTCTGGATTCGCGCCAGGCAGCCAATCGGTCCGGGAGAGATCGCGCAACTCCTGGCGGATCAGATAACGCTCGAAGCGTACTGGTGTCTCGAATACGCCTCGGATTTTGCGGGTCACTTCCCGGATGCGCTGCCGCCCCTCGTCGTCGGTCATCAAGTCCTTGCGCACCAACGTTTTGACCTGGCGCACCCGGTAGTCGAATTCGACGATCAGTCCGGCCACGGTATAGCCGTAGGGGGATCGAAATCCCAGTTCCAGGGAAACCGGCTCGCGGGATTTCAGGACGGAGAAGATCAGCCCCTTCCTGGCTGCAGCCTCAAGGCGCTGGTCGCATTCGCGTCCAAGTTCGTCCAAGGCTGCCTTGAGCTGCTGTATACGCTCGCCGGTGTCGATGAGCGCCCAATCCGCGTAGGGATTGTCGTTGCCGGACAGGTACCAGATGGAGCGCAAGGCGGCGGCCACTCGCTTGCCGCCGACGATGGGCTGGATATTGCCCTGAGGATCCCGCGCCCGGCCCATGAACAGTCGGTGCGCTTCCTTGGTGTGCAACACCATGGCGTCCGGCTCGTCATCGATCAGCCCGCCGGCCTGGACAGAAGCCTCGGTGTCCGCCACCACCGCATCCGCACCCTTGCGCAGCGCGTAGGCGGTCTGCATATGTCGCAACTGGCGCAGGCGATCGGTGTATTCGATCACCCTAGGCCAGCGGGGATCAGACTCGTCCGGCTGCTCGGCCTCCAGCAGGTCGGCAAGCGCGGCACGCTCGGCGTCGGGGTCGTAGCCGTCATGGAAGGGGGTGCTCTGGTTTACGGATTTATTCATGGATGTCCTCGTGGGTTCAAATTGCGCCAGCAGGGGCGCCAATCGTTGCGCCTGCTCCAAACTGGTCGGGATCGGTTGCGCCAGCTTTCGGTTGGTCTCGGGTGTTCGCACTGCGAACACCCGGCGGTTGCACCCGTTGTTGGCTTCTCAGGTTTGGAGTGTTCGCACTGCGAACACTCCGCTTGCCAATGCTCAGCTTCATCGCCTTCCCGCCTCCTGCCGGATGCCAAGCTGGGCCCGCATCTGGGCCAGATGCTTGCGCGCGGCCAGACGCGCCGCCGGATCATGGTCATGGCGCGCAATCTCCCGGACCTGGCGCTGGGCCTCGGCCCGGGCTAAGGCTTCTTGCCGGGATTGGGCAACGCGAAAGGCGATGGTAGGGGTGAAGCGGCCTGCCCGGGCAGACTGGATGAGGGTCTGCAGATAGCCCAGCGGATTCCAGACCTCCCTGGCCCGGACCATGCCGCTGTGCTCGTCCAGCACCAGCTGGCGCAGATGCGGATCGATGTCGGCCAGCCACTGCCGGGCGATGGCCTGCTCCGCGGGCAGCAACTTGCCGGAGAAGACCAGGGGCTGCTCGGGGGCACCAGGCTTGGGGTCGATTGGCCCACCATCACTCCTCCTCCAACCTCCGTTGGCTTCCGTACCGGCGGGTTGCGCTGGGGCGGGGGCTGGGGGTGGGTAAGGGTTTATCTCTTGCGGTTTTACGCTCGCGCGCGAGGGCAGGCCGCGAGCCCTGTGAGAATGCGGCTTGGCGCCAGATGGCGGGTTTGGCAAAACCGGCCGACTGGTTGGCGGGTTTGGCACTTGCCTGTCGGCAGGTTCATCCAACGCCAGTTGGCCGGTTTGTCCATTTACAGAATGGCGTAATACGCCGGTCTGGATGGCCGCTTGGTCTGAAGCCTGGATGGCGGAAAGCGGCAGACTGTCGTGATCATCGGGTTCAACGCTCGCCACGCCGTCATGGCAAGCCTCGATGGCGGCGATCAACCGGTCGAAGCGGAGACGCAGCACTCGGTTTGTCGGCAAGGTCTTGGTGTAGCGCGCCTCCAGGAAGCCCCGCTCCGTCAATCGGGAACGAGCACCGTCGATCTCATATCGGCTCAACTGGCAATGCCGGCCGATGAGCTGAGGAAAGTACCTGAGCCAGCCCTCGCTGGGGCCGTTCAAAGTCAGATCCTTGCGGTAGGCGAGAACGAGGTGGGACAGCAGCAGGCCACCGGACAGCGACCCGGCAGCCAATGCAAGGCGTCGATACAGCGCGACGGGCCGGCCGAGCAACCGGCGCAACAGAGGATCGTCCCAATCCCAGTTTCTATCCCAATAAGTTAGACTGTCCTGAGCCGACTGCGCGAGCAATTGCCCCAGGCGATCCAGGTCGATTCTGAAATGCATGCGCGCCGGCATGCCGCGTCGGGTTTCATGCAGGAGGCCGCGTGCCGCCAAAGCCTTGCGTGCATTCTCTTGCTCACACCGCGACAGGCCGGTCTCATGTTGCCACTCGGTGCGAGTCTTCCAGAACCAGCCTTCCCGTTCCGGTTGCTTGTTCAGCCAGTTGCGCGTCCAGGACAGGGCGACCGAGAGCATGGCAGCCGCCTTGTAGCCGCCGCAGATCGGCGTGAGCGACGGGTAATAGGTGATGTAGTCGCCATCCACCAAAGCCTTGAGGCGGTTCAGATCGAGCTTGAGGGATTGCGCTGGAAATTCACTCACCCAGGCGCCCCGCCCAGTTCTTGCGCGACTGGTGTTCCAGACTTTCCCGCAGCCGCGCCCAGTTCACCCGATACCAGAGTACTGCGGGCATACCGACCCGGCGCTCTTCCAGCAGGCCGCGCTCGCGCAGTAAACGCCGCGCGGTTTCCTGCTCACGGCGGGTCAGTCCGGTGTCCCGCTCCCACTCGGCCTGACTGCGGACAAACCAGCCGTCATGATCTTTGGGCTGGTCCTCGCAGGCGTATCCGGCATGCGACAGAAACAGAGCTGCGGTGATGCCGCCGGCGATGGGCACGTAGCTGCGATGGAAGACGATGGGTTCATCGAAGATGTCCAGCAGCAGGGCAGTGTCCAGTGACAGACCGGAGCGCGAGTGAGGTTGCGTCGGCATGGCTAGTCAGCGAACTCGTTGACCACGGCATGCAGGCTGGCGAGTGTCAGGCCCGGGAAATTCTCGGCCAGAGCCAGGTAGCGTTCTGCCGGGTGCGCAAACCGGTCCTGGAGCTCATGCCAGCGGGTATGGATGCAGTCCCGGGTGTCCGGGTCCGGAAGACTGGGGCGGCCACGGAATGACCGCTCGCCCAGGCGCATCCGGTGCAGGGAGGCGAAGGCGACTGCCTGGGGGCCGAACAACTCCACCAACAGGGCGCGCGGGGCTTGCTGATCGACGCAGCGTTCCAGCAATCGCCCCTCCCGGGTGAGCCTTTCCAGCGTGCGCAGGGCGTAGTCCAGGCTGCCCCCATCCACGACGATAGCGACCTTGAGATGCTTGATGGCTGACAGACGTGCCAGATCGGCGGCCGGTAGGCTGCGCAGGCGCTGGAACAGGTGTTCATCCAACCCCGCCTGCCCACCTTCGCGCGCATCGATCAGGTCACCCTGGGCCAGCCTGGCCAGCAGGATGGACAGGGCCTGGAATCTCAGGTGGGGCTCATCCAGGGAGATCATCTGCCCTCCTTCCTGTGGATCGCCTCGGCCAGGTGCCGATAAGTGATGCGGTCGGCGGACCGGGCCATCGCGCCGAGCCGCGCCAGTTCCAGGCAATGGCCGGCCAGCAATTCATCCTGCAACAGGATCAACATCGACCAGGGTTCCAGGACGGCTTGACCGTCCTGGGTAACATGGGCGAGCAAATCGTCTTCCACCATGAAGGGGAAGGCGGACTCGTCCATGCCGCCTTCCCGGAGGGTTACCCGACGCCAGCGAGAGCTCTCCGGCAAGCGCTGCGCGAGATCCGTGTTCAACTGCCCCGAGGCGGCGGCAAGCAACCACCAGAGGGTGCGCCGGATTTCCATATCCTCGTCCTGGGGCAAGGGGGAAGCTTCCATGTAGTAGCCCAGCGGAAGTGCTTCCAACGGCGCGAACCAACCAGCCACCCCGCCGGCGCGGGCGAGTCGTTCGGCGGCTTCGAGCAAGTGTTGGCGCAGATCCAGATCGTTTGGAACCGGCCTGGGGGTCAGCGGAATCTCCGGGGATACGCCGATATCGTGCCCAGGTGCATGCTGGATGGTTGGCGCAGCCGTTGTATGGCCGTCGGATGGTTTTGCTGCGGCTTCCAGCGATTCCAGATCACTGCGCTGCGCAGACGGGGCCTTATCCAAGGCGGCAAGCATCCTGGCGAAGCTCGGCCTGTTGACGCCGATCCGTTCTGCCAGGCTGGCCTCCCATCGGCGCATCAGTTGTTCAGCATCCGCGCCTGAGTCCGGCGCGAGGCTCAGGACATGTTCGTGCAGGCCCGGGTTGATGATGGACTCGTGGAAACCTGCCTCATCCATCCCCCACAGGCCCGCCAGACGTTTGAGCAGATTCAACCTCGGCTGGATGCGTTTAACGTCCAGGCCGGTCAGCCGCTGGCCCAGGGGTGCCAGCCATTCCAGGGCAAACTTCATCAGGCTGATATTGGCCAAAGCCACCGACAGACCCAGGCGCTTGAGCTCGGCCTCGAACTGGCGCAGGGATAACGAATTACCTGGATTGCCGCTCGCCGCCTCCAGGGCAACCTTGATGTCTATGACACCGGTGGCCCTGTCCCAGAAGCACATCTCACCGCGCTGGTCGTTCTCGCCGATGTGCCCGGCGATGGCATCGGCATCGCCACGCCAGGCTTTGAAGGTCAGTTCGACCCGCTCGAACTGCGCGAAGCCTTCCTGGAAGAGCTGCTGCAGGATCACCAGACGGGTATTGCCGCCGCCACACACGATGAAATGGGCTTCGCCGGGGCGGCGGGTAATGTTGAACGGGGTCAGCAGTCCCACCGCGCGGATGGATTCCTTGATCTCGTCGAACTTGGGATTGATGGTTCGGCGCGGATTCCGGTCATAGGTCTGAACCTGCATAACCGGCACCAGAATTCTCGCGCCGTCGATGTCATCCCCGCGTTTGAGTCCGGTGGCGGCATCGGTTGGCCCAGGTAGCGTGAGCCGATCTTGCAACTTGATGCGTTGTCGGACTTCGCTGGCGGGAATTCTGCTCGTGTCCTCCATGCGCTTGCCCAGGACTGAAGCATTCGGGTTCGCTGGGAAACCGTGTGACATGCCTGGGGAATGGTCGGCTTTACCCGACATGGGAAGCCTCCATGCCAACCGCACCCCCACCCTGGACGTGGCCCGCGTAGACACCGCGCAAGGAAGGAATCAGTTCCCAGGCAAACTGGTGCATCACGTCATAGGCGCAGGGCGTGGCACCACCGCGATGCCGGTCATGCCGATGTACCGGCGTCTGCTCGGTCGCCGCCACCTGGTAGGCGTTGGCATCCGGGATCACGGTGTCCAACACGGTGACGCGGCCCTGCATGCGGATGAAGTTCTGGCGAATGGTGTCAGCCACCATCCGGGAATTGTTCGATCGGCGCAGGCAGTTGATGACGGCCCGCATCGGGCCAAGGCTGGTCCCGATGGCGCTGGACGACTCCAGACGCTCCAGCATCCTGAGCGTTCCGTCCATGAATTCGGAGCCGCTCAGCACATCGGGCCGCACCGGCGAAACCAGAAAGTCCGCAGCCAGGGCCACGGCATCTTCAATGGCACCGGCACCGCCGTGGGAATCCATGATGACGCAGTCGTAGTGGTCCACCACGTCCGGCGAGCGCAAGGCCATCTTGAGCCGTACCGCACGGTCGATACGGCTGTACAGCCAGTCAGACAGGTTGATCTCGGGCGAATCGGATACCACGATGTCCAAGCTGCCGGGTAACGCCGGGAGGTCGATTTCGGAGATGGCATCGAAGGAAACCACCCCCTTGGTGATGACGTGGGTCAGCCCATGTTCCGCGCGGCGCCGGATCGGGAAGTACTTGGAGAGAGAAGGCTTTTCGTCGGCGTCGATCAACAGGACGCGTAGCCCCATGTCCGCCAGCAGCGCCCCCAGATTGGCGGCCAGGGTGGTCTTGCCGACCCCGCCTTTGGTGCTGACCATGGCAATCTTGATCATGTTTGCACGCTGTCGTATGGGCTGCCGCGTGGCTGCCAACCACCAGCGGCGTCCAATAGCACTGGCATCGTGGCTGACATGGCCTCAGGCCTAATTTGCACCGATGGTTTGCTGGATCAGCCAGTGGTCCAACTCCGCCTTGCGGTACTTCACCAACCGGCCGACCTTGATGTACGGAATGGCATGTCGCTTGGTGCAGCGCCACACCTCAAGCGTGCGTGCGGTGACGCCCAGATAGGTTGCCGCTTGTTCCGTATTGAGTAGATCCGAGCGAACTAGGCTAGCCAGGATCGGATGGGTTTCTGTCTGATAGTGAGCATGGTTTGGCATGACCGACCTCCCGAGTTATCCCCGCGTAATCGCGGTGTTGGCAGGACGATACGGAAAGTCAGGCGGTGTTTGTCAGTTCAAATCAGGCAGCATAGGGCAATGATAATGAACCGCAAAAACCGATTATTCGCATTGATTATTAAGGGGTTTTTGCTGACCTCGTCAGCCAGGTTTGAAACCGGGAAAAGTAGAGAAACCCCCATGTGGCTGCGTGTGAATCACGGATACGGGGTGTGGTTACATGTGGCCTCATGGGGTGAAGTGCTATGACTTGCCCCATTCAGCGCCTTATTCGGCGATGGTTCCAGATTCAGCCAGCCGATGTGCCTCCCTGAGATAGCGGGCCACGGCGCTTCGGTCCAACACCAACCCCAAGCGCTCAGCATCTTCGGAAATCTCCTTGGCTTCGTTGTACGGCTTGTCCAACTTGAAGCCGTAACCCCTGGAAGCCATGACATAGATTAGACGTAGCAGAAAGTTCTTGGTGCGTGGATGAGGTTCAGTCTCGGGCTTGGCTTCGAGGGCGTCTTCGTCTTGCTTGCACAGGTTGTCATTGGTATCCCGTCCATCGAACGTGCACTCCAGGCAATAACGCTCGCGAACCGACTCAAACAAAGCTTTGGGCAATGGCAGACTTTTTTTAAGCGCGAACTCGATGATGGCAAAGGGATGCGCCTGGTTGTGCCCCAGATCGGGAGCGCTTTTCAGAATCCGATAGACCTTCGACGCTTCAGCAAATTTCACTGGGTGATTTCGACCGTCGAGTCGAATCCCCAAGCCTTTCGCCTGATCCGGATCGAAGCCGCACAGCAGCAGCGCAGCGTCTCGGTAAGACCAGTTGTCAAGCTTGGACCAGAATTGATAGTCGAGCTGGATTTGATCCTTCATTGATATCTCCCTGCTGCATTCGTTGGGCAGC
>JAGUXX010000197.1 GCA_020061585.1 Betaproteobacteria bacterium | reverse complement strand
TTTTTATTATCAGATCTCGCGGCGCGTCACACCCGGCTTTCATCTTCGGGGGCGAGCCAGGGGATCATGATTGGTTAGCGTCGAATTGCACACCCAGACCTTTGAAAGGCAAGACATGCACATCATCCTATTTGCAATCGGTCTTGTTATACTGGTGTATGTACTACTTTCCTACGAAGATGAGCAAAAGAAGGTGAATAATATATTGGAGGACGTATGGATTAAGCTATATGACTCAGAAAGGAATTATTCTCAACGATTATTAGACTTCCTCCATGCCACCGCAACTCTAGTAACAAAACTACTGGCAAGATTCTATGGAGATGCGCATTACTCATCAAGAGCGTTCTTTGCGTCTGCATCAATGTGCCTCGGGAGCGGCATTGTCTTCATTCTTCTGTTTATATATTGGCTAAAAGACATGGGAGTTTCACCCGAGTTATTAGGCTTGAGCCTTTCAGGCGGCACAATAATAACTTGGTGCTGTGTTTCTCTATTGTTAATAGCTACGCCGGCACTCATTTCTAACGCAAAGGTTATTGCGGCCTCTTTTCTATTGTCAGTAGGTTATGCAGTATACAAGGTTTCAGTATATGTAAATGGCATGGTCTTGACCTATTCTACGTATATGCCCCAAACGGCACAGGGCGAAGAGGCTTACAATTGGCAAATAATCGCAGCCATCTGGGCGATTTCAATTATTGTGGTTAGCTCTTTATTGGATTATATATGCATCGCATATATCAGAAAACGTTCCGAAAGTTCAGCTTCGGCCAGAAGCACGATTAAATACAGCGCCAATATGCTGGCTAGCATTGTATTTTCAATTGCAATGCTGTTTGTCTTGCCGATTATATTTTATATTCCTTATATTATTGCATTTATTCCCGGCTCGGATTTTAGTGCATACATATTGACACAAACAAACAACCCCTCGTCCTTATTCCATGCATTTATGTCAATATACCCAATAATATCGGAAAGTGTATCTTACACCTATCTCTTTAACATGTTCCCGGTTATTCTGTCTTTTTTGTTCTTTTTTATTATAACCATATCCTTGGCGTATTCTGCAATTTGGGCGGTTATTCCAAGGTCTGTTTACGCCGTATTAAAGTCAAAAATCCACGAAAACAAAAAAACATTGATTGCGCTATCTTTGGCACTAATTGGCCTATCATTCCCTGTAGGCAAGAACATACTAGAGGGTATTCTTAAATATATAGTTTAGGAAATATGGCTAACTGACGCTTCGAGTGGGACGCTCCGCCAGCAAGCTCCGCTTGCTGTCTCCGCGCCCCTCAAGCTAAACGTTGACGCTGTAGAAAAATCTGGGCAAGGCGCCGGGGCGAGCGAGTCATACCGACCGGATGAAACGGAAGATCGACCTGGGCAAACGCATGATCACGTGGCGCTTCGCGACGGTGGAACCGGTGTTCGGCAATACCCGTGGCAACAAACGCCTGGATCGGTTTACGCTACGCGGCCAGAACAAGGTGGATGGGCAATGGAAGCTGCATAGCCTGGTGCACAATATCGAGAAACTGGCGCATCACGGGTATGTGGGATGAGCCGGAACGAGCGGAAAACCGCCAATTGGGACTGTTTGAGGGCGCTATGCACGCAAATTGGGGAGGTGAAATTTGCACAACTTGAAATGGATCATTTCGCGACGCGGCACGCGCTGGGCTGAAAAAAATTCGGTTTGGGGCGCGGCGGGGTTGTGGAATGGGGATTTTTCACAGCGTCGTTAGCCGTCTCAAATCATGCGTCATCAAAAATTCTATTCGCTGTTTCTGGCTTTGCTCATGCTCAATGGATGCAGTGTGCTTCAGGGAAGCAAACTGCTCGCGCCAGAAAGTTTTGGATTAGTTTCCATTGCTCCACGCGTTTACATCGAAAAGGGTGCCGATATTACAATCCGCAACAAGTTGCTTGAGTCCGTAAAAAAATCAGAAACTGCTGTTCACTCCGCCTATGGCGGCGTGACTTCTCACCCTTTTATTCACGCCTGTGTCAGTGAGGAGTGTTACGAACGCTTTGGTGGCCGCGGTTCCACAGCAAAAGTCTACTATGACCGCATTTTGCTTTCGCCGCGTGGATTGAATTGGCATTTTCTCGCTCATGAATGGTCACACGCTGAAATGCTTTCGAGGTTGTCCTTTATTGCTTGGTGGCGGTTGCCACAATGGTTTGACGAGGGTGTGGCCGTCGCTGTGAGCGAGGCGCCAGAACACTCCGAGGAACATTGGCAATTTCTTGTTTCATCTAATGTTCCGCGTCCAAACAGCCAGGAATTGCACACCTTCAAGTCACTGAGTGAATGGAACGATGCTGTCGGACGCTATGGCGAAAAATTGAACAAAGAACGAAAAGCAAGGGGTGAACCAGAAATCCGCCCCGTTTATTCAGCAGCGGGTCACGAATTGCGGCCTTGGCTTGCGAAGACAGGTAGCGCAGGACTACTCCAACTCATTGAGCAAATGAATGAAGGTGTAGCGTTTGAATCTGCCTACCAGACGGCTAACGAATAAGGTTTGTTCGTGCGAGCGAAAGTGAGCCACGATTTGTACCGGTTGTTGGACAAGCCCGGTCCAGTGCGCGCCGCGATACGGAGTCGCACAGAAATTGGGCCTGATAGATGGCCGGATAATTGCAAAACATGGAGGTGAAACTTGAACAACTTGAAATTGATCATTTCGCGACGCGGCGAATGCTGGTCAGATAATAATTCGGCGGGGGTCTCGGCGGAAGTGCGGAATGGGTTTTTTCTACAGCAACGTTGTGCGTCAATATAAACAATGGACATCGTTACCCAATTCACAAATCATTTTCTTGGCACTCGGGGTCTGTTTCAAATGCAGATTCCGAGCGAGACATCATACGAACAAATGGTTCGTGGGTTCGAGGCAGGAGATCCAGAAATGCTCGAAACTATGGAGCTTATCCTGCCCAAAGGTTCCACCGCTAGTGATGAACTCGCACTGTGGAAAGAACGCGCCGCTACAGAACGCGCTAATTTGCGTGAATTCGTTTCTGTTGGACATGTAGTCAATTTCGAAGATTACGCCAACCCTCGCAGTATTGCTCAATGGCCCGATGGCATTGCGGACAACTTCGTTCGTTTTTACCAGCACATTCACTCGGCTGAACTCTACGTGGACGAAGTTGATCCGGAAGGAGGGCTTCGCTTCTACCCCGTTTCGGTCATGGCCGCCGAACTTGAAGGCGTGCGCTGTTGGCTTGAAGATGATACCGAGGGTTATGAGGAGTCCGAATGGGAGGGCGAGTTGGAATTGCTTGGCATGCCTCCTTGGTTGGACGAGACCATCGTCTTTGGCGGCGTTGGTCAATCCGCCGAACGGTTTCTGCTGGCTTACGGCGGACCATATCGAGGAAGTGTCTTGGCATTCGATCACGACCCTCTAGGAATGCGTATCGCGGCAAGTTCATTTGAGTTGTTTCTTGCGACAATTATTGAACAGCCGCTAAGCGTGGCGCAATGGATTGGTCTTTATGAGGCTGTGGCTTACGAGCGCAAGTAATGACTCGCGCTTTGACAGGATTTCCACCAGCCACCTGCGCTTGCTGTTTCCCCGCTCATCAGCCTGAACGCAAGAGGTAGTCGACGTTGTCAAATCCTTCGATTAGGGTTGCCGTCGATGCCGTCAACAGGGTGTCGAAAACCTCAAAATACCCGTCGCCTACTTCCTTTCGACCCGATAGCCTTTGGGAATCTCGAAGACTTCCGCTTTCAGCGGCGCGCTGCCGTATTGCTGGTAGGTCAGGCTGATGCGGCTGTCGAGTTTGTTGGACAGCGCCGCCATGCGGCCGCTGCCTTCGTACTTGGTTTTCACGTCCACCGAGCAGAGCAGGCCCATCGGCGCCATGCGCCGGACGATTTCGCTCATGCCGCGCGCCTGTCCCGGCGAGCTTGTCGCCAACGCCGGAATGCCCATGAAGAAGTCCGGCTGCTGCGCGGCGTCGATGAAGGCCGCCACTTCCTTCTGCTCCGCCGTGTCACGCGCCAGCCAGACCGTGCCGGCCAGCGTGAAACTGACCTTCTCGCCGCCGATTTCCGCCGGCATGGCGGCAACCAGACTGTGCTCGGCGCACTTCCATTTCTGCAACGCATGGCTGCGGCCGGTGGGCTTCAACTCCAGCTTCAGATCCTTGCTGGCGATTTTCGCGTCGGTCTGCTGATTCAACGCCGACATGGCATAGATCTGCGCCAGACGCTGTGAATGATCGATGACGGTGATTTCGTTCTTCTTGACATCGTAGAGATGCGAGTAGGCTTTGCCGCGATCGATCAGATCACGCCGAATCCGCGGTCCGCTTAGCCAGACGCCTTCCTGGCCGACGCCCTGCATACCCATCGCCACCACGGTACTGCGGCCGGTCATCGACAGGTCGGCAATGGCCGGCAGAGCAACCAGGGCGCCCAGCAAGGCGAGCGTCAGTGTGGTCTTTTTCATGGTTTTTCCTCACGTTGATGCGCTTCGAATTCACTCATGTTGAAGCGTCGGTAAACCTTCATCATAGGCTCGGGCGCCCACCAGTTGAGCCGCCCGAGCAATCTGAGACTGGCGGGAACCAGCAACATGCGCACCAGCGTGGCATCGACCAGCACGGAAAGCAACAAGCCCAGGCCCATCGCCTTCATGAACACCACTTCACCCATCGCGAACGCCCCCAGCACGATGCCGATCAGCAGCGCCGCGCTGGTGATGATCGGGCCGCTGCGCTGCAAGCCGGAGGCGACCGCCTTCATGTTGTCGCCGCCGGTGCTGCGGCACATTTCCTTGACCCGCGACAACAGGAACACTTCGTAATCGATCGACAGCCCGAACGCGGCGGCGAAGATCAGTACCAGGATCGTGCCATCCATGCTGCCTTGCGGCGTGAAGTTCAGCCATTGCGCCAGGTTGCCATCCTGGAACACCCAGACCAGAGCGCCAAACGTCGCGGAAAGCGACAGCAGGCTGGTGATCACCGCTTTCAGCGGAATCAGCACACTGCCCAGCATGAAGAACAGCAGCACGAAAATCACGCAGACGATGGCGGCGACGGTCCATGGCACCCAAACCCGCAGCGACTGTAGATAATCCAGATGAAAGGCCGGGAAACCGCCGACTTGAATCTGCTTGATGCCGGCCGGCGTCTCCAGAGCGCGTATCCGCTTGACCAACTGGCGCGCCGCTTCGGAACTGGCCTGCACCGAGTATTCGACATACATCACCGTGGTGTCGCCCTTGGCATAACTGGCCAGGGTTTCCGAGGCCAGCGGAAACTGCTCGGGATACTTGTACAGCAGTTGATAGTCCGCCAGGGTCAGGTCGGGCTCGACGCTGGTCAATCCGGAGACCTGGGTGATGCCCGGCAAAGCGCGCAATTGTTGCGTGTAGGCATCCAGCCCGGCCAGCGCAGCGTGACCATGCGCGTCGCCATGGGTCTGGATCGCCAGCACCAGCGGTCCCATGTCGGAATGGGAAAAACGCTGTTTGAGGATTTCCTGCACCTGCCGGCTCTCCGCCGTGACCGGCAGCGACTTGCTGTCGGCCGGGCCGATTTCCATGTGCAGCATCGGCAAGCCCATGGCCAGCAGCAGGCCCAGCGTTACCAGCAACACCGGCCAGGCGCGGCGCATGACGAAGTAGCTGTAGCGATACCAGTGCCCGCCTTCCTGCTGCCTCGCCGCGCGCCGCGCCAGTGAGGGCAGCGCCAGACGGTTGACGCGATGGCCGAGCAGGCCGAGCAGCGCCGGCAACAAGACCACGGCGGTGAGCATCGCGGCGCCCACCGAGATGCTGCCGGCCAAACCCATGTTCTGGAAAAACCGCTGCGGCAGCAGATGCAGGCAAAACAGGCTGGAGGCTACGGTGAGGCCGCTGAACACCACGGTTCTGCCGGCGGTGCGCAGCGTGATCATCAAGCTTCGATCGACGTCATGGCCGGCCGCCAGTTCCTCGCGAAACCGCGACACGATGAACAAGGCGTAATCGATGGCCAGGCCGAGTCCGAGCATGGACACGACATTGGCGGCATAGACACTGATGTCGATGAACTGCGTGAAGGTCTTCAGCACCGCAACCGACAGCACGATGCTGACGATGCCGACGATCAGCGGCAACGCGGCGGCGACAACCGATCCGAACACCCAGATCAGCAACACCGACAGGGCAATGAAACTGGCGACTTCGGCGTGCAGGATGTCGCGCGCCAACTGTTGACGGATATCGACATAGGTGGCGAGCTCGCCACCCAGCATGACTTCGATAGCATCACTCTGGACTTGTTCACGCAGACGCTCGAACGCCGCGATACCCTCGTCGGCGGCGCGTTCCAGTTGCACCACGGCATAGCTCAGGCGACCATCCTTGGACCGCAGTCGGATATCGCCGCCGCTGTGGTAGCTGACCACGCTTTTGACTTCTGGATTGCGTGCGATGCGGCCGGCGACCTCATCGACCGCGCCGCGGTAGGCCGGACTATCAACATCGCCCAGGACATCGGAACGCGGCCGAAACAACATGATGACTTGCGTTTCATCGCGACCCATATGTTCGCGCAGCATGCGTACCGACTCGGTCGAACCGCTGCCTGGAACTTCCCAGCCGGGCGCCAGCGTCAGGCGTTGCATCACATCCTTGCTGTAGAGCGCGCCGAGCAGGACGATAAGCAGGCTCAGCAATACGATCATCCGGGGATGGCTGCCGCTTAAACGACCGAGAGAAACAAACATGTGGGTTGGCGGCCTTGATTCGGTTCGGCGCTAGGGTATCACCTAAGCGATACTAGCAAAGCGCGGAGTGGGAAGGTATTCGGGTTGACGCCGGCGTTTATTCCGCTTCGCTTTCAAAGCCGGCCTGCGCCAGTTCCGCCGCGCGCAGCACCGCGCGCGCCTTGTTGCGGGTTTCCTGCCATTCACTTTCCGCTATCGAGTCGGCGACGATGCCGGCGCCGGCCTGGACGTAGAGCATCTTGTCCTTGATCACGGCGGTACGGATGGCGATGGCGATATCCATGTCGCCATTGAATCCCAAATACCCCACCGCCCCGGCGTAGACACCGCGCTTGCAAGGTTCCAGTTCATCGATGATCTCCATCGCCCGCACCTTGGGCGCGCCGGATACCGTGCCGGCCGGGAAGGTGGCGCGCAACACGTCCATGGCGTTGAGGCCGGGTTTCAGCTTGCCCTCGACATTGGAGACGATATGCATGACATGCGAATAGCGTTCGATGCCCATGTTTTCGGTGACCTTGACACTGCCGACCTGGGCGACACGACCGGCATCGTTGCGCCCCAGATCCATCAACTGCACATGTTCGGCGCGCTCTTTCGGATCGGCCAGCAATTCGGCTTCGAGACGCTCGTCCTCTTCCCGCGTCGCGCCGCGCGGCCGGGTGCCGGCGATCGGCCGCACGGTAATCCGTTTTTCGTCGGGATGCTCGGCGTCACCGGCGCTTTCCAGCCGCACCAGGATCTCGGGTGACGAACCGACGACATGAAAGCCGCCCATGTCGTAATAGAACATGTACGGCGACGGGTTCAGGCCGCGCAAGGCGCGGTACAAGGACAGCGGATGGGCATAGAACGACTGACTCATGCGCTGCGACAACACCACCTGCATGATGTCGCCATCGACGATGTATTGCTTGGCGCGCTCCACCGCCGCCTTGAACTCGGCTTCGCCGAATTCGGAGGCCGCCGCGTCGCCATTGCCCTTGACGTCGCGCGGCGGAATCGCCGGCCGTTGCAGCAACCGGGTCAGCTCCGCCAGACGCCGATGCGCCTTCAGGTACGACTGGTCTTCCAGCGGGTCGGCATAGACGATCAAGGTCAACTTGCCGGACAGGTTGTCGACCACCACCAATTCATCGGTGAGCATCAGCAGAATGTCCGGCGTATTGACGCTGTCCGGCTTGCGCGCCGCCGACAGGCGTTGCTCGATGTAACGCACCGTGTCGTAGCCGAAATAACCGCACAGGCCGCCGGGAAAGCGCGGCATCCCGGGCACTGGCGCCGCTTTGAAACGGCCCAGGAAACTTTCGACAAACGCCAGCGGATCCTCGCAATTGCGTTGCTCGATGGGCAATCCGTTGGTTTCGATGCTGGCGAAGCGGCCATGCACGCGCAGCACGGTTCTGGCCGGCAGGCCGATGAACGAATAACGCCCGAAGCGTTCGCCGCCGACCACCGATTCCAGCAGGTAGGAATACGGCTCGTTGGCGAGTTTGAGGTAGATCGACAACGGCGTATCGAGGTCCGCCGGCAACGCTTTGATCACCGGTATTCGATTGAACCCCTTGCGCGCCAGACTATTGAATTTCTCTTCGTTGAACATGATCGATTTCCTGAAAGTTCTGCACAATGCAACCGGCCTGGAATGCGTTTCAGACCCGCCATCGCATCAGCGGACGCCGGCAATCCGCGTCTTTCAGAACAACCGGTTTCATTTCTTGACGATCAATTTGGCGGCATCGGCCAGGGTCGGCACCACGGCGTCGAGATCCAGTTCATCCACCGGACGCCCGCGGTTGTAGCCGTACGGCACGCAGAACACGGCGCTGCCGGCGGCGCGCGCGGCCTGGGTGTCGTTCAGAGAGTCGCCGATCAACAGCAAGGCGTCGGGCTGTATTCCGAACACCTGGCAGGCATGCAGCAACGGCAGGGGATCCGGCTTCTTCTTCAGCAAGGTGTCGCCGGACAGGATCAGCTCGAAGTAATCGAACAGACCGGTATCCTTCAACAACGGGTGGGTGAATCGCGCCGCCTTGTTGGTGATGCAGGCCAGCCGATAGCCGCCGGCGCGCATCGCCTGCAAACCTTCGACGACGCCGGGAAACACCCGGCTCTTGCGTGAAACATGCGCGCCGTAGTGCTTTTCATAACTGGCCAGCGCCAGTTCGAACAAGGCCGGATCCGGCTCGGCCTGCATGTCGCGGGTCAGCGAGCGTTTGACCAGACGCGACACGCCGTTGCCGATGTAGGTCTTGATTTCGGCCAGCGAAACCGCCGGCATGCCCATATCGACCAGCATCGCTTCAGCGGCGTCGGCGAGATCCTCGGCGGTGTCGAGCAAGGTGCCGTCAAGATCGATGACCACGGCGGTTACGGGGAGGGGGAAATTCATTCGTATTCCTTGGTGAAGCGTGAAACGTGGCGCGCTACGCGCGTGTAAAACCCAAACCGATCCGGTTCACATTTCACATTTCACGTTTCACGTTTCATAAAAAGCATCAGACCTTGGCCAGTTCCGCGCGCATCGCCGCGACCACCGTGTCGTAACGATTAGGGTCGGTGTCTTTCGCCGCGCCGAAGATCGCCGAGCCGGCGACAAAGGTATCGACGCCGGCCTGGGCGACCTCGCGGATGTTGCCGGGACCGACGCCGCCATCGATCTCCAGACGGCAGTTGTAGCCGCCGGCGGTGATCATCTGCCGAACCTTGCGCGCCTTGTCGAGCACATAAGGTATGAATTTCTGGCCGCCGAAGCCGGGGTTGACCGACATCAGCAACACCATGTCCAGCTTCGGCAGGGTGTATTCCAGAATATCCAGCGGGGTGGCCGGGTTGAACACCAGGCCGGCCTTGCAGCCGCTTTCCTTGATCAGGCCGATGGTGCGATCGATGTGCTCGGAGGCTTCCGGATGGAACGTGATGTACGTGGCGCCGGCCTTGGCGAAGTCGGGAATGACGCGGTCCACCGGCTTGACCATCAGATGCACGTCGATCGGCGCGGTGACGCCGTGCTTGCGCAGCGCTTCACAGACCAACGGGCCGATGGTCAGATTGGGGACATAGTGGTTGTCCATCACGTCGAAGTGCACGATGTCGGCGCCGGCGGCGAGCACCTTGTCGACTTCCTCGCCCAGTTTGGCGAAGTTGGCGGAAAGAATGGAAGGAGCAATTTGATAGTCGGCCATCACGGATTCTCGGCAAGTGAAAAAGAGACCCGGATATTACCTGCCCTAAGCGGCCTGGAATATAGGGCAAAGCCACAGGCGGACCGGCCGGACCGGTAAATGCCGGCTTTTCGCCGCCGCCGGGCTCGCGCGCCGACGCTGCGCTGGACAGTCCGCGACGATTCGTGTGCAATGACCAACCGATCACGATACCGCCGAACATCATGGCCGAAACCAGGAAGTACCACATCACCGTGACCGCCAAGACCCATTTCATCCCGGAGCAATCGGATGAAGCGGCGGAACGCTATGTGTTCTCCTACACCATCACCATTGCCAACACCGGACAGATCGCCGCGCAATTGATTTCGCGTCATTGGCAGATCATCGATGCGCACCAGAAAGTCCAGGAAGTGCGTGGTCTGGGGGTGGTCGGAGAACAACCTTTGCTGAAACCCGGCGACCGCTTCGAGTACACCAGCGGCACCGCCGTATCGACGCCGGTCGGCGCCATGAAGGGCAGTTACCAGATGGTCGCGGAGGACGGCAAGCCGTTCGAGGCGGAGATTCCGGAATTCATCCTCTCCGTGCCGCGCGTACTGCATTGATGGTTGGTTTTTTCTCTGATCGGCGTTCCGCTATTCGGCGTCGTTCGCACTGCATCCGGTTTTCCATGCGCGTCCATTTCCTGATCGGCATCATCGCCCTGCTAAGCAGCGGCTGCGCCAGCCTGATCGGCTTGCCGTCTCCCACCGCGCCGACGGAGCCATCCCGGCCGCCGTTGGCCGCGCCGGAAACGCCGCCC
>JAGUXX010000025.1 GCA_020061585.1 Betaproteobacteria bacterium | reverse complement strand
GCCCTGCCCACGGCATGGGGCGAAACGGCCGCCGCCCTGGCCAACGACTACGCCAGCCTGCGCTATGGGCGCGTTGCCGGCTGCGACCCGAAAACCCTGGCGCGGCGCCTGTCCGCGTTCGACCCCAGCGCTTACCAGGAGGTGAAATGAACAAGACCCGATCAATCCGTAGCCCGGATGCAGGCCAAAGGCCGGAATCCGGGGATCGCCACGCGTACCCGGGATTCCGCGGACTTCGCTTCTGGCTGTGTCTCCTGTTCCTGTTTCTATCGCCCGTTACTTACGCCGCCGGTCCCGACATCGCCGGCACGGCGCGGGAGATGATCGTTCTGGGCGACAGCGCGGCGCGGAACTACGCGCCGGATCGCGCGGAAGCCGGGGCGGCGGCGTTCTCCAGCCTGTATTTCGACGTGTTCGAGGCGCGCGGTCTGGAACTCAGCCTGGGCGCCCGCGACCGGGAAACCATGCTGCGCCTGGAGGGCCGCTTCGCCAAGGTGATCCAGACCGCCATCAAGGCGCGTCCCAAGGCCGAACTGCAGCGCGCCTGGGAAGATTTGCGCGGCGACCTGGAAAGCACCGCCGTGAAATATCGCGACAGGTCATCCGGCGCCGGCGAGGCCTTCAGCCAGTCGCTGTTGATTCTGCTGCGCGAAGGCGCGGAAGCCATCCTGGTGGTGGCGGCGCTGGCCGCCTTCATGCGCCGTTCCGGCCAGACCCGGCGCCTGCCGTTCCTGTGGGGCGGCGTGGCGGCGGCGTTGGCGGCCAGCCTGGCGACCGCCTGGGCGATATCCGAACTGCTGGACCTGGCCGGCGCCCGGCGCGGCATGCTGGAAGGCGGCGTGATCCTGATCGCCGCCGGCATGATGGCCTATGTTGCCGCCTGGCTGTTCGCGCGCCGCGAGGCGCAACGCTGGAACGACTACCTGAAGGCGCAACTGGCCGACGGCGGTCGCGACCACACGCCGTGGACGGCGGCCATCGTCGCCTTTCTCGCGGTTTATCGGGAAGGCGCGGAAACCACGCTGTTCTATCAGGCCCTGATCCAGTCCGCGCCGGGCCAGGGTGGCGCCATACTCGGCGGCGCCGGCGTCGCCGTGCTGGTCCTGGCGGCGTTGTTCGCCGGCGTCGCGCTGCTCGGCGCCAGGCTGCCGTTCAAACCCTTTTTCACCGCCACCGCCGCGCTGCTGTTCTTCCTCGCCGTGACGTTCACCGGCAAGGGCGTCATGGAACTGCAGATGGCCGGCGTGCTGCCGGCTTCGGACCTGCACGGCCTGCCCAGCCTGTCGTGGCTCGGCCTGTATCCGACGCTGGAAGGACTCGGCGGCCAGCTGGCGCTGGTCGCCGCCGCGCTGCTGCTGGCTTCCCGGTTCAAGGTTCATACACTACGCCACCATGAGCCAGGCTCCCGCACCTAATCCGATAAACACAAAGGCCAGATGGACCCAGGTCATGATCCGGTAGTACGACTCGACCTTCCGGGGGCGGTGATTGGCGATGAGATAGGGACGATGGTCAGCGGGTGCGCTCATGGTGTGGACCTCGACCAGATCGATGCGACGCTGTCGATCGAAGGCCGTGCGCGCCTCGCGCAGGGCGGCCTCTTGCATGCGTTGCCGCGCCGGCTCGTCGAGCTTGCCGTCTGCGCCGCCGAATTTCGCTTGCACTGTTTCCGGATCGGCCCGCCACTGCCGCAGGATCTCGTCAGCCCGTTGCCGGACCGCCCGGACGGCCGCCCCCGCATCGCTTGCCGCGGCGGCATCGCGCGGCCGGGTTTCGGTGCGGAACGCTCCGACGACATACAGCGCGTCACCCGCGCAAATGCGCCTGACGCGGTGTTCAATGTGCCTGCCGTCCGCGACGCGCACCGCCGCGCCGACCAGGAATTCCGCCTCCCGCGGATAGACCTCGCAACTGCCCGTTTCGTCGCGCAGCAGAAACGGGCGCGCGCTCTCGGCCGACTTGATGGGCAGCCATTGGTCAACGGAACTGTTCTCGCTTTCCACCTCGAAGGTTTCGACGCGGAACCATACACACGGCCGGTGTTGAATCGGGTCCAGCAACGGCTCGGTATCGCCTGGCTCGGCCTTGCCGGCCAGTTCCACATAGCCCTGGGCGGCACTGCGTATTTTTGAGGTCGGCGTGTCGCTGGCCAGTCGCCAACGGCGCAGGGCGGCCAGCCACATAAACAGGCTGAAGAAGCCGATTATGGCGAACGCCCACAAACGCAGCGTCGTGCTCTCCATCGCCAGGAGGGGCGGCACCGCAACATAGGGCGCAGCCCCGGCGTACGCCTGTCGGCCAAATTTACGGGTTGCCATGATCTTGGCGCGCCTTCCGGGTTTCCACCTGATAGGCCGGCAACGGCTCGGCCAGCGCGGAGTCAGACCACCAGCCGTCACGATCGGCATACACCCCGACGCGATACTCGATCGGCGCGTCCGCATAGTCCACGGCGCAGTCGGGATGCAGTTCGAACCGTATCATCTTGCCCGGCTTGATGTGATAGGACACACGCAGTTGATTGCCCCAGTTCTCGATATAGCGCCGGCCCCACTTGTCCACCGGTGGCACCAGCCGACAGCCCGCCCAGGCACCGGTGCCCGACAGCCGCACCCTGGCCAAGGCCACATAGAGCGCGCGCCCATGATGGTGACTGATCAACACCGTACCGCCCTTGTCCTCCACCGTCAGCATCGGCGGCACGACGCCGGGGGCAGCGTGCGCCCCCGTCCGGTGCATGCGTTCCCGCCAATTCTGGTGCCAGCGCGGCAGCGTCGAAGATGACGCGTCGACAGGCATCGGACGCGCCTGTTTCAGGCGCTGCAGCGCCTGTCGCTTCACCTCCGCCTTGGCCGCCAGGCTTTGCTGGATGGGCGCAAGAAGCCCCACCCCGATGGCGAGCAGCGCAACACCATTGATCGCCATCAAGGTCTTCCAGCGCGGCAGATAGCGCAATAGGAACTCGGTGGCGAAATGGAACCCCATTCCACAAATCAAACCCACGAACATGACCGCCAGCAATACGCCCACGCCGGCGAAACCCCATTCCCCGCGCAGGTTATTGCCGATCCATTGCGTGACACGGTAGAAGCAGAGCACGCCCACGCCCAGAGCCAGCAATTGCTGCAGTCTGGACAGGAGCATCCACCTGAATTGCGAGATATGCAGATTGCCTTCCACCAGGGGCGCGGCGGCACCGGCCGCAAACTCCTTGCGCGCTATCTCGGCGTAGTTGTCGTGACCGTCATACATGGGTGAGGCGACTCCTGCATCAAATTGTGTCTGACACCAATGGCACTACCTTAAGCATTGCGATGCCAACTCCCCCCTTTGAAAAAGGGGGCTGGGGCAGCCAGAGACTTAGCCGCCGTTTTTTGGCGGCTTAGTCGGTTGGCTGGTAGTCCTATCAGGGATTTATGAGACATCCGCGTAGGCCAACGCTGTCAAATCCCCCTCGATCCCCCTTTTCAAAGGGGGAAGAAAACCCGTCCAACGGCCTGGGGCAGCCCGCTGCGCTTAAGGTAGTGCCATTGGTGTCTGACACCGTTGTTAGCACAGGCGGTTGCACGAAATAGTCGAATCGAAGGTCTCCTCGCTCGCATTGGGCTGGGTTCTCGCCGGTCAGCACTCAGGGTCATGCTGGAACTCGCGGAGTTCCTGCGAGCAGCGGCAGGCTTGGGCGATCTTTGCCGCCCACTGGATGGCGGCTTCGCGCGACGGGAGTTCCAGGACACAGAAGCCGCCGTCGAACTCCCTGGTCTGCGGGTAGGTCTCGTTGGTGACGGAGCCATCGGCGGCGACCATCAGCGATGCCACGTCCTCGTTGATGCCACCGGCGAACACGTAGATGCCGGCATCCTTCGCCTCGCGGATGACCGCGTGCGCCGCCTCGCCCACCGCAGCCCAGTCCTCGTCGGGAATGTTCATCGCTGGCCCAGGAAATGAGATCAGGTATTTAGTCATCGTTCGGTCCTCCGGTTGAGATCGGAAAGAAAAAGAGAAAAAGGGGTTAGGGCGCAGCTGATTTCTCGATTTCGTCGTTCCCGCGAAGGCGGGAACCCAGTTGAATCAACATCCTGGATCCCCGCTTTCGCCGGGATGTAGCATCGGATGCATCCCCGTTGTTTCCAATCGCGCGTGTGGCGTTGAGTGGCGAGCAAAAACGGAATGGTGGAGGGGCGGATAGCTGTGCCCCTGGGTCGGAAAAACCGTCCGACCCGCCTCCCGTGTGGGCCAAGTCGTTCTTGGGACGGCCCGGCAAATGACTTGAGAGAAACCTGCCCTCCACCGGCCAGGTCGACAGTCAGATCGCATAATGCGCAAAAGCGCGGATCACTTTTTGGTCGGGACCGAAATGAAACACCTCGGCAGCAAGACGACCGCGTGCGCCTTTGTAGTGAAGCGTGATACTTCCAACGCCAATCAGGACAGACAGCAACTCAAACTTCAAGTCTGGAATGATCTGGAGCGCCTTCTTCCAATATGCACCCACTGCGGCCTTACCCTTGAGCATGCCTGACGCTTCGCCCGTGACTTGAATAATCACAGGCGAGGACATTTCGAAGTCATCCGCATAGTGGGACAGAATTCTGTCGAGATCATGCGCATTCCATGAATCAATCCAATCGGAAGCAAAGCGCTCTGCGAACTTCTGGTCCATCTGGGTTCTCCAGTCGGTACTTTGTATTGGTGTGCATTGGTAAGGAATCTAAAATCAGCGGGAGTGAGATTTGATTAAATTAATTCGACACTGACCCTTTAATTGGCAACTTGCCCCCATTAACTTGAGGTTGGCATCAAGCAAGGCTAAATATTCGTTGGGGTTGGGGTTGGGGTGCAAAAGTCTCAAAAACATTCATATCTAAGCCCGAGATCAAGCTCAAAGTCCAGTAATAATAATCAAGAATCCAGGTGTATTTTTCTTTAGCCTCGGGGTCTGGTGCTTGTTCTCTAGCTTCTTTTATGTCCTGCATTTCTTTGAGCACTTCCGTGGTGTTTTGCCCTTCGCTGTTAATTATATGGGGGGCAAAGTGAACGAAATAATCGTCGGATTCCTTGGCTAAATGAAAATAATTACTCTCCACGATTCGAGCGACAAGCTCTTGGTCAACTAATATGCGTGGATTTTTGGCGTGTCTGCTTTCAAGGATATAGGATTTTTGTAATGCGATCGAAGCTAAGAAGGAAGCGCCACTATCATTTTTGCTTTCCCTGTGCGGGCCGTAAGAGATGCCGCCCCTAACGAATAAGTCCTCGAATGACAGGTGTGCCGATAGTATGGCGCAGAAAATAATAAGGCTAAATAACTGATCTTGGGATTTGTCTGAATCAGGGAGAAGCAAGATAATGCTGTCTGAAAAGAAACGTATTTCCAATTTACTTGCGTCGACAAGCGATGCGGATAAGTTCATGGTGGCTGTGGCGCTTGCCAACGCTCTGTTGAAACGTCCTTCCAAATTAAACTTTCCTTTGAAAAAACGCTCTGCTTTATCCTTGTATCCAAGGATGTCGATAAACGCGCATAAATATTCTTCCGCATCGATTTTCTGGTTATCTATTTCATTCCAATTCGTGGTGGCCATATTTTGTCATTGACGGTTGATTGAAGGTCATGGTACGAGAGCTAGGTGCGGGGTTGAGCGGCTTGCGCGACTTTTGCCGCAGGTCCGCTCGAATTATAGGGGCAGAGGTCGAATTGTTTCGCGTGCTTCTTCCGGCGTGGTGTTTGCGCCGGCCTCAATTTTAATTGGACCAGGCCCCTTTATTTGCTATTTGCTTTGAAGTCATTCGGTGGTCTCCTGATGATTTCGGTACGGTTTATTTTGGCCTGTCCCTGTTGAGTGCCTTGTTATGCATTAATAAGGCCAAGAAATTCTAATAATCTATTCACTTCCCGTGCTGGCCGATTAAGGGGTGTCACGATCCGTCGCTTCATGCGAACTTTCCAGGTTTGCCGCTCTGGATTTTCTCCACGTGCAACCAATTGTGAATACTGTTCTGTCGCGTCCTTTGAAACAGAGCCATAGAGCATCTGTCCTTCGATCAGCATCTCAAACTTTCGGTGCTCGGGTAAAAAACCGACAAGGACTCCGTCAAGGGTTACATCGGACTCATCGATTGATGTCGCTTCCGTTCTAAGGCGTCCCCGATGTACGGATGTTGAATCCAAGGAAATATCAGCTAGATCATCTACAAGCCTAATTGTTGCCTCTGAAGAATCTAGCGTTACGAAAAAATCCTTAAGAGAGATTAGTAGGCGTGGATCAAGTTGTTCCGTAACTTCTTCAAAATCCAACTCGTTGGAAGAAGAAACCTTTTCTATGGTTTGTACTACTTCATCCACTATCACCTTTAAGGCTGTGGCATCAATCTCTTCTTGGTCAGAAAGTTCATCCAATACAAATCCGAACGACCCTTTTGCCAAGTTGGTAACCATCATATCGGTGGCTTGTTTCATAGGAATAGGCCCTCTAACACCAAGGGTTCCTAGTTCAGCTGCCGCAAATTTACGTGCCACTAACTCTTGAAAATTCTGCAGCATATGGCCTGCGAATTCTGCGGAGATTCCACGCGACCCCAGTACAGGTTTGCCACCGAAAAAGAGAGCGATACTGGCTCTATTTTCTGGATGAGCGGCCAAGGATTGCAACTCCGATTCAATTTTGACCTTACGTTTTTCTAATTGAAACTCACCAACTGGATCATCCATATCCCTAGCGCTTTGAAGCAAATCGTTTACCGATGAAAGCTCGGCTTGCAGCCCTTGCATACGAAGTTTACGAGGCATTTTCCACCTCCGAACTTAGGATTCTCTGTACATCCGCATCATCGCCGAGGAATGGAATTTCAATCATTCCTTTCCATAAGTAGGTATCTCTCTGATGAGAGAACAAGCCAAACCAATATCTTGTCTGCGCAACGAGGTGGACTGGGTGTACCCCAAGATCAACGAAGTATGCATCGCATTTGAAATGCTCTTTAGTGGTTTCGGGATCAAATAGGTCTGGCCTAGATTGAACGAAAGCACGCCAAGCCCCTGACTCTGCGTGTGCTTTGGGTCGCATTGAGAAGGTAATGATGTCGATATCCTTTGGGGGCCTTCCTCGGTTTTTTTCGCAATCTTCCACGAAACTCCCGTCTAGCCATTGAAACCCGGAAGTAATTCCAGCCGCACGCAAGGCGTTTCTATATGCCACAAGCCCTTCCAGTATCTCTCTGCGCTCGTCTGTATCGCCGAACCGTTGGACGAATTCAGCAAGCTCAACGCGGTATGGTGCCGTCTCACCAGGCTCAGTAGGTGAGCCTCCCGGCAAGAAAGGAGGAAGTACGCCATCGTGGCTATGATTTGGTATCAACGCTTGGATCCCCCTTGAAGCAATTAACGTAATGTCGAACTAATAAATCCGATGTATGTTGGTGCAAGTCCTGGCACAAGAATGCCATAGCTATCTGATTTCATTGTCTTTCCCCCTGTCTGCCCTGCGTATTCAAATATCAATCACGCCATCCGTGCGTTTGCCTCATCTCTTGGCTGCGCCTTCTGTTTGGTACGCAGTGTAAGCAATCTACCCCACGGTTTGCACGCCAAATCCAGATCGCCAACGGTCACCCCACTTCGCCACGATCAACGTCGATCTGATTTCAGCAAACCCAACGCTCGCCAGCAGCCTTGCCGGCCTGCTGGCTCCTTCATGGGTTTCCCGCGTTACGCCTGCGCCCGCAGCGTTTCCGCCAGTATCCGGCGCAGCATCTGCAAGCCTTCTTGGACTTCTTCCAGCGTGGTGTTGAGCGCCGGCATGAAGCGCAGGCAGTGCGCGCGCGGGGCGTTGAGGAGCAGGCCGGCTTGGCGCGCGCGTTCGACGATTTCCGGTCCCCGCGCGCAGCCTAGTTCCAGGGCCAGCAGCATTCCCGTGCCGCGAACTTCGCCCAGGCCGAATTCCCGCGATAGTTCGTTCAAGCCTTCGGTCAGTTGCTGGCCGACGCGCCGGGTTTCGGCCAGGAATCCGTCTGCCGTCAGGCTGCGCACTACCGCGACGCCGGCGGCGCAGACCAGGGGGTTGCCGCAGAACGTGCCGCCCTGATCGCCGGGCGTGAAGCAGGAGCAGGCCCGTTTGGCCAGCAGGGCGGAGAGCGGCACGCCGCCGCCCAGGCCTTTGCCCAGCGTCATGATGTCCGGTTCGATGCCGTAGTGCTGGTGCGCGAACAGGGTGCCGGTCCGGCCGCAGCCGGTCTGCACTTCGTCGAGGATCAGCAACAGGCCATGTTGGTCGCACAGTGCCCGCAGCCCGTGCATGAATTCCTGCGTGGCGGGGATGACGCCGGCCTCGCCCTGGATCGGTTCGAGCATGATGGCGACGGTGTTGGCGTTGATCCGTTGCCGCACCGATTCGAGGTCGTTCAACACCGCTTTCGGAAAACCCGGCACCTGGGGCGCGAACAGGCTGTCCCAGCCCGGCTTGCCGCTGGCCGACATGGTGGCCAGGGTGCGGCCGTGAAAGCCGTCGACGAAGGTGATGATTTCGAACGCGCCGTTCTTGTGCAACTGCCCCCATTTCCGCGCCAGCTTGATCGCGCCTTCGTTGGCTTCGGCGCCGGAACTGCCGAAGAAGACGTGATCGAAACAGCTGTGTTGGGTCAGCAGTTGCGCCAGTTCCAGCGCCGGTGCGTTGTAGAAGGCCGGGCTGGGGTTGATCAGCGTTTCCGCCTGATTCGCCAGCGCCCGGGCCACCGACGCCGGCGCATGGCCGAGGCAGTTCACCGCCCAGCCCTGCACCCAGTCGAGGTAGCGTTTGCCGGTGTGGTCGTAGAGATAAGCGCCGGCGCCACGGACAAAGACCAGGTCCGGGCGGGGCGTGATGGGCATCAGACTGTGGTTGGACAGGTCGGGTTGGGTTTGCACGAGGGGGCTCCTTGGGTCGGTACAGGCGAAAAAAAAGCCACGGGTTACACCGTGGCCTTGGGGGGGGATCTGTCAGGGAAGGATCAGGGAGTTCGATCCTGATTCCGCTTTGATTTTCCACAAGCGCAACACGGCCCGCCGGACTGGCGTCGGGCAGAGGTGCTGCGTCGAGAGAAATGGATTTGCGGATGCATGCGGCGATGGTCGGCGAGGGGACAGGGGGTTGTCAATGGCGGAGTCATTGATGCGATATGGCCGGGCAGGGGGCAAGAACGACAAGCCTCAATAATTCGTCATACCGGCGTAGGCCGGTATCCAGGCCGTTGATTTCTCGGCTACTCCGTACTGGACCCCGGCCTGCGCCGGGGTGACGGATTGGGATTGTTGCGCGCCGCCCCGAAATATTTTTCGCTTCAGTCTTGACGCGTGCATACCGGTCGGTATGTAATTCGTCCATGGACGCCACCCGTCAACCCGATCTTACCCGCCAGCGCATTCTGGAAGCCGGCTTTGCCGAAATTCATCGACATGGGTTTCAGGCCGCCAGTGTCGCCAATATCCTGGCCGACACCGGGCTGACCAAGGGCGCGCTGTATCACCATTTCCCGAGCAAGAAGGATCTCGGGCTGGCCGTGGTCGACGAGATGGTCGGCGTCGCGCTGGTCGAGCGCTATGTTCGCCCGCTGCGTGACGCGGCGCATCCGGCGCAGGCCTTGATCGAGTTGATCGGCATGAAGCAGGGGATCAGTGAGGAATTCATTCGGCTGGGCTGTCCGCTCAACAATCTGATGCAGGAAATGAGTCCGGTGGATGAGGCATTCCGCGACCGCCTGAACCGCATCCTGATCCAGTGGCAGGAGGCCTTCGAGGAGGCTTTGCGGCGCGCCCAGATGGCCGGCGAGATTCGTGGTGAAGTGAACTGCCATGCGGCGGCGCTGTTCATCGTGTCGGCCTGGGAGGGCTGCACCGGTGTCGCCAAGAACATGCAATCGGTGGAAGCCTTCCGCGCTTGCATGTCGCAATTGCAGGGCTATGTGGCCAGTTTGTTGAAAACATCTTGATAAATACGATGCAATCCATTGATTCAGTAGGGTGCGCCATGCGCACCATTTCACGTCAAGCGGTGCGCATGGCGCACCCTACAAAGCGTCTTTGAAATCCCTTTTTTTACCCCGATACATACCGACCGGTATGCATCAAACCACCAAGGAGCGCAGCATGAGCATCGTCCAGACCGTTACTCCCGAGCAGGCCACCGGCAAGGTGGCGGCGATTTATGCCCAGGTCGAAAAGAACTTCGGCCGGGTTTATCAAGGCTTCCAGATGTACAGCGCCAGCCCGGATCTGATGGAGCAGTTGTTCCAGCAGAACAGCTATTACATGCGGCACCCGACGCTGGGCTTCGGGTTGCTGGCGATGATCCGCATGCTGGTGTCCGAGCAGAACGACTGCGCCTATTGCATCGGTTTCAACGAAAGCATGTTGATCAACCGGGGCGGCCTGAGTGTGGAGCAGATCGCGGCGATGAAGCGCGACCCGAGCAGCGCGCCGCTGTCCGAAAAGGACAAGGCCATGCTGTTGTTCGTGCTGAAGGGCACGGCCAACGCCAAGTCGATAGAAAAGGCCGATCTCGATGCCCTGCGCGGCTTGGGCTGGGACGACCGCGACATCGTCGACGGGCTATATCATGGTGCTCGCAACGCGGCGGTCGACATCATGTTCGACGCGTTCAAGGTCGAAAACGATTTCTAACCAGGGAGAAACAAAATGCAGGTATCCGAAGCCATTAACGTCCGTCGCGCCGTCAAGGCGTTCGACGCGGCGAACCGCATGTCTCAAGCCGAGATCGATCAACTGATGGGCTTGGCCATGCTGTCGCCCACCGCGTTCAACATCCAGAACTGGCGTTTCGTGCTGGTCACCGATCCCGCCTTGCGCCGGCAAGTGCGGGAGGTTGCCTGGAATCAGGCGCAGGTCACCGATGCCTCGTTGCTGATCGTGCTCACCGCCGATCTGAAGGCCTGGGAGAAAGACCCGCAACGCTACTGGCGCCTCGCCGCACAGCCGCTGCGCGACTACCTGCTGCCCGCCATCGACCAGTATTACCGGGGCCGCGAACAGGTGCAGCGCGACGAAGCCATGCGTTCCTGCGGCATGGCGGCGCAGACCTTGATGCTGGCCGCTCAGGAGATGGGCTACGACAGTTGCCCGATGGACGGCTTTGATTTCGATGCGGTCGGCAAGCTGATCAACTTGCCGGACAACCATGCCGTCGCGATGTTCGTCGCGGTCGGCAAGCCGCTGCAGCCGGCGAATCCGCGTGGCGGACAACTCGCCATGAACGAAGTCGTCATCCACAACCGTTTCTGAGTCGATTCAATCGCCTCTCGGGCAAGCCCGCTCCCGCAACAGCGCTGCCAGAGTGCGTTGTCCAGTGCGGACATAAGCGGCCTTCGACATCCAGCTCAGCCATGTCGATAGCGTGCTGGAACAGGACCCTGATCCGTCCGGCAGGAGTTCGCTGCGGGTGGAGAAAAAGGTCTACCTGCTGACCCCGCGACCGGTCATGCGGACCGCCCGGATGAAGTCTAGCCCGCTCCGGCCGTAACCGCCTTGGCCCCGCTGTCGCGGGCCTTTTTTTTCGCCGTTGCATTCGGGCCATTCCGATGCGGGTGGCGATTTAGCATGCCTGAAACATCGAGGCGTTAGTGTTTGCCGGTCGAAACCCTTTACCCCTTTGTCGAACATGAGCGAGTTGGAATCCATGCTGGTTCCGTTGGCGCCGCTGTCGCCGGCGCAGACCGTCAACGAGGTCGGCGAGATCCTGCTGGATCGCGAGTACCGGCGTTTTCTTTGCCTGCCGGTGGTCGATCGGGGCCGGCCTGTGGGGGCCATCAGCCGGGACGAGGTGCAGAGCATATTCATGAAGATGTACGGCAGGGAGCTGAACGGGCGCAAGCCGATTTTCAGCGTGATGAATCCGCGCCCGTTGGTGGTGGATATGGATCAGTCGCTGGATCAGGTCGGTCGTTACATTTCCGCCAATATCCGCTTTCCGATCACCGAGGACTTCATCATTACCCGCAATGGCGAGTACGTCGGCGTCGGTCATGTGGTTGATCTGCTGGGCGCCATGCAAAGCCGGCTGGGGCGCGCCAACAGCGAGCTGACACAGGCCTGCGAGCGTTTGAAATCTTCACGGGCGCAGTTGGTGCAGTCGGAAAAGATGGCTTCGCTGGGGCAGATGGTGGCGGGCGTGGCGCACGAGATCAACACGCCGTTGGGGTATGTGAAGAATAACGTCGGTCTGGCGCGCGATTTGCTCGATCAGGTCGGCCGCCGGCTGGCGGTGTGCGAGGCGCTGCTGGCGCGCCTGGTTTCGGGCGAGGCGGACGAGGCGGAGGTCGAGGCCAGTCTGGCGGAGATCGCCGAACTGCGCGAGAACATGGGGGTCGAGGTCGCGTCCGAGGATATCGCCGCGTTGTTCGACGATACCCAGTACGGTATCGATCAAATTTCCGAAATCGTGCTCAATTTGCGCGATTTCAGTCGTCTGGACCAGGCGCCGGTCGACAGCGTCGATCTGAACCAGTGTTTCGACAGCGCCCTGCTGATCGCCCGCAACGCGATCAAATACAAGGCCAAGGTGATCAAGCAATACGGCGCGATTCCAAAAGTGCGCTGCTCGCCGTCGCAGATCAATCAGATCTTTCTGAATCTGCTGACCAACGCCGCGCATGCGATCGAAGGCGAGGGGCGGATCGCGGTGAAGACTTATGCCGACCAGCGTTTCGTGCATGTCGAGGTGCAAGATACCGGCAAGGGCATCGCGGAAGAGCACCTGACGCGGATTTTCGATCCGTTTTTTACCACCAAGCCGCCCGGGGAAGGTACTGGTCTGGGGCTGTCCATCGCCTATCAGATCGCGCGTCGGCATAACGGCCATCTGCGTGTGGTCTCGAAACTCGGCCTGGGCACGAAATTCCGCCTGAGCCTGCCTTTGACCGAGCCCTGATGAGGCGCAGCCGATATGCCGGGAGCCATCGTCCTTTCCTCTTCAATGCCGCCTGAACAATCCACCGGGCCGAAGCTCAAGCCGACCTTGCTGTTCGTGGATGACGAGGAACGCATCCTGCGCACCCTGCGCTTGATGTTCACCTCGCGCTACGCCGTGCGCACCACCACCAGCGGCCACGAGGCGCTGGACATCTTGCGCCGTGAACGCGTGCATGCGCTGGTCAGCGATCAGCGCATGCCGATCATGCCGGGGGTCGAATTGCTGCGTCAGGCGCGCGAGGTGTCGCCGAATACCATGCGGCTGCTGTTGACCGGCTATTCCGATCTGCAGGCGGTTGCCGGTTCGATCAACGAGGGCGAGATCTTCCGCTATATCAGCAAGCCGTGGAATTCCGAGGAGATCCGCGTAACCATCGGTTCCGCCGTCGACATCGCGCTAAGTCTGGATAACCCGCCGCCGGACGAAATTCATCCGGAGCCGCTGGACGAGCGCATTCTGGTCATCGACGACGACCCCGATACCGCGCGCCAGATCACGGCGCTGCTCGATCAGCGCATGCCCGGACGGCATCGTGTGGTCTGCGCGGCGGATGTGGAAAGCCTGCTGCAGGTTCTGCAACAGGACGATTTCGCGCTGGTGATTTCCGAAGTGCGCCTGGCCGGCGAGAACATCACCGATATCATCAAGGCGTTGAAACGCCACCAGCCGCATGTCGTCACCCTGGCGCTGACCTCCTATCAAGATTCGGCGACGCTGGTTGGCTTGATCAACCAGGCGCAGATTCATCGCTTTCTGCTCAAGCCGATGCGCGGCGCGCTGGTCTGGCGCGGCATCGAGTCGGGCTTGCAGCGCCACCGCGCGATGCGCGCCTCGCCCAGGCTGGCGGATCGACATCAGGTCGACAGTCCGGAGCGTCAGGCGCATCCCGCCGCGCGCCGCATTCTGAGTTTCTTTCAGGGCCTGGGCAAGAAACCGAACTGAACCGCGCAGCCCGCCGCCGCGTGGTGGTTCCTCAGGCTTTGGGCAAGACGATCAGATCCTGTAGCGCGCGCAGCCTGGCCAGCATTTCATCGCGCATGGCGAACAATTCCGGCAGGCGTTTGCGCGCGGTTTCGTAGTTGTCGGCGCGCATCAGGTCGAGCAGCTCGCCGCCCAGATCGTGCACGCGGCGGTGCACCGGGGCGATGGCGATGAATTCCGCCAGTTTTCCGTAGCGGATCTCGCCTGAACCATGGTACCAACGGCCGAAGCGGCACAGCGCGTGATCCAGGGGAATCGGATCGGCCTCTTCATTCCAACCCTCGCCTTCGATGCGGTCGGCGAGGCGGTCTATCCATTCGCGATGGTTGTATTCGGCCAGCAGCAGGGCGAAATCTTCCCGATGCCAGCGGCGGAAGTTCTCCTCGCTCCAGGCGTGCGGCGTGTCCCATTTCTCGATCCAGTCCGGCAGTTCGGCGGCCGGCATCGGCCGCGCGATGCTGTAGCCCTGGGCGATCGGGCAGCCGAGTTGCAGCAGCAGCAGGCCGGCTTCCAGGCTGTCGACACCCTCGGCGATGATGTCGCGGCCGAAGGCCTCGGCCAGCGCGATGACGCCCTCGACGATGGCCAGATCATCCGGGTCGCGCAGCATGTCGTGCACGAAGCTCTGGTCGATCTTGAGGATGCGCACCGGCAGATGTTTCAGATAGGTCAGCGAGGAATAGCCGGTGCCGAAGTCGTCCAGCGCGAAGTCGCTGCCGATATGCTGGCAGGTGCGGATCACGTCGGATACCCGGGTCAGATCCTCCAGGGCGGCGGTCTCCAGGATTTCCAGTTCCAGTTGCCGGGGGGATACGCTGGGGTGGGCGGCCAGGCTGGCCTGCAGCTTGTCGAGGAAGCCGGGGCTCTGGATGTGCAGCGCGGAAATGTTGATGCTGACGCTGAGCACCAGGCCGGCTTCGAGCCAGGCCGCGAGCTGATCCAGCGCCTGATCCAGAACCCAGCCGCCGACCTCGATGTCCAGTTCGCTGTTTTCGATGACCGGCAGGAAAGCGGCCGGACTGAGCAGGCCGCGTTCCGGATGGTTCCAGCGGATCAGCGCTTCGGCGCCGACCACCACGCCGCTGCGCATGTCGACCTGCGGCTGGTAGTGCAATACGAACTCGCCGTTTTCCAGCGCCTGGCGGATGCGTTGGCGGCCCTCGCGGTGACTGCGGGCGCGGCGATCGCCCTCGATGTCGTAGAAGGTATAGCGGCCGCGACCGCATTGCTTGGCGCTGTACATGGCCTGGTCGGCATGCCGCAGCAGCGTGTCGGGATCCTGATCGTCGCTGGGGTACAGACTGACGCCGATGCTGGCCGACAGGTTCAGGCTCTGGTCGTCGACGTGGGTAGGCAGATTGATGACCGCCAGCAGACGGTTCAGCGTGGCCTCGCACTCCTCGCTATCGGTGAGGCCCTGCAACAGCAGCACGAACTCGTCCCCGCCCAGCCGCGCCACGGTGTCACCGCTACGCAGGGTATCGGACATGCGCCGCGCCATTTCCACCAGCAGGCGGTCGCCGACTTCATGGCCGTGGGTGTCGTTGATCGGCTTGAAGCCGTCCAGGTCGAGATAGCACACCGCCAGCAGCTTGCCGTTGCGGCGCGATTGCGCGATGGCCTGGCGCATCCGGTCGGCGAGCAGCACGCGGTTGGGGATGCCGGTCAGCGCGTCATGCTGGGCGAGATGCTGCAACTGCTGTTCCTGGCGTTTGATCAGGCTGATGTCGGAGAACACCCCGAGATAGTGACTGATGACGCCTTCCGAGGAATTGATCGCGGTGATCGACAGGCGTTCGGGATAGATCTCGCCATTCTTGCGGCGGTCCCAGATTTCGCCGGTCCAGTGGCCTTGCTCGCGGATTTCCCGCCACATGGCGGCGTAGAAGGCGGTGTCATGACGGCCGGAGGCGAGCAGATCCGGCTTGTTGCCGATCGCTTCGTCCCGGGTATAGCCGGTGATTTGTGTGAAGGCCGGATTGATGTCGATGATCACGCGTTCGGCGTCGGTGATCAGTATCCCCTCGCGCGCATGTTCGAACACGCTGGCCGACAGGCGCAAGCTCTCCTGGCCGTTCTGGATGGCGCGCGCCATCTCGTTCAGGCCGCGCGCCAGATCGGCGGTTTCATCGCCGCCGGTTTCCCGCGCCCGCCAAGAGAAATCCCCGGTGGCCAGGCGTCGCGCGCCGGCGCTGAAGCGGCTCAGGCGCCGCACCACCAGCAGATGCGTCAGCACGCCAGCCAGCAACAGGGCCAGCGCCACCACGGCGAGATGGACGCTCTGTTCGCGCCACCACAGGCCGAGAATGCGCGCTTCGGCGTCCGCCGCCGGCAGCCTGACGCTGAGAATGCCGCGCAGTTCGCCCACCCGGTAGCCGTAGGCCAGGTCATAGCCTTGGCGGATGGCGGCCGGCGCCTGCTCCGGGTCGCCGTGGCAGTTCAGGCAAAAGGCTTCGGTCCAGATCGGCGTGGTGTAGTGATAGTGGCCGCGGCCTTGGGCGTCGGTATAAGTGGTCAGCCGTTCGCGGCTGTCCGGATGGGCGCGGAAATGCCGCATCGCTTCCAGCTCCAGCGGATCGGCCTGATTGGCCGGGTTGCGGGCGCGGTCGCTGACGTTGTTGAAACGCACGCCGCGCTGGTCGACTGCCTGGAATTCCTTGGCGATGCGCGGCATGGCATGAGCCGGCAGAAAGCCGATGGTATTGGCGTCGAGCGGCAGTCCGCTGTCCAGAAACTGGCGCTGATAGGTGTGCCGCATCGCCAGCAGGATGCCGTGTATGGAGCGACCTTCTTCAAGCAAGGCGGCCTCGACGCCGCCGCGCGCGCCGCGATAGCCGAACCAGGCGCTGACTGCCAGCGCGGCGCACAGCACCACGCCGATGCCGAGCCAAAGTTTGTAGACCAGTTTCATGTTGCGCACCGCCGCGACGGGCGGGGTCGGCTCGCCGGTTCAGCCCGCCGCATGGTTGTCTCCCAGGGTTTGCGCGGGGCGGCCGATGTGGTAGCCCTGACCCAGTTCCACGCCCATGTCCCGCAGCGCGGTCCGCACTTCCTCCGATTCCACATGCTCGGCGATGACGCTGATGCCGAGGCTGGCGGCAAGCTGGTGAATGCTGCTGACGAAGGCGCGATCCTTCGGGTTGTCCAGCATGTTGACCACGAAATCGCCTTCGATCTTGAGGAAGTCCAGCGGCAGCCGGCGCAAGTACTGGAACGAGGAGAAGCCCGAGCCGAAGTCGTCGATGGCCAGCTTGAAACCGGCCAGCTTCAGGCCGGCAACCAGTTGTTCCAGCATCAGCAGATTTTTCAGGGTGTCGCGTTCGGTGATCTCGAACACCACCCGGGCCGGATCAATAGCGGATTCGCCGATCAGACGGTCGAGATTTTGCATGAAGTCGGACAGGGCCAGCGCGCGCGGCGACAGGTTGATGAACAGCAGTCCTTCGAATTCGCGCGCCGCCGCCGCGCGCAGGGCTTTCTCGATGATCAGCAGGTCGAGACGATGAATGACGCCGGCTTTCTCGGCGTACTCGATGAACCGCGCCGCTTCCAGATGGCGGTCCGGCAATTGCATGCGCGACAGCACTTCGTAGCCGATGACGCGGCCATCGTTCAGATTCACGATGGGCTGGAAAAACGGCACGATGCGGCCTTCGTTGACCGCCGCGACGACCCGCAGCGTGGTTTCGGCCATGTCGCGGAACACCGTCGCGACCTCCTCGGGCTCGGGCGCGCGGACCTGGTTTCTGCCGGCGCTTTTCGCCTTGTACATCATGCTGTCGGCGAACAGGAACAGGTCCTTGGCGTTGTCGGCATGCAACGGATACACCGCCAGGCCGATCGACACGCCGGTCGAAACCGGCAGCTCGTCGCGTTGCTCGCCATGCTGTTCGCCAGCCTCGACCCGCAGCGCGGCGACCGCGTCGATGATTCGCCGGGCGATCGTCGCGGCCATTTCCGGCATCACCTCCGGCAGCAGCGCGACGAACTCGTCGCCGCCATAGCGGGCCAGGATGTCGCCCGGCCGCAGCATCTGTTTCACGGTGTGGGCGAAGCTTTGCAGATAGCGGTCGCCTTGCGCGTGACCGTAGTGGTCGTTGACCAGCTTGAAGTTGTCCAGGTCCAGCACCAGCAGGCCGAAGCTGTAGCCGGCGCGCTTGGCGCGCGGCACTTCGTATTCGAACAGTTCCCAGAACACGCGCCGGTTGTACAGGTCGGTGAGCGGGTCGCGGGTGGCGTAATACTCCATGTCGTGGGTGTATTTGTGGATCGCCTTGACCGAACCGACCACGTTGAGCATGGTCGACAGGATGCTGTCCATCACCAGTCGCAGCGTGTCGTCATCGGCCGCCGACGTGTTGACGCCGATGCCGACGATGCCGCCGATCTTGGGCTGGTCGAGTATCAGGGCCTTGGTTTCCAGCACCACCGAACGCTGGTCGAGCACCAGTTCCGCGCCGCCTTCGGCCCGCGCCGGCATATGATGATGCAGGCTGACCTGGGCCAGACCCGACAGGCGCTGGTCGGCCGCCACCACCGCGCGGATATGGTTTTCCATGGTTTCCCGCGTGGTTTGCGACGGATACCGGCTCCAGAACACTTCCAGATCGAAAATTTCGTCGCCGACCTGGAATACCGAGAACAGCACATGCGTCGGCATCACCGTGTTGATCTCGGCCAGCAGGCGGGTGATGTAGTCGCCCCAGTCGCGCACCACCTCGGAGGTGATGACGAATTTCTCCATCAGGCCGATTTCGAAACACAGCACATCCTTGTCCACCGCGACCGCGCGCAGCTTGTCGACCAATTGCGCCAGATGGCCGAACAGTCGGTCGAGTTCATCGAAACCGAGATCGCGGTTGCTGAACTCCACCTGGCGCAGGTCGGCGACGCTGTTGATTTCCGCGACGCTGGCGTCGACGATGGCGATCGATTGCTCCAGCCGGCGATTCACCCGCCAGACCACCAGCGCGGCGCTGACCATCAGCAACGGCGCGGCGATCAGCAGCCAGAACAGCAGATCCTTGCGGGCTCGCTCCAGCAGCGGCGTGAAGTCCTGGCGGACCTCGATGACGCCGAGCACGTCGCCGGTCTTGGCCTGGCCGTGGCAACGCAGGCAGTGCGCATCGGCCAGCAGCGGCAGCAGATGGCGCACCCCGCCGACGGGCGACTCGCTCAACGCCCTGCCGTGCTCGAACACCGCGCGCAGACCGGCATCCAGCGGCGGTTGCGCGACGGCGCCGAAGTCGGCGGCGGCGACCGGACCGCGATAGATTTGCAGGGCGATGCCCGATGTGGTGGCGGACTCCTGAATCGCCGCGATGTAATCCACCGCCTGTCGGCGCGTCCAACCGGTGCTCATGACCTGCAGCATGCCGGTGAAGGTGGTTTGCGCCAGGACTTCCGACGCCGCGCGCGCGTTGTCCCGCACGCTATGGTCGAGGATGCGGCTGATGCCGACATAGCCGACGCCGAAGAAGCCTAGCGCGACCAGCGCCGAAGCGCCGAGGATGAAGGTGCGGATGCGCATGGCTGGCAGGCTGAACAAGTTGGGTCGTATCGAGTTCATCATCGGCATCGGAGTGGGGTGGTCGCGCGGCGGCTCATTGAATGTGATGGTGTTCGAGCATTGCGGCTTCCAGCGCCGCCAGCAGCTCGTCGTTTTCCATCGGTTTCAGCAACAGGCTGTGAATGCCTTGGCGCTGTAGCGTCGCCGCGTCCAGCGCCTCGTTGTAACCGGTGCACAGGATGGCCGGCAGGGCTGGACGCAAGGCATGCAGGGCGCTGATCAGTTCGACGCCGGTCATGTCCGGCATGCTCTGGTCGCTGACCACGGCATCGAATTCGGTTGGCGCGTCGCGAAACACCGCCAGCGCCTGACGCGGGTTGGCGAAACAACTGACGCGCCAGCCGGCGGCTTGCAGGTTGGTATGCAATAGACGCAGCAACGGCGTCTCGTCATCCACCAGCAGCAGATGTCCGCGCGGTTCGCTGCTGGCTGCCGGCGTCGGCGGCGCGACGGCTTGCGCGGCGGCGGCGGGCAGCTTGGCCGCCGGCAGATAGATGTGGAATGCGCTGCCCGCGCCGAGCGTCGATTCCACCTGGCAATGGCCGCCGGCGCGGCGCACCAGTCCATGCACCATGGACAAACCCATGCCGCTGCCTTGTCCGACCGGTTTGGTGGTGAAGAACGGTTCGAAGATGTGCGGCAGCGTTTCGGCGGCAATGCCCTGGCCGTCGTCGGCCACGGTCAGTTGCAGGAAATCGCCGCTGAATTTTTCTTTGCAGGTGCTGCACACCTGCTGATCCACTGTTGCGCGGGCCAGGCTGATGCTGATCTTGCCGCGACCGTCAAGGGCGTCGCGGGCATTGATCACCAGATTGACCAGTATCTGATGCAGATCGACCGGGTCGATGGCGACATCCGGCGCATCCGCCGCGTAGCGGGTTTCGATGCCGATGCCGGCGGGTATCGTGGCGCCCAGCATTTTCAGCGCTTCACTGACCAGCGGTTGCGGCGCCAGCGGCCGGGCTTCCCGGCCGGGCCGGGCGCGGCTGAACGCCAGCATGCGCG
>JAGUXX010000174.1 GCA_020061585.1 Betaproteobacteria bacterium | reverse complement strand
GAGCAACTGCAACTGGCGCGCGCCGATGCCGGCGTCGCCGCCGCCCAGATCGCCAACCTCCAGGCTCAGGCCGGACAACGCCGGGCGGCGCTGGAGCAGGCGCGCATCGAACTGCGGCGCACGGTGATCCGCTCGCCGGTGGATGGCGTGGTGATCAGCCGCAATGTCGATGTCGGCCAGACCGTCGCCGCCTCGTTCCAGGCGCCGGTATTGTTCAGCATCGCCCGCGATCTGCGCCGGATGGAAGTCAATGTGGCGGTCGATGAAGCCGATGTCGGCCGGGTCAAAACCGGCCAGACCTTGCGCTTCACCGTCGACGCCTTCCCCGGTGAACGCTTCAAGGCCCAGGTCACGCAGATCCGCAAAGCACCGCAAACCAGCAACAATGTGGTGACCTACAGCGTCATGGCGACCCTCGACAATCCCGATCTGAAACTGCTGCCGGGCATGACCGCCAGCGCGCGCATCCTCACCGATGAGCGCCAAGACGTGCTGATCCTGCCCAACGAGGCCTTGCGCTACCGGCCGATACAAGCCGACGGCACGCCGATCAAGCTGGAAGTGCGCGGTCGCGAGGACGGCCCCGGCATTCCCGTGCGGATCTGGGTGCTCGACCAGGGCCAACCGACACCGGTCGCGGTGCGCCTGGGCGTGAGCGACGGCAAGAACACCGAAATGCTGAAGGGCGAGATCGTCGAAGGCACGGAAATCATCCTCGGCCAGACTGCAACCAAGGACGCGAAACCGCGCCGGCCGTTCGGCATGGGGATGTAAATCGTGAAGGGTGATGCGGCCGCGCCGCTGGTGAAGGGTGAAGGGATGCCGCCTTCGCGGCCGCTGATCGAAGTCACCGAACTCACTCGCCATTACCAGGTCGGCGATATCAGCGTGCCGGCCCTGCAAGGCGTCAGTCTGAGCATCGAGCAAGGCGAGTTCGTCGCGGTGATGGGCCCTTCCGGTTCCGGCAAATCGACCTTCATGAACCTGCTCGGCTGCCTCGATGTGCCCAGCGGCGGCCGCTACTTGCTGGCCGGCGAGGATGTCACCCGCCTGGGCCCCGACCAACTGGCCCGGATCCGCAACCAGCGCATGGGCTTCGTGTTCCAGAACTTCAACCTGCTGAACCGCGCCAGCGCCCAGGAAAACGTCGAGTTGCCGTTGATCTACGCCAGAGTGCCGGCCACCGCGCGGCATCGGCGCGCCCGCGAGAAACTCGCCAAGGTCGGCCTGGCGGATCGCGCCGGACATCGCCCGATGCAGCTGTCCGGCGGCCAGCAGCAGCGCGTCGCCATCGCCCGCGCGCTGGTCAACGAACCGCCGCTGATTTTCGCCGACGAACCGACCGGCGCGCTGGACACCCACACCAGCCTGGAAGTCATGGCCTTGTTGCAGCAACTCAACGACGCCGGCATCACCCTGGTGCTGGTCACCCATGAACAGGACATCGCCGCGTTCGCCAAGCGCGTGCTGACCTTCCGCGACGGCCGGGTGGTGGAAGACCGGCTCAACCCGACCCCGCGTCGCGCCGGCCCCAACCCCGAAACCAACCCCGAAACCAAGCCATGAGCCCGCTCGACACCGGCCGTTCGGCGCTGCGCTCGCTGCGCGCCAACAAATTGCGCAGCGCGCTGACCGCGCTGGGCATCATCATCGGCGTGGCGGCGGTGATCACCATGCTGGCGGTCGGCGAAGGCGCCAAACGCAGCGTCGCCGAGCAACTCAAGAGCCTGGGTTCCAATCTGATGATCGTGATGCCTGGCGCCGTCACCAGCAGCGGTGTCAGGCTGGGTTCCGGCAGCCGCAACACGCTGACCGAAAACGATGCCCGGGCTATCGCGGAAGAACTGCCCAACGTGCTGGCCAGCGCCCCCGCCATGCGCGGCAGCGGACAAATCGTGCATGGCAACCTGAACTGGGCAACGCAAATTTCTGGCGTCACCCCCGAATATCTGCTGGCGCGCGAATGGCCGCTGGCGCGCGGACGCAATTTCGATGAGAACGACCTGCGCAGTGGCGCCAAGGTCGTCCTGGTGGGTCAGACCATCGCCGACATGCTGTTCGGCGGTACCGATCCGACGGGTCAGATCATCCGGGTCAAATATGTTCCCTTCACCGTCATCGGCTTGCTGGAATCCAAAGGCCAGAACTTCAGCGGCCAGGATCAGGACGACACGGTGCTGATTCCACTCAGCACCGCGCGCGGTCGCATCCTCGGTCGAGCCCAGGGCCGCCTGCTCACGGTTGGTCATATCAGCGTCAAGATGCGCGATGGCGTCGACATGAATATCGCCGAATCGCAGGTGCGCGAACTGTTGCGCCAGCGTCATCGCTTGCAACCGGATCAGGACGACGACTTCAATATCCGCAACCTGTCGGAAATCGTCGCCGCCGAACAAGCCGCCTCGAAAGTGCTGTCCAGCCTGCTGGCCGCCGTCGCTTCGGTGTCGCTGCTGGTCGGCGGCATCGGCATCATGAACATCATGCTGGTATCGGTCACCTAGCGCACCCGCGAGATCGGCCTGCGCCTGGCGGTCGGCGCGCGGCAACAGGACATCCTCACCCAATTCCTCGCCGAAGCGGTGATCCTGTCGCTGGTCGGCGCCTTCACCGGCGTCGCCCTGGGCATCGCCGGCACGCAGGCGTTGGCGCATTTCGCCGACTGGCAGGTGATCATCAAGACCGAGGCCATCATCATCGCCGTCGCCTCGGCCAGCATCGTCGGCGTGTTCTTCGGCTGGTACCCGGCGCGCAAAGCGGCGCGCATGGCGCCGATCGAGGCGTTGCGCTACGAGTGAAACGTATCAAGGAACGCGGGTGTTTACATCATGCTGTCTCGACTGACGGCATTCCAGCTTGCAGCGGACGACGTTTCGGCGACCATCGTTTACACATCGTATTGACGACAATCGCGCTGACTCGCCCTGCCCTGACCTGAAAACGGCCGTTCACCTATGGCGGATAACCCTTGAGCCATGGAGAACAATTACTTCACCAACTGCATTCAGTATTTTTCTTTGCGTAGACTCGCCTGGTTGTCCTCGCACAGTCCGTCGTGTTCGTAGCTTCGGGCAAGCGCTTCAAGCAATGCGGCGACCTGGGGGTGGGAGTGCTGTAATTTTTCTGCTTCACCCCGGTAATAGGTAGCCAAGTTGCGTTCCTGCGCGCCACCATCCCAAGGATGGCGTGAAGTCGAACCATGCTTGTTTCGCTCTCCAATCATGAAACCCCCTCGCATCTCCTCCATTTCCTGTCGGTCCAGCACCTGCCGGGCTGGCGCGAAAGGCCAAGCACCATGTTCGTCGGCAGGGGCGTGGGCGAGGATTTCGCCAAGGGTTTCTTCACACGCATTGAGACGGTCAGCCTTACGGCAAAGTGCGCGTGCTTCGTCGATGAAATGCAGAAAGGCGTCAGCGTCGATGCTGCCGTCTGGCTGCGTTCCCGGTTGACGTTTACAGCTACGGAATATTTCCCAGGCAGTTGATGCGGCTGCTTTGATCGCTTCGGTGATCGGCTCCTCGCGTTCGCCATGTTCCGGTTTGTAGAGCAGGGTAATCAGTTCGGTGAAAATCGCCGGATCGCTAGTGACGGCCTCGAACAAGGCGGAAGCATGGGTTTCCCGCCCGAGTCTCAAAGCAGGAAACAAACCGAATTCAAGCCGAATCACCTCCGTATTCTCGACCTCACCAGATTGCTCGATGTGCTCCAAGGCATTTGCCAAATCCCAGGACTTCGGCATCGGGCCTTCCGGTTCCTCGCCGTTCATGAACTGTTGCAGCAGGACAAACAGCAATCGGCTATCGACCATTTTTTGGTCGAAACGGCAACACTGCAGAGCGGTTCTTGGACGCTGGGCTTGCGAGAGACGGTGCAGGGCATAAATCGCTTCTTCTCCCCAATCACGGAACCAACGGTTGAGCGGCGCGCACCGCCAATACGCCGCATCGGTTTCCGGCCCTCGATCTGCCGCGAGATCCCAGGTTGTTCGTGCCGGTGATGCCAGCGCCAGGAAGCGCGCCTGGCGTTCGGGGTTCCAACCGTGTTCTCCAGCCATCGCCAGGACGGCACGTAGCAATGCCGTAGCGCGCGGCTCCGGCAGGTTTCGCAACAGACCGGTGATGCACTGGCCTGTGGGAGAGGCGGGCATGAAGTCCGAGCCCTGCTCGACGATCCATGCCGGCCATTCGCCGTTGGCATCTTCCTGTTTCGCCAAGGCCATGCCCACTGTGTAAGGCTCGCCACACTCGTCGACAAGGCGTCTGATGCCCACTATTCCAAGAATGCGGATGATGTCATCCAGCGCGGAGGTTCTGGCCTCTGTCACCAACGCCGCTTTATCGTCACTATGATCACTCGCTGCCGGCAAATCGGGCCAATGGCTGGAGAAAAGCCAGCGATGGCGTGCGACAAGATCGGCGGGTTCCAGCTTCTGATAGAGCAAATCAAGTAGTGCCAGGCGTGATTCCAGTTCAGCGCCTTGGTTGTTGTCGTAATTGCGGTGCCAATGAATGCAGTTGCGCAAGGCAGCTCGCAAGATTTCCCGATCCTCATCCCGCGCATCTGCAAGCGTATAGGGCTGCATCAGGTCGAGCACCACGATCATGGATTCACGATCAGACAGATTGGTGTTGTTGAAAAGACGGACGATGCGTTCCGCATGGCCGGCGCTGAGACGAACCATGTGCTCGCGCGCCGCCAAGACCATGTCGAGTTGTTCCCCATGCGGCACGCCATTCCCTGAGCCGGCATCATCATCACGCCATTTAGGACGGTTTGCCGGCGTAGCGGTTTGTTGGCCACGCTCGGTAATGCCATCGAGTACATCGAAAGCAGCATCTGGGTATCGTTGGACGATCAGATCGAGCACCTGGAGCCGTTGCGGCAATTCCGCCGCCGTTTGTGGTAGCCAGGCGCGGAACAGGCCAAGCAAGCTTCTTCCCGGCGTATTGCTCCAACGGTTGTTATAGGGAACATGGGTAAGCCGGGCCAGGATGAGAGCCACACGCGCCAGCCGTTTAGGCGCCCAGGCCAGGGTTTCCAGAGCCCACAGCAGGCCGGCATGCCAGCAACGACCGCCAAACCCCGCGTCGGTGGTTTCCAGGATCAGCCGTGCCACCGGCGGATTTGTTTGGCACAGGCTGCGCTCGATGGCCCGGAGAAATGAATCCGGCGCAGCTTCGGCCAGGGCGGGTAGATAGGAGGCAAGTGAAAGCCAGCGGGTTTCGTCTACCCCTTCCAGCAAGTCATGAACCAGTTTGGCGACTCGGCCTTCGATGTCCAAGGCGAGCAGGGCCGTCTGATCGGGACCGTGCACCGCCAGCTTAATGAGTGCGTCGCAGAGAGAATCGAACAGCAGGCCGGATTGCGGCTGGACCTTACCGTATACCTGGGCCGCGTAACGCTGATCGTCCGGCAACTCCAGTTGCGGGTCAGTCGCACCGAGGCGTTCCCGCGCAACCTCGAAGAAACGATCCAGTTGGCTCCGTGTAATGCGGTTACCAAACAAACTCAGCAGTTCTAGCGGCGACTTGGCCTTCGATACGGCGCCAATATGCAGAATAGGCGCGTCATCGAGTTGTGCCAGATGATGCAGGTCGGATTCGATTTCCTCATAAGGGCGGCCGGCGACTCGCGCAACGATTTGCCGGTCGCCCTCCTTGTCCGAATTCCACGCACCCAACAGGCAAACCGTGACGAGGCTGGCGGCTTGCGCTGTATCGAGCCACGCCGGGTGCTGGATGGCCGGGTTGATGGCGCGGCGACGGCGTAACACTGACCAGGAGCGCCCTGTGCTCAGTGCATAACGCTTGGCGTCGGATTCCTCCATGCCCATCGCCACCAAAGCTTTCTCGAAGTCGTAGATATTTGGCCTGTCCAGAACTTGTTCCAGGCCTTGTGCCTTGTCCGACAGGTCGCCGGAAACGTGGGGCACGATGACCAGCAATCCATCGCGCTGGGTGGGATGGGCCGCCACCTCGGTACGTGCAGCGATGGCGATGCGAAGTTGCGGGTTGGCCTCGACAAAGCGCCAGCCATCCGACTCGACAACCACCAGCGCCTGATCGGCGAGTTCTGGTTGTTCCAACACAGTGGCGGCGGCGAAGGCTGCGGCTTCTTCCACGCTATCGGCGCACAACGTCAATGGCTGACTGGATTCCTGACCTGCCGTGCGGGCTCGCGCCAACAACCGGTTCCGCGCCTCGGCACGATCCGTGAAAAAGGCTTCCAGCGTGATGGACGGGTTGCATTGCTGCGCCCAGAGTAGCCAGTAGCGATCGAGACTTTCCACACCCGGGCCGAGCAATCCCAGTTCCTCGGCGAATCTCAGGGCGACCACCGGGCTTTGTTCCAGCCACTGTTCAAGATCGTCGGCGTCGTAGGCCCGCACATCTGCCCATTCCACCAGATTGCATTGCGTTTTCACCCAGGCGGACTTTCCGCTCCAGCGCCGGGGTGTAACGAAAACGAATGTCGTGCTCGCGCGTTCCTGCGTTCCGGTTTCAACGGTACGCTTGCGATAGTCACCGTTGGCTTTACCGCTGACTTGTTGCTCGCAGCCCACTTCCCAGCAGGAAGCGCCGACCGGTACCCAAGCATTTCCTTGGTCACTGAACAGCCTGCCGTCCCAACCTGGCATGTAAGTCGAGTCCCCTGCGGGGAACACAAGTTGGCGAGTTGAGCCAGCCAGGAAGCAAAGTCGCCGTATCAAACGTGGCAAATCGGTCTGAGCTTGTTTGGCATGGGTATCAGCCCATTCGACGATATGGGAAGCGGTTATTCGCATGGCAATTATTGGGATGTACTCCCGGTGGATGCCGGCTTGGTTCCACCGGGGTTACCGAATCTCGATGACGCTTCCGCCGTCATCCAGCAATGTTCGCAAGTCGGGCAGCAAAGAGACGAAAGCTTGCAGCAATGCGGCCTTGCGGCAATTGCCCAAACGTACCCAGACAACTTGTGGCGGGATGCTTCCCTGCCTGTCCGCCATCAACGGGAAGTCTTCGTCCTTGGTGAGGATGACCATGCCATGCGCTTTCGCGTGCTCCCAAATCACCCGGTCAGCCGTCGCCCCCATGTTGATGTCCTGAACATGCAGGCAATCGAAGCCATTGGCGGTCAGGTAGCGTGCCAAGGCCAATGGCAACTGGTTGTCGACCAGCAGCTTCATGCCGCGATCAGGATGGTGTGGTCGGTCTGAATGGCCGCGTAGTCGAGGACAGCGAGAATGTCTTCCTCTTCAAGGAAGGGGTAATCCTCAAGGATTTCGGTATGGGAAGCGCCTGCGCCGAGCAAGCTCAGGATGTCGCTCACGCGGATGCGATAGCCCCGGATACAGGGACGCCCCCCGCATTTGCCGGGCTCCAGGGTGATACGTTCAAGTCTTTGCCTGTTCATGTTTGCCTCCTATGGCTCAATTCTCTTGCCGAGACAACGCGCGATCAAGCTTGTCGTCCATCTCGCCGACCAGGGCGGCGAGGCTGTTGGCGGCTTCGGCGAGGGACTCGCGCATCGCCGCATCCTTGCTGTCGATACGCGCTTCGATTTCACTGATCTCGCCACGCAATTGTGTGAATTCCTGGGCGATCTTCAGGTGCAGTTCATTGAAGCGCGAGGTTTCCGCGCTTTCCGCCAGTTTCCGTTGCGCCTGCAAGGCTTGGTTGTGGCGGTGCGCCTCCATCAGCATCGTGGTGCGCAGGGTCAGGGCGTACATGACCAATAGCGAGACCAGCACCAGGGTGACGCCAAGCAGGATCACGCCCAACGGGCCATCGACTTCGAACGCCACGAACGACAACGTGGTGGGCGCCGTGAGCACCGCCCAGTTGGCCAAGGTGAAGATCGCCAGCAGCAGCAATGCCGCCAATATAATGATGCCGAGAATTTTCATGGTTGCGCCTTTTCATCAATACCGCGACACCGCGCGCGGACATCCGGGTTACCAAACACAAGGCTTCGAATGCAATTCATCGATCAATTTCCGTATCCGATATTAATCGCACTGACGCTGTTCATGCTGGGCGCGCCATTCGTGCCGGAACCGCATCTGGTCGAAAAAATGCGCATGCTGTCCGAAGGCACGCTGACCCGGCCGTTGGATATTTTCGATGTTTTCTGGCATCTGTTGCCGGCGATGATACTCGCCATCAAGTTCGCCAGGCAGCGCCGCGACCGCGCCTCGAAATGACACATGATTCATGGATCATGCTTTCCAAAGCGAACAGCCGCTTGAAAAGCGGCTGTTCGCTTGCCGCGCAAGCGCATGGCCGAGTGGCTGCCATGCACTCGCGCTGATCGCCTGGCGGCTCAGGATTGCATGCGCTGGTGCTTGTGCCCGGGGTGACGTTTCATCCTGGTTCGGCTATCGAACACGCTTTGCTGCTCGGGCGTCAACTCGGCGTAAAAGGCTTTGGTGGTTTCGACGCGTTGCAGCATCCTGTCGCGTCGAACTTCCGATTTGGCCAGCATCTTGTCGAGGCGCTGCGGCGTGTTCAGCTTGGCGAATTCGTCACGCATGGCTTGCCTGTCCATGTTTCTGCCGCGAGCGCCGGACTCGACAGCGCCGGAGAATGCTTGCCACGCGGCCTCCTGTTCCGGCTTGAGCTTGAGTTGCGCCTTCAACTCGGCCAGATGCGCGGCACGCTGTTCCCGCCATTTTGCCGAGTCCTTCTGGACTTTCTGACCTTGCCTGGCCTCGCAGTTGTTGGCGGGCGCAGCGGGATTCATCGCGATCGAGGCGGTTGCCAGCATGCCGCCGCCTGCAAACAAAGCCACCATCAAGGCGCGTTTCGCAAAAGAAGTTGTGCTCAATTTCATTTCGATCTCCTTCAGAGAAGTTGTCTATCCAGCCCACCCAAAGCAGACAGGCTTGGAACGCATACTGAGCGGGAGTTGTATCGAGTCGATTTCAGCGGGGCCGCAATCTGTAACCGGATGTAACCGGAAAGCGCATGTTCTTCGCCGTTCATCCCCCCGCAACGGCTCGCGCGCCGTTTCAGGCATTCCCGACTTGCGGGTCAGGGCATAATGTTCACCAACGAATACGGAAAGTTACCCAGGGGGGTAATCATGATCGAAGATGCGCGCGCCCGATTCGAGACGCTGAAAGCCAGCGGCATGCTGCCTTCGCCGCAAGGCGTGGCGCTGGCGGTGCTGGAACTGACGCAGAAACACGATGCCAACATTCAGACCCTGACGCATCTGGTGCAGACCGATCCGGCCATGTCCGGGCGTATCCTGCGCTATGCCAATGCCGTGCATGGCGGCAGCTTGCGACATATCGCCTCGTTGCCGCATGCCATCGTGTTTCTCGGCCTGTTCCGGGTGCGTCAGATCGCGCTGGGGTTTTCGCTGATCGACCATTACCGCAGTGGCGCCTGCGCGTCATTCGATTATCTCGGCTACTGGACTTCGTCATTGGCCACCGGCATCACCGCTCAGCAGGTTTCGGTCCAGGCGCAATGTCCGCCGGACGAGAGCTTCACCTGCGGGCTGTTGTCCGGTATTGGTCGTCTGGCGCTGGCCACGGTGTTTCCCAGCGAATACGACGATCTGTTGCGGGCAAATCTCTCCACGCTGGATTTGCGTGAAGCGGAAATCCGGGATTTCGGACTCGATCATGTCGCGCTGTCGGCGGAGTTGTTGCAGGACTGGGGCTTGCCGGAAATTTTCTATCAAGCGGTGCGCTATCACGAGGTGCCGGCGGACGCGCCGTTCGCCGCGGGTTCGCGAGCGCAAATGTTGACCGCCGCGCTGCATTTCTCCGCCAAGGTGGGCGACTTGCTGAATCTGGACGCAACCCAACGTTGGGAAAAAGTGCCGTCGCTGTTCCACGCCGCCGCGCAGATCGGCCTGGAGGACCATCAGGTGCCGCCGCTGGTCGAGCAGGTGGTGCGTCAGTGGCAGGACTGGGGCCGCGAACTGCATTTGCCGACCCAGGATTTCAGCGACGTCAAACTGTTGTTGGGCATTCCGCCCGATCCCTCGCAGGACGACAATCTCGCCGCGCTGGTGGTGCTGCCGATGCGCGTGGCGCTGATCAGTCACAATGCCGCGCATCTGCGCGGTCTGGCGGAAACCCTGGACGCGATGGGCCTGATAGTGGAAATCGCCGGTGATAGTCATGCCGCGCTGCGTCTGCTGGATGAAAAGCGCCCCGACGTCATGCTGGTGGAACTGCCCGACAGCGGCGACGCTTCGGTCGCCACGCTGCGCGAGTTGCGCGCCGACGAAGCCGGCCGCCAGGCCTACTGCATCGCGCTGATTCCGCCCGAGGCGGAAGTCGGCGTGGCCAGGCTGATGCTGGCCGGCGCGTCGGACTACCTGCTGCTGAATTACAGCGAAGCCGCCCTGCTCGCGCGGATCAGTTCCGCGCAGCGCGTGGTGGCGCTGCAGGGCGCGGTGCGCGCCGAACGCGAATCGGTGATCCGATCCTCCGGCGAATGGGCCAGAAGCAACCGCCGCCTGTTGCAGGAAGCGCTTACCGACTCGCTGACCAAACTGCATAACCGCCGTTATGGACTCGACCGCTTCGCTCAGGAATGGGCGTTTGCGGGCCACAGCGGCACCTCCTTGTCCTGCCTGATGCTGGACATCGACCACTTCAAGCGGGTCAACGACCAATACGGCCATGACGTCGGCGACCAAGTGCTGCAACAGATCGCTCGGGTCATCGAACGCGGTTGCCGCAAGGATGATGTGGCGTTCCGCTACGGCGGTGAGGAGTTCTGCGTGGTCTGCCCGAATACCGGACTGCGCGATGCGGTGCAATTAGGCGAGCGCATCGTGCAGGAAGTCCGCGCCGGCCGTTACGGCCCCGACAAGCAGCGCTTCCCGGTGACGCTCAGCATCGGCGTGGCAACCGCCATTGCCGGTGATCGTGATCATGAAGCGCTGATCGAACGCGCCGACAAGGCGCTCTACGCCGCCAAGTCAGCGGGACGAAACCGCGTCATGGCGGCGCGCGGCGAAACCGGTTGACGCGGTTGGCGGTGCCGCGAGGAAAATAGCCGCCAGACTACCAACCGAAAGGAACCCGCCATGCGGCTGCTGCACACCATGATCAGAACCGGCGATCTCGATCGCTCGATTGCGTTTTATACCCAGGTACTCGGCATGTCGCTGCTGCGCCGCAAGGACTATCCCGACGGCAAGTTCACGCTGGCATTTGTCGGCTATGACGATGAGGCGAACCATTCAGTAATAGAACTGACCTACAACTGGGGCGTCGAGCATTACGAGATCGGCAACGGCTTCGGCCATCTGGCGATCGAAGTCGACGATGTCTACGCCGCCTGCGCGGAAATCCGCGCCAAGGGTGGTGAAATCCTGCGCGAAGCCGGGCCGATGAACGCCGGCAGCACGATCATCGCCTTCGTCAAGGACCCGGACGGCTACCCGATCGAACTGATCGGACGGCGCGCCTGAATCGGCCGGTTTGCATACCGGATTACACGCCGGGTTGCAGGGTAACCGTCAAGTCCAGTTTTGCGCCGTCGCGCAGCACGCTGATTTTCACCTGATCGCCAATCTTGAATTCGTCCAGGCGTGACAGCAGCTTGGCGACGCTGTCCACCGGCTGGTCATTGATCGCCACGATGCTGTCGCCGGGAACGATGCCGCCATCGCGCGAGATGGTCGCGCCGATCAGTCCGGCCGCTTCCGCCGCCGAGCCCGGGGTGACGCGCAAAATCAGCACGCCTTCGAGCTTGCGCAGTTCGGCCAGCCGCCGGTTGACGTTTTCGTCGACCTCGATGCCGAGCGCCGGACGAATGTATTTGCCGTCCTTGATCAACTGCGGCACCACTCGGTTGACGGTGTCCACCGGCACCGCGAAGCCGATGCCGGCGGAGGCGCCGCTGGGACTATAGATGGCGGTGTTGATGCCGATCAGGCGGCCGGCCGAATCGAGCAGCGGACCGCCGGAGTTGCCCGGGTTGATCGCCGCATCGCTCTGGATCAGATGGTCGATGGTGGCGCCGTTGCGGCCTTCGCCGCCCAGCGAGCGGTCCAGCGCCGACACCACGCCGGTGGTCAAGGTCCAGTCCAGGCCGAACGGGTTGCCGATGGCGAACACTTTCTGGCCGACCTTGAGGTTGTGGCTTTCGCCCAGCGGCACCGGCGGCGGGCGTTTGAAACCGACGCCGATGCGCAGCACGGCGATGTCGTGCGCCGGCGACACGCCGACCAGCGCCGCCTTGTAGCTGCGCCCATCGGCCAGCTTGACCGTCGCCTCGCTGGCATTCTCGATGACATGGTAGTTGGTGATGACATGGCCGGTTTCATCCCAGATGAACCCCGAACCGGTGCCGCGCGGCACGGTGAACACGTTGCGCGTCCAGAAATCACGCACTTGTCCGCGGGTGGTGATGTACACCACGGAATCCTTGGCGCGCTCGAACAGTTCGATGGTCGCCTGCTCGTCGCTGGCCAGATCGCCGCGCGCCGCGACGACGCGCGGCGCGGCATCGGGTTTGGGCGCGAACAGGCCCTCCAGCCAGCCTTCGATGTTCGGCGCGCCACGCCAGACCAGGATCAGCACGGCGGCGGCCAGCGTCAGCCAGAATAATCGGGGTAGAAAACGGTCTCGCATGTTCGATCCTTAATGCAATTTATTTCCAGGTCAGGGTGATGTATCGGCTGGCGCCGTTTTCCAGCAACCGCAGCGCCAAGCTCCCGTCGGCCTCGTTCAACGCGGCGGCGAAGTCTTCCGGGCCGGCCAGCGCTTTTCGATTGGCTTCGAGGATCACCATCCCCGGTCTGATGCCGGCCAGCGCCGCCAGTGAGCCGCGTTCCACTTGGTCGACCACGACCGCCCGCGACACGCGCAAGCGACGACTTTCCGCCGCGCTCATCGCGCGCACCGT
>JAGUXX010000283.1 GCA_020061585.1 Betaproteobacteria bacterium | reverse complement strand
GACCGCGCGGCCAGCGTCGCGCCGCTGTCGCTCGACGAACTCGGTCAGCTCGACCCGCTGGCGATCTTCAACAACGCCTACGCGGCGAAATACGGTGCTGCCCCGCCGGCCGACCTGCTCGCCGCGTTCAACGAAATTCTCAATCAGCCGGACGAAGTTGCAACATGAAAATCCTCGCCATCCGCGGCAAGAACCTGGCCAGCCTGGCCGGCGAGTTCGAAGTCGATTTCAGCCGCGAACCGCTGCGGAACGCCGGCCTGTTCGCCATCTCCGGCCCCACCGGCGCCGGCAAAAGCACCTTGCTCGACGCGCTGTGCCTGGCGCTGTACGGCGACACGCCGCGCCTGGCGCAAGCCACCGGCGCGCAGATTCCCGATGTGCATGACGACCAGGTCACCCCGTCCGACCCGCGCACCTTGTTGCGCCGGGGTTGTGGCGACGGCTACGCGGAGGTCGATTTCGTCGGCATCGACGGCATCGCCTGTCGGGCGCGCTGGACGGCGCGCCGGGCGCGCGGGCGCGGCGACGGCCGATTGCAGCATATCGACTACCAACTGATCCGCATCGCCGACCAGCAAGCGCTCAGCGGCACGAAAAAAAGCGAAGTCCATGCCGCCATCGCCCAGCGCGTCGGCCTCAGTTTCAGCCAGTTCACCCGCGCCGTGCTGCTGGCGCAGAACGATTTCGCCGCCTTCCTCAAAGCCGACGACAACGCCCGCGCCGAACTGTTGCAGACACTCACCGGCAGCGAACGCTTCGAACGCCTGTCGAAGCGCGTGTTCGAACGCCACGGCCAGGAAAAACAGACGCTAGACGCTTTGAACCGGCAACTCGCCGACGCACCGCCGCTGCAAGATGAGGCCCGCGCCGAATTGGAATCCGCGCTGAAACAGGCGCAAGCCGCGGCCACCGCGCGCGAACAGGACAAACTCAAGCTGGAAGCCGCGCTGCGCTGGTATCAGCAACTTGCGCAACTGGAAGTCAGCATCGCCCAGGCGCAAACCCGGCTGGATCAGGCCAGCCTGGCCCAGCAAGCCGCCGTTGAACGACGCGCGCAACTGGCCCGCATCGCCGCCGTCGAGCCGGCGCGTCCGTTGCAGGTGGAATGTGTGCATCTACAACAGGCCGTGGCGCAGGCCGCCAAGAAATTGCAAACCCAGGAGACCGAACAACTTGCCGCCGAACAGGCCGCAACACTGGCCGAAACCGCGCTAACCACGGCGCAGCAGAACCTGGTTCTGGCCCGCCAGGCACAAAAACAGCAGCAACCCGAAATCGACGCCGCGAAGAAACTCGATACCGAAATCGCGCTGCTGGCACCGCAATGCCAGACGGCGCAACAAGCGCTCGCAGCCGCCGGCAAGGAAGTCGTCACACAGCAGAACCTGCACCAGACGCTGATCCAGCAGCAGGCGCAAACCGAAAAATTACACGCCGCAACCAGCGCCTGGCTGGCCGCGCACCAGCAACACGCCAGCCTGGCCGGCAACTGGAAGCACACGGAATATCTGCTGCTCGACGCGGAAAAAGTGGCCGAGGCCCAACAGACCGCCAGCGCCGACCAGCCGCGTTTGCGGCAGGCCGAAAGCCTCGCCCGTGCCGATGTCGAGCGTCAGACGGCCAGCCTGAATACCTGCGTCACGACCCGCGAACAGGCCGAAGCGGCGGCCAAAGCGGCAAGCGAACGCTGCGCCCGCATCGATCCGGACGCGCTGGCGCGGCAGAAGAACGCCGCCGAGACGCAGCGCGACCGGCTGCAACAGGCGCAAACCGGCTGGACACAATGGCGGGAACGCCAAGCTGAACGGGCCATCGCCGAACAGGAAGCGGCGGCTTTGCGCCAAACCCAGCAAACCGGCGCCGCCGCGCTGGCGCAACTGACCCGGCAACGCCCCGGTTTGGCCGGCCAGTTGCAGCAGGCAGAACGCGCGCTGCTGCGCCTGCAAACGGCGTGCAATCAGGATGTCGATGCACTGCGCGCGGCCTTGGTCAAAGATGAGGCATGCCCGGTCTGCGGCGCGACGGATCATCCGTATGCCGAATCCGACGCCGCGCACCAACTGCATCAACTGCACCAGACGCAACAGGCCGAGCATGCGGCGCTGCGCCTCCAATTGGAGACGCTGACTAAAGACGAGGCCGCCCAGAGCGCGACGCTGAAAGAGCAGGACAAGCAATTAAAAATGTTTGATGCGCGTCTGCTCGAACTGGGCCGCCGTCACGACGCAGCCGCCGGCCTCTGGCAGACCGCGGCCAAGTCGAGTGGACTTGAGCTGAGTGGAAATGCGGATGCCGCCGCGCGGCTTGCCGAACAAATCAGCGCCAACGCCAGTGCCCTGCAAAAGCTGACGGCTCAGGAAGCCGAATGGCGTACCGACCAGAAAACCCGCGACACCGCGCTGGTCAAGCTGGCACAGGCGCAAGCCGCCGAACAGCAGGCGCGGGAAGCCGACCTGAAAGCGCGCGAGACCTTGAATCTGGCCGTGCACGCCACACAAGCCGCGCAACAACGTTCTGAACAAGCAGGCATCCATCTGGCCGGCTTGCTGGATCAACTGGATGCCGTGCTGGCTGCCGTGCCCGACTGGCGCTGCGACTGGCAGCGCGCGCCGGCGGCGTTCCGTTTGGCTCGCCAAGCCGACGCCGAATCCTGGCAACAGCAGCACAGTGCACAAGAAGAACAAACCCGAAAACTGGCCCAATCAAGCGGCCAGATCAGCGCCGCCGCCAGCCTGCTTGCCCAGCTCGGCGAACAGGCAACGCGGCTGCGCGAGGCGGCCGATGCACAGGCCGCCGAATTGCGGGACAAGCAACAGGCGCGCAACTTGCTGCTCGGCGGCAAACCGGTTGTCGCGCTGGAAACCGAACTGGCGCATGCCCTGGAAGCCGCGCAAGCCGCCGTCACGGCGCGGGAGAAATCCACCCACGACAGCCGCACCCGCGCCACCCAGGCGATCACCACCCGCGCGCTAAGCGCCCAACAGCTGGCCGAACTGCAAGCGCTGGTCGAGCAAGCCGACGCGGCGCGCGGCAACTGGCTGCTCGCGTTCAATGCGGCAAGCGACGCGCCGCTCGATCTGGACGGTTTGCTGGCGCTGTTGCGGATTGACGCGCAATGGCTCAATGCCGAGCGCAACGCGCTGGCCGCGCTGGACAAAGCTGCCGACACCGAGCTGACGGTGCTGAAGGAACGCCAGGCACTTCGCGTCGCGCATCTGAGCAACGAATTTGGCACCCAACTTGACACCCAAGCGGCTGCCAGCCTGTTGATCCAGCCGGATGATGATACTAGTCGTCACCCCGGCGCAGGCCGGGGTCCAGAAGAGCTAACCGGGATGCCGCTGGATACCGGCCTGCGCCGGTATGACGCAGATTTCGTCGGCTCAATAGAGGTGAAACTGGCGGAAATCCTGCCCTTGCTGGCACAGGAAAAATCCGCCGCCGTGGAGCAGGAAGTTGCGCTGCGCCAGGATGACGAACGCCGCCTGAAAGCCGCCGGCCTGCTCGAAACGTTGCGCGAACAATCCGCCCGCCTGGAAACCTGGGCGCGGCTGAACGACATGATCGGCTCCGCCAACGGCAGCAAGTTCCGCCGCATCGCCCAGCAATACACGCTCAATGTGCTGCTCGGCTACGCCAACCGGCATCTCGCCGACCTGTCGCGCCGCTACCGGCTCGAACGCCTGGCCGACAGCCTGACCCTGCTGGTGGTGGATCAGGACATGGGCGACGAACGCCGCTCGGTGCACTCACTGTCCGGCGGCGAATCGTTCCTGGTGTCGCTGGCCCTGGCGCTCGGCCTCGCCTCACTGTCGTCGCACAGCGTCAAGGTCGAGTCATTGTTCATCGACGAGGGTTTCGGCAGTCTCGACGCGGAAACCCTGAACATGGCGATGGACGCGCTCGACAAACTGCAAACCCTGGGCCGCAAGGTCGGCGTCATTTCGCATGTGCATGAAATGGCCGAACGCATCGGCGTGCAGATCCAGGTGCAACCGCAGTCCGGCGGGCAAAGCCGGCTGGCGGTGCTGGGCTAGTGTAGGGTGCGCCATGCGCACCGGTCCACCTTCAAATGGTGCGCATGGCGCACCCTACGCAATCACTAGCGGTGGTCGGGTGAGCATCATTTTTAGCGATAATCCGTCAACCGTTTCCCGGAGAGCCACCATGCGGCACGCCAGCGTCACCTATTACGCCGAAGCCGATTACCTGAAGAACGAGACCGCCGCCGACAGCAAGCACGAATATGTCGCCGGCGAAGTGTTTGCCATGGCCGGCGCGTCGAAGCGGCATGGCACGCTGGCATTGAATGCGGCAATTGCCCTGCGCCTTGGGCTGCGCGGCCAACCCTGCGCCGTATTCATGGCCGACATGAAAGTGCGGGTGCATGCTGATTCCGCTTATTACTACCCGGATGTGGTGGCGACCTGCGACGCGTCCGATCTGAGTCCGGACGCGCCGAAGGATTTCCTGCAAGCGCCCAAACTGGTCGTCGAAGTATTGTCCGACTCGACCGAATCGGTGGATCGCCGGGAAAAACTGCTGTCCTACCGCCGCCTGCCCAGTCTGGTCGAATACGTGCTGATCGACCAGAACAAGGCCTGGGTCGAAGTGTTTCGCCGCACCCCGGCGGGCTGGACGCAGGACATCTACGAAGCCGGCGAAACCGTGCAGTTGGCCAGCGTCGGCGTGGACCTGCCGATGCTGGAACTGTACGCGGACACCGATATTTGACCGCGGTGCCGCATTCGCCCCATGGCGGGACTGCGCCTCACGCCATCACCCTGATGGGCCCCACCGCCAGCGGCAAGACCGATCTGGCGGTGTGGCTGTGCCAGCGATTTCCGCTGGAAATCGTCAGCGTCGATTCGGCGCTGGTGTATCGCGACATGAACATCGGCACCGCCAAGCCGGACGCGGCGACGCTGGCGCAAGCGCCGCATCATCTGATCGATCTGCTGCCACCGACCGAGGCCTATTCCGCCGGTCGCTTCAAGCACGATGCGTCGGCGGTGATGGACGCCATCCGCGCGCGCGGCAACCTGCCGCTGCTGGTCGGCGGCACCATGTTGTATTTCCGCGCGCTGCGCGGCGGCCTCGACGATCTGCCGCCGGCCGACCCGGCGCTGCGCGCCGAACTGGAATCAGAAGCCGCCATCGAGGGCTGGCCGGCGCTGCATGCGCGCCTGCGCCAACTCGATCCGGAAACCGCGCAACGACTGAAACCGAACGACGCACAACGCATCCAGCGCGCGCTGGAACTGTGTTTGACCAGCGGCGGGCCGATGTCGGCGTTGTTCACCACCCAAACCCCGGTCGCGCAGGAAAACTGGCTCGAATTCGCCCTGTTCCCGGCCGACCGTGCCTGGTTGCATCAGCGCATCAATCTGCGTTTCGAGCAGATGCTGGAACAAGGCCTGGTCGATGAACTGCGCGATCTACGCACGCGCTACCCGCTCTCACCCGAGATGCCGTCGATGCGCTGCGTCGGCTACCGTCAGACTTGGCGCTTTCTCGATGGCGAAATCGATGCGCCAACGCTGTACGCCCAAGGCGCCGCCGCCACTCGCCAACTGGCGAAACGGCAACTGACCTGGCTGCGCGGTTGGGAGGGCGCGATCAAACTCGAATGCGCCAGATCGAATCTGCGCGACGCGGTTGCAAGACAGATTCAGCAACAGTTCGCCGTGCCATAAAGGACAATCGCGGAATTCACCGTTATTGAATTATCCTTTTCCGGCCTACGCAACCATGCTCAGCTACCGCCACGCCTTCCATGCCGGCAATCATGCCGATGTGCTGAAACACTGCATCCTGGTCAACCTGATGCGCTACCTGGCGCAGAAGGACAAGCCCTACTGGTTCATCGACACCCATGCCGGCGCCGGCGCTTACGGACTGGATGCGGGTTACGCCAGCCAGAACGCCGAACATCAAACCGGTATCGCCAAACTCTGGCGGCAGACCGATCTGCCGCCGGCGCTGGCGGAATATGTGGAAGTGATCCGGTCGATCAATTCCGCCGACAATCTCACCTTGTATCCCGGCTCGCCCTATCTGGCGTCGAAGCTGCTGCGCGAGCAGGACCGCATGCGCCTGTTCGAACTGCATCCCACCGATGTCGATCTGCTCGGCAAGACCTTTCCCGATGCCGGCAACCGAATCATCGTCACCCGTGGCGACGGCTACGCCGGCCTCAAATCGCTGCTGCCGCCGCCGCCGCGCCGCGCATTGGTGCTGATCGACCCTTCCTACGAAGACAAGGCCGATTACAACCATGTCTTCCAGGCCTTGACCGACAGCCTGGAACGCTTCGCCACCGGCATTTACGCGATCTGGTATCCACTGCTGCAACGCCAGGAAGCCGGACGTCTGGCGGAACGTTTCGCGCGCCTGAAAAACGTCGCCTGGCTCAACGCCACGCTCAGCGTCAGCGCGCCGTCTAAGGACGGATTCGGCATGCACGGCAGCGGCATGTTGATCGTCAACCCGCCCTGGACGCTGGCCGAAAACCTGCGCGTATGCCTGCCCTATCTGGCCCGCGCGCTGGGCATCGAAGGCGCGGGCAGCTTCAGCCTGAGCAGCAGCGAGGACGCCCCCGTCAGCCGCACGAAAATCGTCAGAGCCCCGGACCGGAAACCGGGTCCGCAAGCACGCGGCCGGCCAGTAACGAAGCCATAAGATGTGCGCCCAAGTTTGATTTCAGCGAGGAATCCATGGCGCTTGAATTACCGATTTGGCTGTCACGGATGTTCAAGCGGCATGCCGCCATGCCGCCTGAATTGCGCCGCGCCCGCGCCTTGCTGAAAGCCGTCGACAGCGGCGGTGTGCCGCTGAATCCGGCCAAAATCAACGAAATTGCCCGCGGCTTCGGCCTGGAAGTGTCAAGGAAGGCGCCAATCGAAGACACCATCAGACGCATACGCGAGGCGGTGAATCGCGTTTGATGCAATACGAGGTCGTGATTTCAGGTCGACCTCACCCGCGCATCAACGCGATCAAATCCTCGCTCGACGGCAGCGCCGTGGTTTCCTCGCCGGACAGCACGCCCTCGGCCAGGGCACGTTTGTCGTGGTGCAGGTCGACGATGCGTTCCTCGATGGTGCCTTTGCCGACCAGCCGGTAGACCGTCACCGGGCGCAACTGGCCCATGCGGTGGGCGCGGCCCATGGCTTGATCCTCGGCGGCGGGGTTCCACCAGGGGTCGGTGATCACCACATAGTCGGCGGCGGTAAGGTTGAGGCCGAAGCCGCCGGCTTTCAGGCTGATCAGGAACAGGTCGCCCTCGCCGGCCTGGAAGGCGGCGACGCGTTTGGTGCGTTCGGCGGCCGGGGTGGCGCCGTCGAGGTATTGATAGGCGATGCCGGCGGCGTCCAGCGGCGCGCGCAACAGGCTGAGGAAATCGACGAACTGACTGAACACCAGCGCCTTGTGGCCGTTGGCGGCGAGTTCGGCGGCCAGTTCGGCGAAGGCTTGCACCTTGGCGCCGGGCAGTTTGATTTCCGGCGTGGTCAGGCGCGGGTCGCAGGCGGCGCGGCGCAAACGGGTGAGCTGGGCGAGGATGTTCATCCGCGCTTCGCCTCCGGCGCCGCTGGACAGCGCTTGCGCGGCCTCGGCCAGGGCCTGGCGGCGCAGGGCTTCGTAATGCGCGGCTTCGTGCGTATCGGCTTCGATCAGCAGATTCAGTTCGGTGCGCGGCGGCAGTTCTTGCAACACCTGCGCCTTGGTTCGGCGCAGCACGAACGGCGCGATCAGCCGGCGCAGCAGGTGTTGCGCCTCGCGTGAGCGGTTGCGTTCGATCGGCGTGGCGAAGCGTTCGGTGAAACGGGTCAGCGTGCCCAACAGGCCGGGGTTGGCGAAGCGCATGATCGACCAGAGTTCGGCCAGGCGGTTTTCCACCGGCGTGCCGGACAGCGCCAGGCGGAAATCGGCGTCGAGGTCGAACACGGCCTGCGAGCGTTTTGCGCTGGCGTTCTTGATCGCCTGCGCTTCGTCGGCGATCAGGGTGTGCCAGACGCGGCCGGCGAAGCGTTCCCTGGCTTGCAGCACCAGCGTGTAGGAGACGATCACCACATCCATAGGCCCGGCTTCGGTGACCAATGTTTCGCGGTCGCCATCGCCGTAGATTTGCGCGTTCAGGCTGGGCGCGAAACGTTGGGTTTCGGCCAGCCAGTTGCCGCACACCGAAGTCGGCGCGATGACCAGCGCCGCGCCTTTGCCGCCGCGCGCCAGCATCACCGCCAGCGCTTGCAGGGTTTTGCCAAGGCCCATGTCGTCGGCCAGACAACCGCCCAGGCCGGCGCTGGCCAGGCGCATCGCCCATTGATAGCCGTCTTCCTGATACGGCCGCGGTTCGGCTTGCAGGCTGGTCGGCAGCTTCGGCGTTTGGTTTTGCGCGGCGCGCAGGCGTTCGATGGCGGCGCGGAATGCCTTGTCCTTCTTCACCTCCATGCCGTCTAGCGCGTCGTCCAGCCAGGTTGCGGCAATCTGCGGGATGCGCGCGCCGTGCTTGTCCATCTCGATGACGGCGGCGAGGTCGGCGAGGCGCTCCTTCAGACTTTGGGTGAGCGCGGCATAGACGCCGTTGCCCATCGGGATGAAGCGACTCTTCTGGCGCGAGGCGTCGAGCAGCGCGCCGAACGCCAGCACCAGGCCGTCATCCAGCTTGGCTTCGCCGGCGACGCGGAACCAGTCGCGTTCGGCGCTGACCACCAGCCCCATTTGCGCGCCATCGACACGCATGACCCGCACCGGCTTGCCTTTGGGCCATTCCACCGCCGCCACGGCGGGCAGACCGGGCAGGATTTCGACCATCGCCAGCGCCTCTTCCGGGTCGCTCACCAGCCACTCGCAGCCACCTTGCATCTCCGGGTCTTCCAGGAACGGCAGCGCGTCGAGCACGGCATCGAGGCTGGCGCGTTCGGCGTTGAGGTCGCGTTGCGTGCCCACCGTCTCGGCGCCGATGGGGGCCATGATGCGCTGACGTCCGCTGGCCGGCGGCAGACGCGGACCTTCGCTGCCCAGCGGCGCGACCACCAGACGCAACAACAAATCCTCGCCGGCGGGCGACAGTTCCGCGTGCAAGCGGGTTTCCGGCGCCACTTCACGGGTGGCCTGGGCACTGTCGGAATGCACCTGAAAATGCCGCGCCAGCACTTCCAGCGATTGCTTGAGTTCTTCCCGCGCGGCGGCCGGCACGGCAAAGCGGCCGGAGACCAGTTGCGCGGCGCGGCGTTGCGCGGCGGTCAGGCGGATCACCTGAAACCGCTGCGGCGTTTCCCGCACCACGCTGATCAGGCGCAGCGCTTCGGCCTCGCGGCGGTCCTCGGCGGTTTCGTAATAGTTGTACGCGCCATCCTTCTCGGCATGCGGCGCGGGGCTGACGCGCATGCGGTAGTGCTCGCCATCGCGCACCACTTCCAGGGTCGGCGTGCCTTCCACCAGCTCGATCAGACGTTCCGGCGCATCGTTCAGCACCACGGCGGGATGGCCGATCAGCGCGACGATGGCGGCGGGCAGATCAAGGTTGTAGCGCTTGGTGTAGAGGCGATCCTGCTTCAGCGCCCGCGCCACCTTGGCATCCCACGGCGGCAAACGTTCATTGCCGGCGATCTTGGCCAGTGAAACCGGCTTGGGTTTGCTCCAGCCACGTGGCCCGCGCTTCTGTTCCAGCGGCAGGATGTCGAGCAGGGCCGCTTCCTGGCTCAGCGTCAGCGACCAAAGGAAGCGCGTCGATTCCGCCGGTACGGCGGCATCCGCGCCCTCCCCCGCCAAGGCTTGCAGCGCGACCAACACCTCGCGCCATTGTTCGCCGCGCCCGGGAACGAAAAAACCGGCCGGCGGATCGTTGCCGCGCAGCACTTCCAGCGCGGCATCGACCTGACCGGCCAGCCAGTCGAGTCGGCAAAACAGCAGACGGGTGCGCAACACACTGGCGTGTTCTTCAGCCTGGCGCAGACGTTTATCGCCCATGACCAGCGCTTCCGGGCCCAGCCATGCCGCCAGGAGGATCCGCCAAAAGTTGTACCAGTTGGGCAATGGCTTGTATCCCTGATGGCTAGCGATCAAGGCGTCGGCTTCGACCGGCAAATCACCCAAGCGCACGCTGATGGCATGCACCCAAACGCCCCAGGGATCAAATGGCCCTGGCTCGCGCTTGCCGGCTTCGCCGATGCAGTATTTGCGCGCCAGTTCCAGATGTTTAGGCGTCGCCTGGGCAATCAAGCTCAACGGGTAATACCAGATCAGGCTTTCCGGAAAGATGCGTTTGCGCGCCCCGACTTCGACCTGGCGCAACTTGATTGCGGCTTCGAATGCCAGTTGCGCTTCAGCATAGCGGCCAAGCTGGCAGAGCAAAGCGCCGCCTAGCGCTTGCGCGAAACCGGTGTTCAGGCCTTCCAGCGCGCGCGCCAGGCGAGGCCTATCGCCGCGCTGCAAGAACAGTTCGGCCAAGGTCAGACGCATGCCCTCCGGCAAGGCATCGGCGTCGCTGCCGGCAGCGGTGTTTGCATCAAAGCGGGCTTGCGCCAAGTCGCAGGCCGCCGCCGTATCCAGACGCAAGACAGCCGTGGTCAACATCACCGCGCGTATCAACAGATTCCAGCCCAACTCGGGGGCGATGCGATCAAACGTGGCGACATCGAAAGCCTCGAAAATCGCTTCGTGCAGCAGGCTGTCCCAAGCGTCGACACTGCGTTGAATCGCCTGTTCGATCGGCTTGAACTCGTCCGCCGACAAGCCGCTCAGCAGCGCAACCCGCAACAGCGCGACGGTGCCGGCGTGGGTTACCCGCCAGTAATAACTGGAGTGCCGCGGGGTATAACCAACGAATTCGTACAACCCGGCGCGCAGGGTTTCAGCGGCGTAGTGGTCAAGCAGATGGCGATACAGCGCAATCCGCAGTTTGTCCTGCAAACGCACATAACCGTTCTGACCGGGGTGATCGACCAGCAGGCCGAGTCCGCGCAGTTCCTGGTAGGCGTGTTTGGTGTCGTCATGCACATAGGCGCGACCATCGCCGCGCTTCAGATTGAGATGGCGCAGCAGGTTGTAGACATCACTGCGCGGTCGCCAGGTCCACAGCAAAGCCATCGCCAGGGCGATGTTGAAAGTGTCGGGCGTGAGCGTGGCGCCAGGAGTGGAAGTGGACATGTCGCGGTGCAAAGAGGTGAACAGCGGAGAGGCTAGCAGCCTGTCTGTCATATGTCACAACGCGCAGTCTTGTGTCACCCCGGAACTTCGAGCCGTCCGACCGCGTTGCGCTTGATGAAGCGACTACGCCAGCGTCGATCTCGACGCGCGCACGGCTCGCCAGCGTCTATTCGGTATGCCGCGACAGGCCTTGTGCTTCGATTTCCGCGATCAGCGCCGCCGATTCAACCGGCTTCAGAATGACTTTCCAGCGTCGCGACACGTCACCGGCGAGCGCTTCCAGATAGGTTTCACCGGTCAGCAGCGCGGCTTTCAGCGGCCGCTGGACGCGGCTTTGCAGCGTATCCAGGAACTGCATGCCGTTCATCCCGGGGAGGCGATAGTCGACGAAATAGAAGTCCGTCTGCTCGCAGCGAGCGTCGGCCAGCGCGCGCTCGGCATTGGCATGGATGACCACCATCATGCCCTGCGCGGTCAGCGAGAATTCCAGCGCTTTCGCCGCCATCACGTCGTCCTCGATGACCATGATACGCAGCCCGGCGTATCGCGATGCTCCACCCTCGGCGGCGGCGGTTTGCGCGGATGCGATACTCGCCGACGCCCGCGGCGCGTCGGCCAGCGGCACACGGATATCAAACGTGGAACCGCTGCCGAGCCGGGAATGGCAACTGATCCGGCTGCCCAGCACGTTCGCCAGGCGTTTGGCGATGGCCAGCCCGAGGCCGAGTCCTTGGGTCCGGTCGCGCTGCGGATTGCCGACCTGGAAATATTCATCGAACACCGCTTCGAGCTGATCCTCGGCGATGCCGATGCCGGTATCCCAGACCTGGATCAACGCGCTGTCGCGGCGGCGTCTAAAACCGACCAGCACGCCACCCTGGTCGGTGTATTTGATGGCGTTGTCGATGATGTTGCGCAGCAGGCTGTAGAGCAGCTTGGGATCGGTGAACAAGAGCAGTTCATTGGTGGGGAAATAAAACTTGAAACGCAGCCCCTTGGCCAACGCCAGCGGCGCGAATTCGGCCTCGATGTTGCGCAGCAAGGCATAGGCGGAAAAGATCTCCGGGCGCGGCTTCACGCGTCCACCGTCGAGCCGCGAAACATCCAGCAGCGCGTTGAGTATCTCCGCCAGGCTGTGTGTCGACAGGGTCAGGTAGTTGGTGATGCGTCGCTGTTCGGCGTTCAGCGGCGAGCCGGACAGCGTTTCCAGAAACAGACGCATGGCATGAATCGGTTGGCGCAAGTCATGGCTGGCGGCGGCCAGGAAGCGCGACTTGGCGGCATTCGCCTCGTCCGCCGATTTCTTGGCGGCCAGCAGTTCGGCGGTGCGCTCGCCGACCAGGCGTTCCAGCTCGTCATGCTGTCTTTGCAGAGATCGCCTGCCGGTCCCGACTTCCGCCAGCAAGGCGTTGAAATTGCGCACCAGGTCGCCGATTTCGTCATCCGCTTCGGGAATTTCGCGCGGCACGAAATCCTGCCGCAGCCGCGCGTCGTTGGCGGCTTCCGCCAGCATGCGCACCGGCTTGATGATGCGATCGAGAAAGCGCATGGCGAGTATCAATGCCAGCGCCCCGGCAATGATCGCGACCAGAAAGGTGGTGGCGATGGACGAGACATAGGTCTGCCAGTAGCTATCCAGCCGCGCCCGCAGATAGATGCCGCCAACCGGCGCATCGTCGACCACGATCGGCAGATACAGTTCGGTGCTGTCCGCGAGGAAGCCGATGTCCGGCGCGGACGGACCGAGTTCCCGGGCGATGGCGGGCATCAAGCGTTGCTCGCCGTAGCTGGCGAGGCGGGCGCCATCGGCGGTATACAACGCCGCGGCCTCGACTTCGGGATAGGCTTCGAACATGCGCAGCACATCCCGCGCGGCCTTTGCATCCTTGAACACCACCGCCGCGTCGGCCGCCGCGCCGGCCGCGTTGCCGGCGTTGGTCATGGTGCGGCGGATATCGCCGCGCACACTGTCGAGCATCAGCACGGCATCACTGAGCAACGCCAGGCCGATGGCGGTCAGCACCGCGGTGACGATCAACCGGGCAAGCGGATAGCGGATCGATCGACGGTCGAAAACGGAGCGGTCAGTCATAGACCCGACGCGCCAGACGCAACATCTGCGGCGAGAAGCGGATACCGGCGTTGCGCCCTTCCGCGAGGTTGACATCGAAGCGGACGCCGTCAGCCTGAACGGCGATTTCCAGCATACCTCCGTCACGCGCGAAACCCGGGTAGGCGCTGATGCTCAACACGCGGCGCGCCCCCTGGCGCATCCTCAAAGTGTTCCAGCGTTGCCGCGTATCGACATACAGCACATGGCATCCCCTGGCATCGCCGTTCAGTGGCGCCACCTTCACTTCGCGACCGCCAACCTTGCAGCCGGACAAAGCGGTCAGGGCTTCCGCCTGACGCGCGCCACCGACCGCCAGACAGATTTCGATGGTGGGTGATCCAACCAGGACTTCATGCGGCAATTCGGAGAACTTGAGGAAGTTGAACACCATCGCCGCACGCACCGCATGTTCGCCGGGCAATTCCTCGCCCAGCGCCACTTGGGGATTACCCAGCAGCGCCGGCATCAGCATGGCGACCAACCAGATCAGCGAGTAACGATCAAAGCGCATGGCGTCGCGAGTCTGTGGCATGAAGACCGACAAACCAGAACCCATCAGAACGCGTACTTCGCTTCCATGTAGGCGCTGCGCTCGGGCAATGGCAGATTTTCAGCGATCGAACGGCTGGAGTACTCCCTGGCATCGGTGTCGAGCAGATTGCGTATCGAGACGGCGAACGCCCAGTCCGATTTCGGCGCGTAACGCAGCGTGGTATCCAGCAAGGTATAGGCTTTCAGCGGCGCGCGCGGATCGCCGGGCGGAAGTTCGCGTTCGCCGATCCAGTTGGCCTGGAGGTTCCAGTGCCAGCCGGGATGAAATTTCCAGTCGGCGCGCAGATAGGCGGTGGATTCCGGCAGGGAGGCGCTGCGAAACGCCGAATCGCTCTCGCTGCTGCGCGACAGATTGCCCGCCACCCGCAAGTTCCTGGTGGCCTGCCACTGGGCTTCGAGTTCGATGCCGGTGGACGTGCGATTTCCGGCATTCTGGAACTGGTTGAAGGCATCAGCCGCGATCAGATTGGTCTGCCGGAACTGATACAGATCGACCCCCAGGCGCAGATCCTTGGTGGCCGCGAAGTGCAGAGACAGATCCCAGGTGCTGGAGCGTTCCGGCGTGAGGTCGGGATTCGGGCTGTTGGCGGCGGTATGGGCATAGAGTTCGAGGTAGGACGGCGCCCGGAATGCCTCGCCATACATCAGTTTGGTGGTCAGCCGTTCAGTGCTCTGCCAGACCAGCGCCACGCGCGGGTTCAGCGTCGAGCCGAAATCGGAGTAGCGGTCGTAGCGCGCGCCGGCGGTCAGTTCCCAATCCGGCGACAAGGTCCAGATGTCCTGCGCAAACAGGTGGTTGATACGGCGAACCTTCTCCGGCGCGAAGGCATAGGCGGTGTCCGAAATATCGACCAGGGGGCCGCCCGCCGGCAGCGGATTGCCATCCGGCCCGGTGCCGAAATTGACCAACTGCTCGACTCTATACAGGTCTTTGACGCTGTGGCCGCCGCCAATACGCAGGGCATGCCCCTTGATGCCGGAATACTGACCGCTGACCTCGAAACCAAAGCCGCGCTCGGCGGAGCGCATCCGGTTGATCTGCCCCTCGGCATAGAGCTCGTCAGTTGCATCGACATAGCCCGCCGGGCGTTCAAAGAACCCGTCGCCAGAAGAGTAATCGAGGTGGTAGTAGCGCAGTTCCGCGTTCAACCCCCAATCCCGTCCGAACAGGTCGTTGTCGTAGAACAGCGCGATGTCGGAGCGACTGTCGCGGCCCTGGGTCAGCGGGTCCAGCACGGCGGCGCCGGTCAAGCCGATTTCCAGGTCATTGTGGCCGGTATAGCCGGCCAGCAGGCGCCAGTTGTCCCTGGCCGCCGAGAAACGCAAATCCGTGCCGGACCAGCCATAGCCGGCGGTACCGGGGGCATAGGAGACCTGGCTGCCGGAATTGGCGTCGCTAGCGGTTTGTCCGTCAACCGGGATGAATGGATCATGACCATCGGTATGCGACACATCTGCGGTAAAGCCGAACTCGACGCCGTTCCAGGTTCCGCCGTGCCGCAGCCAGCCGGACTGGCTGTCGAAGCTGCCCAGGCGCGCGCCGACTTCGCTTTTTTCGATTCTGCCGGCGGTGCGGGTTATGACGTTGATCACGCCGGCGGAGGCATCCGAGCCGAACAGCGCGGAACCGGGGCCACGGATGATTTCGATGCGATCGATCATGCTGGTCGGCAGTCCCTTGGCGAAGATGCCCGCCGTCCACACCAGATCGCGCATCGGCGCGCCATCGACCATCAGCAAGGTATGGCCGGCCGCCGCGCCGCGAAACGTGACCTGCGGCCGGAAGCCGAACAGATTGGACCTGACGTAGATGCCCGGCACGCTTTGCAATATTTCTCGGAGATTGGTCGCGCCGGTGGCCCGGATATCCTCAGCCGTGATTACCGAGACCACCGAAGGCGCCCTCGACAGAGTCTGCGCGGTATTGGTGGATATCCTGATCTTCAGCGACAGCAGATCTTCCATGCTCAGCAGCAACAGGCTTTCCAGCTCCGCCTCGGTTCCCGCATGCGCGTTCATCGCCAGGACCAATGCCAGAAGGGGGGTAACAACCGCGCGTTTGTTCATCTTGTCTTCCAGTTCGGCCGCACTTTCAGTTCTCCCGTTTATTTGCGCGGCCATCAATGCACCGCGCACTATTCAGACATTTAAGCCAGGTTGGCGCAAGCCCCGCATGCGCGCGCTGACCAACCCGACCTGACAGGTTTGTTAAACCTGTCAGGTCGGCTCCGCATGCGCGCGCGGTGCCAGCGCTGGTCAGCCATCCCGCCGCCGCACAGCGGGCACGAACTCGCGCGGCGGCGCATCGCCATCGACCGCCAGGATGCGCACCTTGACCGACCGGCCCTTGACCTTGCCTTCCGCCAGCCGGCGTTGCGCCTCATGCGCGATGCGACGCTCGACCGCGACATAAGTAACCGTATCCGTGACGCTGATCTTGCCGACCTGGGCGCTGGTGAAACCGGCTTCGCCGGTCAACGCGCCGAGTATGTCGCCGGGGCGGATTTTATCCTTGCGCCCGCCGAGTATCTGCAAGGTCGCCATCGGCGGCAGCAGCGGCTTGTTGCTGGCCGGTTGCAGTTCGGCGAGCGGATGCCATTCAATTTCCGCGCCGATCGCCTGGGCGATGGCGTCCACCCGCTTGACCTGGTTGTCGCTGGCCAGACTCAACGCCCAGCCATCCTGATCGACCCGGCCGGTGCGGCCGATACGATGGATGTACACCTCGGGATCGGGCGTCACGTCGACGTTGATCACCGCTTCCAGCTTGTCGATATCCAGACCGCGCGCCGCGACGTCGGTGGCCACCAGCACCGAGCAACTGCGGTTGGCGAACTGGATCAGCACCTGATCGCGTTCGCGCTGCTCCAGCTCGCCATGCAGCGCCAAGGCATGGAACCCCTGGGCGCGCAGCACCTGCAACAAGTCGCGGCATTGCTGGCGGGTATTGCAAAAGGCCAAGGTACTGACCGGGCGATAGTGGTTCAGCAGCAGCGCCACCGCCTGCAATCGCTGGTCTTTTTCGATCTGATAGAAACGCTGGCGAATCTTGTCGCCGGCATGCAGTTCGGTCAGCTTCACTTGCCGCGGCTGGCGCATGAAGCGCTGGCTCAGCTCGGCGATTTCTTCCGGGAAGGTCGCGGAGAACAGCAGCGTCTGACGTTTCTTGGGACACAGTTTGGCGATGGCGGCGATCTCGCCGAAAAAGCCCATGTCCAACATGCGGTCGGCCTCGTCGAGCACCAACGTGTTCAGCGCGTCCAGGTTCAGGCTGCCGCGTTGCAGGTGGTCCATGATGCGGCCCGGCGTGCCGACCACGACATGCGCGCCGTGCTCCAGGCTGGTCATTTGCGGCCGCATGGTGGAGCCGCCGACCAGCGCCAGAATCTTGATGTTGTCTTCGCTGCGCGCCAGCCGACGCAGTTCCTGAGTGACCTGATCGGCCAGCTCGCGGGTCGGACACAACACCATGGCCTGAACGCTGAACCCGCGCGGATTGAGGTTTTTCAGCAGCGGCAAACCAAACGCCGCCGTCTTGCCGCTGCCGGTCTTGGCCTGCGCGATCAGATCGTGCCCGGCCAGGGAGATCGGCAGGCTGGCGGCCTGGATCGGCGTCATGTCGAGGTAGCCGAGTTGCCCCAGATTCGCCAGCACGGCGGGCGCCAGCGGCAGTTGGTCGAAGGGAGCCGCGTTTGATGCGGGGTCGGTGGCGAGTGCGGCGGAGGTTTGTTCAGTCATGCCGAATTATAGCCACGCGGACCCGCGGGACAGCGCAGAAACTGCCGCAACTTATTGATTTTATTCGCCGCGCACAGCGCCATCAGACAACATATTGGGCATCAAACCGATCCAACAGCACAAAATTACAATTTGTTAATCATTTGGCAACATTTATCAAACATACGACATGACAATCTAATACTTTACAATTTTTGCCATTAATATCATTGACTTACATTGTACAAAACAATCTGGCACGGGGTTTGCTATAACTCTTCCAACCCTGACGGGCCAAGCAATCAATTTGAATGCCACCCGATTTTACCGAGGAGTCAATGATGACCGAAGCTACCGTACTGAAAGCCCAGACAACCATGGAACCCATCGACGCCGTGGGTCTTGCCAACCTGGCCGCCAAGGGCAAGGCCAACCCGACCAACGTGGTCACGCTGAAAGCCAAGACCGTCTGCGAGAGCAAATTTCGCAACCTGACCTATGTGCGCGGCCTGGAAGCGCACGTCATCGACGAGCCGCCGCACCTGCTCGGCGACGACACCGCGCCGAACCCTTCCGAGGCGGTGCTGGCGACACTGGGTTCCTGCCTGTCCGTCGGCCTGCATGCCAATGCCGTGGCGCTGGGCATCAAGCTGTCCAAGATCGAACTGGAACTGGAAGGCGACATCAACGTCACCGCCGTCTGGGGCGTCGGCGATCTCGACCCGATGAAAAAGCTCGGCTTCACCGACGTGCGCGTCAAAGTGCACCTGGAAGGCGATGCCAGCGCGGAGGAACTGAACAACCTGGTGGCCCATGCCAACGCCTGGTCGCCGGTCGCCAACACCCTGCGCAACCCGGTCAACCTGAGCGTCGATCTGGCCTGAAAAATTGTCACACCGTAGCCCGGATGCAGTGCAACGAAATCCGGGGAGAGTCCTGGATTCCGCTCCGCCGCATCCAGGCTACGCAGCCACACCCTATTGGAGAACGGATATGAACACCGAAGCCCGGGAGACCACCTCCCAAATCATGAAATTCCCGGAAACCGGGGCTGTGCTGCCCGGGTTGGCTGAACTGATCGCCGCCGAACTGGCGCCCAAGGTCGTCGATATCGACGTGCATGCGCAATACCCGAAGGACTTCATGCACAAACTGGGCGCCATCGGCGGCTTCGCCAGCATGACGCCGACCGAACTCGGCGGCAGCGGGCGCGGCCTCAAACATGCCATCCAGGTCATCGAGGAAGTCTCCAAGGAGTGCGTCTCTTCCGGCTTCCTGGTCTGGGCGCAGTACGCCTTCCAGTGGTACATGGCCAACAGCACCAATACCGCGCTGAAAGCGAAAATCCTGCCGCAAGTCGCATACGGCGAAATCCTCGGCGGCACCGGCCAGTCCAATTCGATGAAGTCCTGCTGCGGCATCGAGGAAGCGCGCCTGAAAGCGACCAAGGTCGAAGGCGGCTGGAAGATCAACGGCACCCTGCCCTGGGTGTCCAACATCGGCACCGACCACTATTTCCACATGGGCGCCACGGTTGAAGGCGAGACAGGATTGCTGATCGGCTTCGTGCCCGGCAACCATCCCGGCCTGACGCTGGTTCCCAGCCCGCGCTTCGTCGGCATGGACGGCACCAACACCTTCGCCTGCCAGTTCCGCGACGCCTTTCTGCCGGAAGAACAAGTCGTCTGCCACGCCGGCGCCGAATTCGCCGCGTTCCGCGACCGTACCAAATCCGCCTTCATCCTGTTGCAGATGGGCATGGGCCTGGGCTTGATCGACGCCTGCGCGGCGATGATGAAGCGTTCAAACAAGACGCATGCCCACGTCAACCGCTTCCTCGACGACCAGGCCGAAGACATCGAAGCCGCGCTGCTCGAAGCCCGCGCCGCGACCTACGCGCTGGCCGACCGCATCGACCGCGACGGCAGCGCGCCGTATGTGAAGGGAACGCTGGAACTGCGCCTGGCCGGCGGCGAACTGTCGCTGAAAGCCGCCAACGCCGCCATGCTGCACCTGGGCGCCAAAGGCTATCTGCTCAACAACGCCGCCCAGCGCCGCCTGCGCGAAGCCTATTTCATCGCCATCGTCACGCCGGCCACCAAGCATCTGCGCAAGGAACTGGCGGAAATGCAACAAGCCCCCGTCTGTTGCGCGGCTTAAGGAGACATCGTGATCACCTTTACCGTCACCCTCGACGCCGATACGGCCGCCGCGAAACTGACCGAAGCCGCGCAGGCCGCGCCGATGGGTGTGCTCGCGCACATCAACGGCCAGGCCAATTGCGCCAAGAAAGGCATCGAAGTCCCAGCCGATCAGATTCTGGAAATCTTTCGCCCGGATTTCGCGATCCGGGTCTGGAAGGCGCACAAGCCGGCCGGCATCGACATCCCGCTGCGCATCCATCTGTACGCCGCCGAAGGCAAAACCGTGGTCGCCTACCGCACCGCCAAGGCCGTTTTCGCGCCGTACGCCAAACCGGAACTGGATGCCATCGCGATGGATATCGACCCGCTCTTTACCGGCATCCTCGCCGCGCTGGACCCCTTCAAGGAGAACTGACATGACCCAACTCGCCGAAGCGGAAGTCGCCGTCGGCACCCGCAAGTGGATCTGCCTGGTGTGCGACTACATTTATGACGAAGCAAAAGGCATCCCGGAAGAAGGTATCGCCCCCGGCACGCCGATGGAGGACATTCCCGATCTCTGGGCCTGCCCGGACTGTGGCGTCACCAAGGCGGATTTCGAATTGCATCTGGATTAAGGCGAGCGCCGAACCACTGGCTTATAGATCCGGCCCGATTTATCCGTGAAACCGTAGAGTGCGCCATACGCACCATTCCACGTTAAGCGGTGCGCATGGCGCACCCTACAGCCCGACCGGCAATCGCGGATAAATCTGGCCGTATCAATAGTGTGACCAAATTCAACGATCCCGCTGCTTAGGCAAAAGCATCCGCCAGCACGTTGCGCAGCCAGCCGTCGGCATATTCCACTTCCAGCTTGCGGTAGATACGCGGCACCGGTTCCGGCTTTTGCGGCGTACCGAAGGTCACCGGCGAAATGCCGCTGCCTTCCTTGATGTACACCCACTGGCCATCGCGCACCCGATACAGGTGCACCACCGAGAAGCCCCAGTCGTGCGCCACCACGCTGTAGCAGGTATTGGTGTAGATCGCCTGCGGCGCCGGCAAGGCGTTGAATTTGGCGACCAGACTGGCGGCCACCACCTTGGCCTGCGACATCGCCATGTGCGCCGATTTCGGAAAAGCATTGTTGCTGGCCAGCTCACCGCCGACGCAGGCATCGCCGATGACGTAGATGTCCTTCTCCTTGGTCGATTCCATGCTGGCCGGCTTCACCTCGCACCATTTGTCCTTGAACGTCGCCAGGCCCAGATCTTTCGCGATCTTGCCGGCATGGTGCGGCGGGATGATGTTGACCACATCGCCCTGGTGTTCGCCAAAGCCGGTGTAACAGGTTCGGCTTTGCGCATCGACGCGTTCCACCTTGCCGTCGTTGGAGCCGGAAACCCACTCGATCATGCCGCCTTCGCCGTAGCCATAGAGTTCCTTCCACGCCTGCTCGAACAGCGGCTTCTTCGAAAAGGAATCGTTGGCATCCAGAATCAGCACCTTGGCCTTCTTCTTGCCATGATGCTTGCAGTGCAGCGCCACCTGCGCGGCGCGTTCGTATGGGCCGGGCGGGCAGCGGAACGGACCCGGCGGCACGGCGATGATGAAGGTGCCGCCATCCGGCATCGCCGCCAACTGCTGTTGCAGGATCAGCGTTTGCGGGCCGGCTTTCCAGGCATGCGGCAGCGTGGTCCGCGCCAATGCTTCGCTCAGCCCGGCCACCGCGTCGTAGTTGAAATCGACACCCGGCGACAGCACCAGCGCGTCGTAGCCGAAGCTTTTGCCGCTGGCGGTGGCGACGGTTTTCTTGACCGGATCGATTTGCGTGACTTCGTCGCGCACCACTTTGACGCCGCGCTTCTGCAACCCCTTGTAGCCGACCTGCAAGGTTTTGATATTGCGATCGCCGGCGATGACTTCATTCGACAGCGGGCATGAGGTATAGACAGCCTCCCGCTCGATCAGCGTGACGTCGATACCGGCATCCAGCAGGCGCAGATATTTGGCGGCGGTGGCCCCGCCGTAGCCGCCGCCGACCACGACGACGCGCGCCTTGGTTTTGGCCGCATGCGCGCCCGGAATGCTCAGGATGGAAGCCGTGGAGGCGGCGGCAAGCGCCTTGATGAAACCGCGACGATCGATGGCATGCATGGCTGTCTCCTGGCTCATTTGCGTTGTGCGCCGTAGTAATGCGCGGCCGCCGGAACATCAGCCGGATTCATCTTGCGGGCGGTTCTTTTCATTTTCCGATGCGGCATCAAGAACCCGTCGTCGCGGTATTTCTCCAGTTCCAGTTGCATGTATTTTGCCCACTGGCCGTTGATCTTAGGCGCATCTTCATCCGGATCGCTACCGGTAAGACCGTGGCAATCCTCGCAATTTTCCGAGATCACGCCCTTGCCCCTGGCCAACAGTTTGGCGCCAACGCCTTGCGGCACCGGCACCCAGCGCTTCTTGGAAAAGTAGACGGCCAGCGCGTCGATTTCATCGTCGCTGAAGCCCTTGACGATACGGTTCATTGTCGCTGCGCCGCGCTCGTCGTATTTCCATTGCTTCATCACGGTTTTCAGATATTCGCGCGGCAACCCGCCGATCGAGGGCATCGACTGGCCGACGCTGACGCCGCTGACGCCATGACAGTTGTTGCAGGTACGCGCCAGCACTTCGATATCCAATGCCGCCGTTGCCGCGCCGCTGAACCAAAACAGGGCCACAGCCAATACTCCCTTGCGCATCGACTCCTCCAGTTCTCAGGAAAATGTTACGAAGATCACCGCTCGATTTCATTCAGAACGCGTCGGGGCCGACATCGCCACAACCCTGTTTGCCATGATGACTTTGCGCACTTGTAACCCGTCAAGACGCTTTAAGCAAGCACGTCATGCACTCATTTTGCATCGCAACATATTGATTATTAACATATTCTTATTTTGTTGTTATGCAAAAATGGGATTGCGATAGCCCTACCTTCCTCGTAGTCTATGCCGACAATTTGGTAGATACGTACCGAAACCGGTGAGAAGTTCCGTGTGTTTCAGTACATCTCTTTTACAAGTAAAGCAGCCGCTTCCGCACAAGCGCATACATGGAGACGCAAATGGCAAGTCCAACCTGGAAGTCGCTTGTCGGGTTAATCGCATCGTTTCTGCTGCTATTCCCGCTCCCGCCGCTCGCCCATGCCAGCCTCGATACCGCCAGCCAGTCGTTGGTCCCGGCAAGCGCCCAGCCGGCGCGGGCCGAGATCGCCAACTTTCGCTGCCTGCGCTGCCACGCCGACCCGGAAGAGAAGGTGAAGGTGCGCAGCGACGGCAGCAAGAACTTCATCTTCATCGACGACAAGGTGTTCGAGCACAGCGTGCACGGCAAACAGTTGTGTACCGGCTGCCACAACAACATCACCAAACTGCCGCACGCCAAACCGCTACCCAAGAGCGTCGGCTGCATCGAATGCCACAAACAGAAACTGGCGGCGCAGAAAGACCAGCCGAACCCCGAATACAAGCGGCTCGGCATCGTCGTCGAGCAGATGGAAAGCTACCTGCATTCGGTGCATGCCCAACCACACAAGAAAGATATCTCCAAGATCAACGCCACCTGTTACGACTGCCATGACGCCCACAACATCGGTGCTCTGGGCAGCATCCAGCGTGCCGAACATCGGCTGAAAAACCCGGAGGTCTGTGGTCGCTGCCACGAAAAGGCGCTGGCGGAATACAAGGTTTCCATGCACGGCAAAGCGGTACTGGAAAAGCGCGACACCCAGAGCGCGGTCTGCTCCGACTGCCACAGCACGCACAACATCAGCACCGCCAAGGGCGATCCGATGAAGCTGGCGATCACCAAGAACTGCGGCGATTGCCACGAAAAAGCACGCGAGACCTACTTCAAGTCCTACCACGGCCAGGTCAACCGGCTCGGCTATACCAATACGGCGAAATGCTATGACTGCCACGGCGGCCACAACATCAAGACCGTCGATGACCCCACGTCCACCATCCACATCAACAACCGCCTGAAGACCTGCAACACCTGCCATGAAAATGCCGGCGAAGGTTTCCTCAGCTTCCATGCCCACGGCGACGCAAGCAACTTCGAGAAATATCCGGACATGTTCATCGTCAGCAAATTCATGGAGTTCCTGATTTACGGCGTCATGCTGTTCTTCTGGACGCATGTAATCCTCTGGTTCTATCGCGAACTGATGGACCATCTGAAAGGCTGCGGTCACCGTGAAGACGTCGAGCATCCGGACGCGGTGTTCTTCCGCCGTTTCAGCCCGGTCTGGCGCTGGATCCACGTCTTGTTCGCGATCAGCACGATGATCCTGGTGATCACCGGCACCACCTTGCTGTTCTCGCATACCGACTGGGCCAAGGCGGTGATGACCCTGCTCGGCGGGCCGATCTGGGAAGGTGTCATCCACCGCACCGCGGCGGTCATCTGGTTGACCGTATTCCTGGGACATATCGCCATCGCGCTGTTCAACATCTGGCGCACCCGCGAGACCTTCCGCTGGTTCGGCCCCACCTCGATGATCCCCAACTGGCAGGATCTGAAGGACATCCTGCGCATGTACAAGTGGTTCCTCGGCTTCACCTCGCGACCCAAGTTCGAACGCTGGACCTACTGGCAGAAATTCGACTACTGGGCGCCGTTCTGGGGCGCGATGGCGATCGGCATGACCGGCCTGATGATGTTCAACCCGACCCTGACCTCAGACTATCTGCCGGGCTGGGTATTCAACCTCGCCACCATCATTCATGCCGAGGAAGCCTTGCTGGCGACGGTGTTCCTGTTCTCGGTGCACTTCTTCAACGTGCACTTCCGGCCGGAGAAATTCCCGCTCAGCACCACCATCTTCACCGGCGCGGTGCCGCTGGAAGAGTTCAAGTACGAGCACACCCAGGAATACGATCGTCTGGTGGCGGCCGGCGAACTGGAGAAATACCTGGTCAAGCGCCCGACCCGCACGGTGGAGAGCCTCGCCACCATCCTCTCGGCGCTGCTAATCCTGGCTGGCTTCCTGCTGCTGAGCCTGGTGCTGATCGGTTACACCACGATGCACTGAGGGGCATCGACCGACTGAACCTGGAAACCTGGCCGGCTCCACGCGCCGGGGCGCCTGTCAAGGCCAGCTTGCTCCGGTCGTCTCGACATCGCGCCGGAGAAGGCGCGCCCGCGACAACCGCAACCGCGGTTTTTGGATGACACCGGCCCCCTCGGGGTCCGGTAGTTTTTTCTGGACCGGTGTTGCCGGCGGCGTCAATACACTGATGCTGCCTGACGACAGGGACATCCCCAGTGTCGGCTCCACGCTGAAAGCTGGCTGTCGATCTGCTTCAGGTCGTCAGCCACTGCCGCCATTCCCCGATTTCATAAAGCTGTCGTTCGTGAATGACTGCTTCCAACGGCTGTGAATTTCGGTTTTCAACCTGTTGCAGCCATTGAACTTGGCGGGAAACCCGTCTCCTGCCGCCTCGAAGCAGACGGAGGTATGCGGTCAGATTTGACATCCTCAACCATCAGGCATGATATTATTAATCATGTCTGAAACAAAGATCGTGGACGAAACCTTCAGCATTTCCCGCAAGCGTGGCAATGGCCTGTTGCGTCGTGAAATCTGGGTAGATCACACCGGCAAGGTCGTGCGTTACTACCTGGCTTACATCAATCACTCGTTGTATCCAGGCGATAACGGCCGGGTGATTGGGTATGACAATGCCCATGGTTATCACCATCGGCATCACATGGGCAGTATCGAGCCGGTTGGCTTCAACACCTTCGAGGATATCGAAGCTCGCTTCGAACAGGATTGGTTGGCAATAGGAGGCAAGACATGAAAACAGTGATCAAGACAGACAATGTAGAAGGCTTCTTCAAACGCGGCCGGGTGATCGCCAAGTTGGCCGATCAGGTTCAACCCATCCCCGCTGAGCGGATCATCGCCTACGAAGACCCGGAAGAACTGGCTCGCATCCTGACTACCGCAAAGATCGCCCTGTTTCGGGCAATCAAGGCACACCCTGGTTCAATCACCGACATTGCCGCACGTCTCAAGCGAGATCGCAGTGCGGTGAAGCGCGATATCGATGACTTGGAACACGCAGGCTTGGTTAGCGTGGAAGAACGTCCTCATCCTGGACATGGCCGTTTCAAGGAAGTACGTGCGGCAGCAGATAGAGTTGTACTCGAGGCGGTGATTGCTTGATGTAATGCCGGCAGAACCTGCTGATAGCGCTCGGACAACTGACGGTTATCGGGTAGTCTGCGTAAGACAGCTTATGTTAAGGCTTTTGTCCGCCGCCTGCCCGGTTTGCGTCAGCGCGTGTTCAGAGACCTGCGCGGCAGGGCAGGCGGCGGACAAGCCTTAACATAAGCTGTCGTTCAGAGTCGGGGCAATCCATTCCAGCCAATAACCGCTTTCGCTGCTTAGTCGAAGTTCAGATCGAACACAGTTGACCTGAACACCCAGGCACGAAGATCTGGTCACTGATCCGTGAGCAAGCACACCATATCAAACGATCATGCTGCCAGCGCCTCCGGTAATGGCAATTGGAATCGGCCTTCGACCACTCCACGGACAGTCATGTCCTCGTCCAATTCTTCCCAGCGAAGTGCAGCCCCGTTCAGAGACAACTCGACTTGTGCCAAGGCCGCTTCGGATGCCTGTGCTGAGTACGGTCAGACTGCGGATATTCAGAAGAAAATCAGCTTGATGCCGATGGCGATGGTGGTGAACTCGAAGGCGCGCTTGATCCACAGATTGCCCTTGGCAATAGCGAAATGGCTGCCAAGATAGCCGCCGACGATGGAACCGACCAGCAGCGCCGGCATCCAGTCCCAGGCCACGGTGCCGATGGCGCCGAGCACGACGGCGCCGGTACCGTTCCAGATCAAGCCGCACAGGATCAGGGTGTAGGCGACGGCGCGTTTGTAGTCCAGGCCGAAATGGCGGATCAGCCAGAGGGTCAGGAACAGACCGGTGCCGGAGGTGATCGAGCCGTTCAGCACGCCGACCACGAACAAGCCGAACATGCCCAGCAACAATCCGCTGCCGTGGCGATTCTTCGGCTCGAACACCATGCCCAGTTGCGGCTTGAACACCGAATACACCCCCAACCCCAGGGTCAGCACGCCGAGCGCCAGCGTCGCCCAGGCCGGCGGCACATGCAATATGCTGACCGCGCCGAGCACCACGCCAGGCAGGCCGGCGCCGAGGATGATCAACGAGAAACGCCGTTCCAGATGGCTTTCGCGCAGGTGGCGCATGATCGCGCCGACCCCCAGAAACACGCTGGCCACCTTGTGCGTCGCCAGCGCGACGCCGAACGGCAAGCCCAGAAAAATCAGCATCGGAAACTGGATTAGCCCGGCGCCGCCGCCGGACAAGGCGGAAAACCAGTTGGCGATGAACGAGGCGACCAGCAGAATCAGATGATCGGCCGCCGGCAATGGCATCCTCAGCGGGCTCCGGTAATGCCGATACGCACCGGATGGGTGACGAAAACCAGTTGCAACCCGGCCGCGCCGACGCGTTCGATCAACGCGGCGATGCGGCCTTCGTCCGCCACGAATTCGATACTTTCCGGCAATTTGCCGGCCAGTTCGAAAAACGCGTCCTCCAGCAATCCATGCCGGCCGTAGCCGGCCGTGGCGCGATAGGCGGTGCCGCCGGCGATGCCCAGTTCACGCGCTTGGCCGAACAGCCAGTCATGCACCGACTGGTGCGCGTGCTTCATGCCTTCCTGGGCAAAGAATCGAATATAGAGCGCTTGCATGTTCACCCCCGCAGCAGTTTGTAACTCCACACGCCCAACGCCGTCATCGCCAGCGAACCGAACAGATGCGCCGCGGCGGCGGTCAACGCCCAGCCGAGTTGATTGCGGCTGATCAGCGTGAAGACTTCGGCGGAAAAAGTGGAAAAGGTGGTGAGTCCGCCGAGAAACCCGGTCATCACCAACAATCGCCATTCCGGCGACAAGCCGGGATGCTGCACGAAATAGGCGATCGCCACGCCGACCAGATAACCGCCGAGCAGATTGGCCGCCAGCGTGCCGTAGGGCAGCGTCGGAAACACCGGGTTGAGCCACAAGCCCAGGCCCCAGCGCAACCAGGCGCCGATGGCGGCGCCGCAGCCGATGGCGATGAAGGCGGTCATATCCCAGAGCAGGAGCATGGGGCAAGGTGCAAGGTGCAGGTCAACCCCATGCCCCTTGCCCCTTGCCCCTTGTCCCTACAGTTCACAGCCAGACCATCAACCCGGTTTCGAACGGGTGGGTCAGCAGTTCGTGGTGCGGATAGATGCGCACCCGGTAAAGCAGTTTGCCGCACAATTCCGGGGTCAATTCGAGGCGGTACAGGCAATCGTCTTCCAGCGCGCCACCCGGCTGCATGAGCACGGCCTGTACATCCTTGTCCTGGCCCTGCTTGGAGGCGCGGCCGACCAGCACTTCGACACGCACATCCTCCGGCGACAAGCCGTTCAGATTCACCGCCACCTTGAGTTCGATGCTTTCTCCGTAACTGATGCGCTTCAACGGTTCCTCGATACGTTTCACCGACACGCCGCCCCAGGCCAGGCGCACCTTGGTTTTCCAGGCCGCCAGACTTTGCGCCGCCGCGAAGCCGCCTTCCGAATAGCGCCGCCATTGGCGGGAGGCCGGGCCGTAGAACTTGTTGACGTATTCGGTGACCATGCGGGTGGAATTAAAGCGCGGCAACAGCGTGATGATCGAGCGCTTGGCCATGCGCACCCATTCCGACGAGAAGCCCAGTTCATGACGCCGGTAATACATGGGTATCACCTGGTCTTGCAGCAATTCGTAGAGTGTCTGGCTGTCCTCGCGGTTGCGTCGGGCTTCGTCGTAGTTTTCCGGCGCCGGCTTGATCGCCCAGCCGTTGGCGCCGTCATAGCCCTCGCCCCACCAGCCATCGGTCACCGACAGATTGATCACGCCGTTCATCGCCGCCTTCATGCCGGAGGTGCCGGAGGCTTCGAGCGGATAGATCGGGTTGTTGAGCCAGACATCGCAGCCGGACACCAGCCGCCGCGCGAAGCCGAGGTCATAGCCTTCGACCATCATCAGCTTGCCCTCGAACTCCGGCCAACGCGAAATCTCGTGGATCCGGCGGATCAGTTCCTGACCTGGCCGGTCCGCCGGGTGCGCCTTGCCGGCGAAGATGAACAACACCGGCCGGTCCGCGTCGCTGATGATCTGGCGCATCCAGTCCATGTTCTCGAACATCAGCGTGGCACGCTTGTAAGTGGCGAAACGGCGGGCGAAACCGATGGTCAGCACGTTCGGATCGAGCGGATTGGCGAACTTCAGCATCCGCTCCAGGTGCGCCTCGGAACCGTGATTGCGCAAGTGCTGATGGGTGATGCGGTAACGCAACGAATGCAACATCTGCGACTTCAGCGCTTGATGCACGGACCAGAAATGGTGATCGGGAATCCCCTCGACCTTCTGCCAGAACTCGGTGTCGGCCAGCCGTCGGCGCCACTCGTAACCCAGTTTATTGTCGAACAGATCTTGCCATTCCTGGGCCAGGAAGGTGGAAACGTGAACGCCGTTGGTGATGTAGTCCATAGGCGAATCTTCCGGCGCGACTTGCGACCACATGTCGGCCAGGATATGCGACGACACCTGGCCGTGGATGCGCGATACGCCGTTGTGATGCCGTGAACCGTGCAAAGCCAGCTTGGTCATGTTGAAGTCCTGACCATGTTCGGCGCCGCCCAGACTCATGAATTCGGAGCGGCTGACGCCCAGATCGTTGCAACAGCGGCCGAAATAATCCCACACCATGTCTTCGCTGAAATGGTCGTGCCCGGCCGGCACCGGGGTATGCGTGGTGAACACCGTATTGGCCGCCACCGCTTCCAGCGCGGCATGGAAGGACAGGCCTTCCTTGACCTTGCGCCGCACCCGTTCCAGCACCAGGAAGGCGGCATGGCCCTCGTTGATGTGATACGCGGTCGGCTTGATGCCGAGCGCCTGCAAGGCGCGCATGCCGCCGACGCCGAGCACGATTTCCTGCTGAATCCGGGTATGTCGGTCGCCGCCGTAGAGCTGGTGGGTGATGTAGCGATCCTCGACGCTGTTGGCCGGCAGATCGGTATCCAGCAGACACAGTCTGACATGGCCGATGTGCGCTTCCCAGACCTTCACTTCCAGTGTCCGGCCGGGCAGTTCGATCTGGATATGCACTTCGCTGCCGTCTTCGCCCATCGCCGGGTGCACCGGCAGGTCGTCGAATTCGGAATCGGTGTAATGGGCGATCTGATTGCCGTCGTTGTCGATGCGCTGAAAGAAATAGCCCTGGCGGTACAGCAGCCCGACCGCGACGAACGGCAAACGCATGTCGGAGGCCGACTTGCAATGGTCGCCGGCGAGGATGCCCAGGCCGCCGGAATACACCGGGAAGCTCTCGTGGAAACCGAATTCGGCGCAGAAGTAGGCGATCAGGTCGCCGGGATGCAGATTGAGCTGCATGTCGCGCCGCAGCGGTTCGCTCATGTAGGTATCGAACGCCGACAGCACGCGGTTGTAGCTGCCGAGGAAGATGTGATCTTCCGCCGCCTCGGTCAGGCGCTCTTCATCGACCCGCTTCAGAAACGCCTTCGGATTGTGGTTGACCGCATCCCACAGGCCGGGATGCAGCCGCGCGAACAAGGTACGACTGGGGCGATCCCATCCGTACCAGAGGTTGTCGGCCAGCTCGGTCAAACGCGCCAGACGACGCGGAATGCGTGGGTTCACTTCAACGACAAACGGCGTTCCGGGTTTCATCAAATTTCTCTCTTTAGCGTAGATGACAGCTGCATGCAATTTCGTGAAAAGTGACTTGCCGCTTCGCGGCTTCGGTGAAAAGTGAAAGCCCCTTCACATTTCACATTTCACATTTCACATTTCACATTTCACGTTTCACCCTTCACTCTTCTCCATCCGGATGAAATGCTCGCGGTAATACTTCAATTCTTCGATGGATTCCTGAATGTCGGCCAGCGCCGTATGGCTGTTGGCCTTCTTGAAACCGTCCTTCAACTCCGGCCGCCAACGGCCGGCCAATTCCTTCAACGTCGAGACATCCAGATTGCGGTAATGAAAATACGCTTCCATTTCCGGCAGATGACGCGCCATGAAGCGCCGATCCTGGCAGATCGAGTTGCCGCACATCGGCGAGGTGCGCGGCGGCACGTGGCGTTGCATGAATTCGATCATTTGCCGCGAGACATCGGCGGCGCTCAGCGTCGATGCCTTGACCTTGTCGATCAGCCCGGACTTGCCATGCGTGCCCTTGTTCCAGCTATCCATGCCATCCAGCACGACGTCGGGTTGGTGCAGCACCAGCACCGGGCCTTCCTCGACCAGAACAAGATCCTTGTCGGTGACGATCAGGGCGACTTCGAGCACGACATCGGTATCGGGATTCAAGCCAGACATTTCCATGTCCAGCCAGACCAGGTGAGTGTTGTTTTGCGGCATGTGGTTAAGGCCGGATAGGCGTGAATGACGGGCGGCCGATTGTGGCACAGATTGTGGGACAATCGCATGCCCAAGCCACTTTGGTCCCGATCAAAATATTACGCTAATGCCTTCATTTCAAAGCATATTTTTGGCCGCACTGTGTATTTCGTTCGGTCTCAAGCTGTGGTTGCTGCTGCGCCAGATGCGGCATGTCTGGCTGCATCGCGACACCCCGCCGGCGGCATTCGCCGACAGCATCCCGCTGGCCGAACATCGCAAGGCGGCGTCCTACACGCTGGCCAAATCACGCCTCGGCCTGCTGACGCTGGCCCTCGAAGTCGGCTTGCTGCTGGCCTTCACGCTGGGCGGCGGGCTGCAATGGTTGAACGATGCGCTGTCGGGCCAGATCGCCCAACCGCTGCTCGTCGGCGTCGGCGTGTTGCTGGGTCTGACGCTGATCAGCGGCGCGGCCGAATTGCCGTTCAACTTGTATCGTCAGTTCCGCATCGAGGCGCGCTTCGGCTTCAATCGCCAGACCCTGGCTGGATTCTTTGCCGACCTGTTCAAGCAGACCCTGCTCGGCCTGACCATCGGCGCGCCGCTGATCCTGCTGGTGCTGTGGCTGATGGGCATCATGGGCGACAGTTGGTGGCTCTGGGTGTGGGCGGTCTGGATGGGCTTCAATCTGCTGCTGTTGACCGTCTACCCGACCGTCATCGCGCCGCTGTTCAACAAATTCACGCCGTTGGCCGACACCGACCTCAAGCAGCGCATCGAAGACCTGCTGGCGCGCGCCGGCTTCCATGCCAGCGGCGTGTTCGTGATGGACGGTTCGCGCCGCTCCAGCCATGGCAACGCCTACTTCACCGGCCTGGGCAAGAACAAGCGCATCGTGTTCTACGACACCCTGCTGGCGCAACTGACGCCGGAACAGATCGAAGCGGTGCTGGCGCACGAACTGGGGCATTTCAAACGCCGCCACATCATCAAGCGCATCGGCCTGATGTTCGTGCTCAGCCTGGTCATGCTCGGCCTGCTGGCGGTGCTGAAAGACGCCGCCTGGTTCTATCAGGGCCTGGGCGTCGCCAGCCAGTCCGACGCCACCGCGCTGGCCTTGTTCTTCCTGGCGCTGCCGGTGTTCCTGTTCCCGCTGTCGCCGCTGATGAGTCTGTATTCGCGCAAACATGAATTCGAGGCCGACGCCTTCGCCGCCAGCCTGACCCATCCCGGCCATCTGGTTTCGGCGCTGGTGCGCCTGTATCGCGACAATGCCGCGACACTGACGCCGGATCCCGTGTATTCGCTGTTTTATGATAGCCACCCGAAAGCCGTGGAACGAATCGGCAAACTGGAGTCTTATGCCGAACAGGCCAGTTCAACAACCCGTAATCTGCATCCCATCCGGACTTGATGGGTATCAATACCAGGAGACAACCATGAAAACCATCGCCATCGCCATTGCCCTCGCCGCCGCGCCGTTGCTCAGCGCCCCGACCTTGGCCGGACCGTTCGACAAGGGCAACATCGAGGAAGGCAAAGTCACGCATGAAGAGAAATGCAACGGCTGCCATGCCGGCAAATTCGGCGGCGACGGCAGCAAGATCTACACCCGCGCCGACCGCCGCGTGAAAACCCCGTCCGGCCTGTCGCAGATGATCACCACCTGCAACGCCATGCTCGGCAACAACCTGTTCCCGGAAGACGAACTGCATCTGGCGGCGTATCTGAACAATCAGTATTACAAGTTCAAGTAAGGCAGTGAAATGTGACTTGCCGCTGCGCGGCTTGGTGAAACGTGAAAACCACCCTTCACGTTTCACGTTTCACCTGCGGCGCTGCCGCCCCACCTTTCAGCGAGTTCGATATGACCGACACTTTCTGCGATCTGTCCAAGGGCAAATGCAAGCCCTGTGAAGGCGGCATTCCGCCGCTCTCCGACGATGAAATAACCGCCCTGATGCCGAAACTGGCGGCTGACTGGCAAGTCGCCGACGGCAAACTGCGGCGCGATTTCAAGTTCGCCGACCACTACATCACCATGACCTTCGTCAACGCCGTCGCCTGGGTGTCGCACCAGCAGGGCCACCACCCGGACCTGGCGGTGGGCTACAACACCTGCCGCGTCGAATACGTCACCCACGCCATCAACGGCCTGTCGGAATCGGACTTCATCTGCGCCGCCAAGATCGACGCGTTGTTCGAGTTGTAATGGCGTCGGATGTGAAGGTCGCGGCGCGTTGCTGACCGGACGCGTCGTCGCGGCGCACGGGCGTCGCTTCCTGATCGAATCGGGCGCCGGCATCGTCGAATGCGTTACCCGCGGCCGCAAGAGCGACATCGTCTGCGGCGATCGGGTCGGATTCGCGATGACCGACGCCGACAAAGGCGTCATCGAGAAGGTCGCCGCCCGCCAGAACCTGCTGTATCGCTCCGACGATTTTCGCAGCAAGCTGATTGCCGCCAATCTCGATCTCGCCGTGGTGGTGGTCGCGGCGGTGCCCTACTTCCGCGAAGAACTGCTGATTCGCTGTCTGGTCGCCTGCGAGAGCGCGAATATCCCGGTTCTGATCGCGCTGAACAAGTCCGACCTGCCGGAAACCGCCGCGCTGCATCGGCATCTGGACACCTATGCGCGGCTCGGCTATGCGCAAATCATCGTCTCGGCGCGGGGCGATCTGGCGGAACTGCAAGCCCACCTGCTGGACAAGACCAGCGTGCTGGTCGGCGCATCCGGCGTCGGCAAAAGCACCTTGCTGAACGCGCTGGCGCCGGCAGCCAACGCCGCCACCGGCGAAATATCACTGGCCCTGGATGCCGGCAAACACACCACCACCAATGCCCGGCTGTTCCATCTGCCCGGCGGCGGCGACCTGATCGACTCGCCCGGCATGCAGGAATTCGGCCTGCAACATCTGACCCAGGCGGCGCTGATGAACGCCTTCCCGGAAATCCGCGACCGCGCCGGCCAGTGCCGGTTCTACAACTGCCGCCACCTGAAGGAACCCGGCTGCGCCGTGCTGGCCGCCGCGCAAACCGGGGAAATGCTGCCCAACCGGTTACGGGTCTATCAAAGTCTGATCGGTCAACTATCCTCGTAACAAACACCCCGGAGGACAGATCATGAAAATCCTTGCCCTGATTTTCGGCCTGCTGCTTGCTTTGCCGGTCCGCGCCGAAGCCACCTATGTCGAAACGCCCTATGCCGCGCCGAAAGTGGTGTTCGATTTCTTTCTCGACGACCCGGCCAAGATGGGCGCCGCCCTGTACTGGATCCGCTCGCTGATCCTGCCGCTGTCGGTACCGCCCTACGAGTACGACACCGACACCATCAAGGTCGTCGTGCACGGCACCGAACTGGTCACGCTGGCCAAGAAAAACGCGGCCAAATACAAGGATGTCGTCGAGCGCATGCGCTATTACGCCGACCTCGGCATCGAATTCAAGGTCTGCGGCCTGGCCATGCACGACTACGGCTACAGCGCGAAGGACCTGCAGGATTTCGTCCACATCGTGCCCAGCGCCCCGGTCGAATTGGTGCACTGGCAAAACCAGGGCTATGCCGTGCTGGTGCCGACCATCATGGACAAGAAATTCAACATCGAGGATATCCGCTGAGGACTATCAGCCCGTAGGCTGGTCTTCACCGCTAACGGCCTACTCCGGCCAGTGCTTGATGTAGCGCTTCAACAACGCGTTTTCAAAACTGGCCTCTTTCAGGCAGGCCCGGGCGACATCGTGAAACGAAATCACGCCGAGCAATTTCTGATCGTCGAGCACCACCAGATGGCTGGTATGGCTTTTGGTCATCGCCTCACGCGCGTAATCGACCGAATCGTCGAGGTTCACCACCAGCGGTTCCTTTTCCATCAGATCGCCGACCTTGACTTCGGTCAGGGCGCAGCCACGCGCGTGCATGCCGCGCAGGATGTCGCGCTCGGTGATGAAGCCGCTCAGTTCCCCGTCTTGCAGCACGACCAGTGAACCGATGTCGTGCTCGGCCATGCGTTTGACCGCCTCGGCGATCGTCGCATCCGGCTCGACACCGACGACCTCGATGCTGCTTTTTACCGATAGCACTTCACGTATCAACATCTTGTCTTCTCCTTGCAGTGACCGTCGTTATCGAACCAGCCCGTTCTCCACCTGTCGGCGCACATCCGCGCCGACCAGCAGTTCGACCAGGGTCAAGGCGAAATCCATCGCCGTGCCCGGCCCCATCGAGGTGACCACTTTGCCATCCACCACTACCGCGCCGGGCTGAATGAAGGTATCGCTCAGCTTGAGTTTTTCCAGCACGCCGGGATAGGCGGTCGCCCGTTTGCCGTCGAGCAGGCCGGCTTGCGCCAAGGCCATCGGCGCGGCGCAGATCGCCGTGGTGTAACGCCCGGCGGCGGCCATGCGCTTGAGCAGCGCCTGCACCCGCGCATCATCGCGCAGATGTTCCGCGCCGGGCAGGCCGCCGGGCAACGCGACCAGATCGAAGTCGCGCGTCAACACCTCATCGAGATAGGCATCCGGTTCGATGCGGGTGCCGCGGCTGCCTTCGATCAATCCGCGTTGCAAGCCGGCGGTAACGACTTCGATGCCGGCACGACGCAGCAGATCGACCAGCGTGACCGCCTCCAGGTCTTCGAAACCGGGGGCCAGGGGAATCAGCACACTTGCCATGAGAGTCTCCTTTACAAAGCCAGCAGACGGGCGGTTTCTTTGGCCGCGCGCTCCGCGCAATCGCCGATCGACAAGCCGTTGAGATAGTTGCCGAGCAGCGCCAGCGGTTCACCCGCGAGCTTGGCGTCGAGCGCCGCGACCCGGCGTGGATGTTCGACTCCCGGCGCCGGCAAACGGTTCAGGGTTTCGCGGACATGCAGAAAATCGCCGGCGCGCACACCCAGCACGGCGGCGGCGCGCGCCAACTTCTCCTCGCGGTTCAGGCGCCCGGGCCGAAAATGGAAGGTGAAGCCGCGCAAGGTATCGTGGGGAATCGGATCGCGGCTGACCACCGACCAGAAGTCGTCATTCAGGCCGATCAGACCGGCCACCGGTTTGATCGCCGATACGCCCGCCGGCAGCACCACGCCCAGCGCTTCGCTGCTGGACATCGGGAAAGCGCGCAATTCGTTGGCGATATCGGCATACACCTCGTTCAACAACACGCCGGCGACATCGACCGGCACGGCGAGCATCAATTGCCGGCAGGCTATCGGCCCCGCCGCGGACTGAACCTGGAAGCCCGAAGCAGTGCGCGTCACGGCGGCGGCGGCGGTTTGATATCGCAAATCGAACGCCGCGCCTTCGGCCAGCGCTTCCAGCAGCCCCTGCAAACCGCCAGGAAAACTGTACTTGCGCGGCGCTTCGGCCAGCCTCGGCTTGCGCCGGAACAACCACTCGGCCGGAAAGGCATCCGCCGGTTGCGACAACACCGCCGCGAACGCCGGCGCCAGCAGCCGCCGGTAATTGCCACGTCCGAGCAGGCCGCCAAACCATTCCGCGACGCTGCGTCCCGGCTTGGCCCGGCCGATGCCGAACGGCAACGAAACCGCCGCTTGCAGAAAATTCAGGCGCTTCAGCGGCGATTGCAACCGGCCATCGCGGGCGACGAAGCTGTAACCCATTTTTTCGCGCGGCAGCAGATCGTCCAGCCGGCCGCGCTCGCGCAGGGCGACGAGCAACTGCGAATAGGAGTTGTAGGCGGTGTGGGCGCCAAGCTCCAGCCAGAAATCAGCGCCCTCGCCACCCGGGGCGATTTCGTCACGCAAATGCCAGCTATGGATGCAACCGCCCACTCGGGGCGAAGCTTCCAGCACCACCACCTGGCGACCGGCGCGGGCCATGCCGGCCGCCGCCACCAGGCCGCTGACGCCGGCGCCGACAATCACGCAATCCACTGTTTCCATGTTTCTATCCGTCATGCTCACGCTGTTGGTGTTTTAGATTTCGTTGAACCGATGGATCTGTCGCCGGTCCTTTTTGGTCGGCCGTCCCTTGATGCCGCTGCTCGGTTCAGCCTGTTCTTTCGCGGCCACGATCCGCGCCAGACGCTCGGCCTGGCTTTGCGCCGACTCCGCGTAGAGTTGCCGCGCCACCGGCGCCGGTCCGCGCTGCTCGGAAAGACCCAGCACCGAGACCGTCCACACCAGATCGCCGACCTGGATCCGCAACAGGTCACCGACGCGCAGCTCGCGGCTGGATTTGACGCGGTCGCCCGGCTCTCCGGCGCCGACCAGACGCACACGTCCCGCTTCCACCGCCGCTTGCGCCAGACCGCGCGTCTTGAAAAACCGCGCGGCCCAAAGCCATTTGTCGATGCGCACACGCGCGCCGCTGAGGGCCAAAGAATTTGCTGGAACTTGTCGCGACATAGTCGCATCATAACCCGCATGCGTTACGCCCATACCTTGACTCTGCTGCCTGTTGCACTGCTGTTGACCGCCTGCGCCAGCGGCCCGGGGGTCGGTCAGACCGCGCTGGGCGAATTGCGGCTCGACAGAACTTTGCCGATCGAACCGAATGCGGCGACCGCTCGCCTGCAATACGGGCGGATCGTGGCGCGCAACGCGGTGCAGGAACAGGATCCATTCTGCGTGTTCGAAATCGATAGCGTCAGTCCGACAGCCCAGACCGTCTCGCCCGGTCGCTTCGAGATCACCGCCGTCACGCGCAGCGTCGAAACCCTGGCCGGCATGGCCCCGTTGCGTTCCACCTGGCAGGTCCGGCGGGTCAGCTTCGGCGACGACGATGGCCCGACCCACATCTATTACAAGACCACGTTCCGGCTGCGCGATGGCGTGCAACCGGTACGGGCGCTGAGCTGCATGAGCAATCAGAACGCCTCGGGCATTCCCATCATGCGGCATCTGACCTCGGGCGAGATACGCGCGGCGTTGGGCGACTGGTTCACGCTGCGTCTGGATTATCGATAAACAGCACCGCCCGGGCGTTGGCGCTGGTCCGCCGGATGATTTCTTGCGGGCTTTCGCCGCGCAGTTCGGCCAGACAGGCGGCGATGCGCGCCAGCTCCGCCGGTTCGTTGCGTCCCTTGCCGACCCAGGCCGGCGCGATGTCCGGGCTGTCGGTTTCCAGCACCAGAGCATCAAGCGGCAATGCAACCGCCAGCGCCCGCAGATTGGTCGCCCGGGTCCAGGTGAACGCGCCGCCGAAGCCGAGTTTGAAGCCCAGCTTCAGATAGGCCTCGGCCTGCTGGCGGCTACCGCTGAAAGCGTGGGCGATGCCGCCCTTGATGCCGAAACGACGCAATTGCTTGAGCACCTGATCATTGGCGCGCCGGCAATGCAACAGCACCGGCAGATCATGCTCGCGGGCGAGCTTGAGTTGCGCGACGAAGAAACGCTCCTGGATCGCCAAGTCCAGCCCGGGCGCGAACAGATCCAGCCCGATCTCGCCGATGGCCACCGGCCGCCAGACGGCGATGGCGGCGCGCAGGGCGTCGAGATGCGCATCCTGGTGGACATGGATGTACATCGGATGCATGCCCCAGGCCGGCAGACAGCCGGGATAACGTCGGCACACGGCTTCGACAGCGGCGAAGTTGGCGCGGCTGACGGCGGGGATGATCTGCGTCGCCACACCGGCAGCGCGCGCGCGCAGATACACCGCGTCGCGGTCGATGGCGAACTCGCCGGCATCGAGATGGCAATGGGTGTCGATCAGCGTCGGAGGCATGTCGCTAGTCATATGCCGTGATAATCGCACGTCCATTTCAGATTAGAACCATCTTGACCGTATCCCTCACCCCTTTCCGCGTCGCCGTCATTGGCGGCGGCCCGGCCGGCTTGATGGCCGCCGAAGTATTGAGCCAGGGCGCGGCCGAAACCGGCATCGAGGTCGAACTGTTCGATGCGATGCCGTCGGTCGGGCGCAAGTTCCTGCTGGCCGGCAAGGGCGGCATGAATCTGACCCACTCGGAAGCATTGCCGCTGTTCCTGTCGCGTTACGGCCAGCGCCAGCGCCGGATTGAGCCTTGGCTGGCGGCGTTCGCGCCGACGGATCTGCGCGCCTGGGCGCATGACCTCGGCATCGAAACCTTCGTCGGCAGTTCCGGCCGGGTTTTTCCGACCGACATGAAAGCCGCGCCGTTGCTGCGCGCCTGGCTGCATCGATTGCGCGGCGGCGGCGTGAAGATCCACGTCCGGCAGCGTTGGTTGGGTTGGGATGCGCAAGGCGGCTTGCGCTTCGCCACGCCGGAAGGCGAAACATCCCGGCGATTCGATGCCGCGATTCTGGCGCTCGGCGGCGGCAGTTGGGCGCGGCTTGGGTCGAATGGCGCCTGGGTACCGCTGTTGCGGGCGCGCGGCGTGGACGTGGCGGCGTTGAAACCGTCGAATTGCGGCTTCGATGTCGGCTGGAGCGCGCATTTTCGCGCGCGGTTCGCCGGCCAGCCGCTGAAATCGGCGCGACTGACGTTCGGCGAGTTTCAGCGCCAGGGCGAGTTTGTGGTCACTGAGCACGGTATCGAAGGCAGCCTGATCTACGCCGCTTCCGCCGCCATCCGCGATGTCATTGAAACCACCGGCAGCGCGCGGGTACACCTCGATCTGGCGCCGGGCAAGACCTTGCAGCGGGTGATCGCGGAAGTCGCGCATCCACGCGGTTCGCGTTCGCTGTCCAGCCATTTGCAAAGCCGCGCCGGCATTACCGGGGTCAAGGCTGGACTGTTGCGCGAGTGCCTGAGCCGCGACGAATATGCCGACCCACTGCGGCTCGCCGCCGCGATCAAGGCCTTGCCGCTGACGCTGACCGCCCCGCGTCCGCTCGATGAAGCGATCAGCAGCGCCGGCGGCGTGCGCTTCGAGGCGATGGATGCGAAGCTGATGCTCAACGCCCTGCCCGGCGTGTTCTGCGCCGGTGAAATGCTGGATTGGGAAGCGCCCACCGGCGGCTATCTGCTGACCGCCTGTTTCGCCAGCGGCTTCGTCGCCGGCAATGGGGTCCTGGCCTGGTTGCGCGGTCGCGCCCGGGAACCTTCCCGACCTGACTGACCTCCGAGAACCTATCTGTCATCCATGACAGGTACAATGCCCGCCACTTGATAAACGCCGCTGCGGCGGCATCTGATCGAAACTGTTTCAACCTGGAGATTCACTCGATGCAACGTATTCTTCTGTCACTTTTCGCGGTTTTCTTCGCCTTCGGTCTACCCGTGTTCGACGCCGAAGCAAAACGCATGGGCGGCGGCAAATCATTCGGCATGCAGCGCGATGCGCCGCAAAAGCGTGAAGCCACCCCGAATCAATCGACTCAGCAAACCCAAACCCCGCCGCAGAATGCCGCCGCCGGCGCCACGCCGAAACGCAACTGGATGGGTCCGATCGCCGGCCTCGCCGCCGGTCTCGGCATCGCCGCCCTGTTGTCGCATTTCGGCCTCGGTGAAGGCGTCGCCAACATGCTGATGATCGCCTTGCTGGCGTTCGCGGCGTTCATGCTGGTGCGCTGGTTCCTCAACCGCAACAAACCGGCGATGCAGCGCCCGATGCATTACGCGGGCCAAGGCGCCGGTGCGAACCAGAACGCAGCGCAGCCGATGCGCTTCGAAGCCCCCGCCGGCGGTTCCGTCGTGCCAGGCAGCATCTATGACCAATCCGGCCAGGGCAATGCCGAAGCAACGTCAGCCGCCGCGCCCGCGCCCAGCTTCCCGCCCGGTTTCGACGAAGTCGCCTTCGCCCGCCAAGCCAAGGTCAACTTCATCCGCATGCAGGCCGCCAACGACGCCGGCAATCTGGATGATCTGCGCGAGTTCACCACGCCGGAGATGTATGCCGAACTGAAGCTGGACATCGACGAGCGCCAGGGTCAGCAACAGCACACGGAAGTGATGACCATCAACGCCGAAACCCTGGAAGCGCTGGAAGAAGGCAACCGCCAGATCGTCAGCGTGCGGTTTTACGGCACGCTGCGTGAAGACAACGCCACGACCATCTCGTTCGACGAAGTCTGGCATCTGACCAAGCCGCTCACCGGCAATCAGGGCTGGGTGGTTGCGGGTATTCAGCAGAACAACTGATATCCTTGCGCCACAGCAAAAGCGGCCGGCTGGCCGCTTTTGCGTTTTCTGAGACTGCTTCGACATCCCATTGCCATGAATCCCGACACCCCGCTTGCCTCCCATATTGCCCGCCAGGTCGCCAAACGGCGCACCTTCGCCATCATTTCCCACCCCGACGCGGGCAAGACGACGCTGACCGAGAAGCTGTTGCTGTTCGGCGGCGCGATCCAGATGGCCGGCACGGTGAAGGCGCGCAAGAGCGGCAAATACGCCACCTCCGACTGGCTGGAAGTGGAAAAGCAGCGCGGCATTTCGGTGGCCAGTTCGGTGATGCAGTTCGGTTATGACGATTGCGTCATCAACCTGCTCGACACCCCCGGCCACAAGGATTTCTCGGAAGACACCTATCGCGTGCTGACCGCCGTAGACGCCGCCGTGATGGTCGTAGACGCGGCGAAAGGCGTCGAAGAGCAGACCATCAAACTGCTCGAAGTCTGCCGCCTGCGCAACACGCCGATCATCACCTTCATCAACAAGATGGACCGCGAAGTGCGCGACCCCTTGGAACTGCTCGACGAGATCGAATCGGTGCTGAAACTGCATTGTGCGCCGGTGACCTGGCCGATCGGCATGGGCAAGCGCTTTCATGGCGTGTATCACCTGATCAATGACGAAGTGCTGCGCTTCGCCCCTGGCGAGGAAAAATCCGGCCAGGAAGTAGAAACCCTGCGCGGCGCGCAGATCGAGGAGCTGCGCCAGCAGTACCTGATGGAATTCGAGACCATGGACGGCGAAATCGAACTGGTGCGCGGCGCCGGCGCGGCATTCCATCTCGACGACTTCCTTGCCGGCAAACAATCGCCGGTGTTCTTCGGTTCCGGTATCAACAATTTCGGCGTACGTGAAGTGCTGCGCGCGCTGGTCGACTGGGCGCCGGCGCCGGTCGCGCGCGAAGCGGTCACGGCGAACGGCGAAGTGCGCCAGGTCGAACCGGACGAGCCGGCGTTCACCGGCTTCGTGTTCAAGATCCAGGCCAACATGGACCCCAACCACCGCGACCGCATCGCCTTCTTCCGCGTCTGTTCCGGCCAATACGCGCCCGGCATGAAGGTCAAACAACGCCGCACCAACAAGGAAATGAAGATCGCCAATGCCGTGGTGTTCATGGCCAACGAACGCACCCGCATGGAAGAAGCCTATGCCGGCGACATCATCGGCATCCACAACCACGGCCAGTTGCAGATCGGCGACGTGCTGACCGAAGGCGAACTGCTCACCTACAAGGGCATCCCCTACTTCGCGCCGGACATGTTCAGCAAGGCGCGGCTGCGCGACCCGCTGAAATCCAAGCAGTTGCAGAAAGGCCTGCGCGAACTCGGCGAGGAAGGCGCGATCCAGGTCTTCGCGCCGCTGGTCGACAGCAGCCTGCTGATGGGCGCCGTCGGCCAGTTGCAGTTCGAAGTGGTGGAACATCGCCTGAAAGCCGAATACGGCGTCGATGCGGTGTTCGAACGCTCCGGCATCCACACCGCCCGCTGGGTGACCTGCGACGACGCCGCGCATCTGGCGGAATTCGTCAAAGCCCAGCAGATGCGCCTGGCGCGCGATGTCGACGACAACCTGGTCTATCTCGCCGACAACCACGTCAATCTAAGCCTGGCGATGGAACGCTGGCCGAAGGTCAAATTCCACAACACGCGGGAACACGGGCAACAGTTGTAGGGCAGCCTTATCGCGCCTTCCGCCGAACGATGTCGGAAGGCAAGTTTGCGGGCCGCAGACCGTAGGGTGCGCCGTGCGCACCATTCAGCCTATCGGTGCGCACGGCGCACCCTACGGTTTCATGCACAAATCTAGCCGGATTATCAGGAATCCAAAATGGCGGAATTGCTTGACGAAATTCATCCCGGTGAAATTCTCCTGGTGGATTTCCTGAACCCCCTCAACATCACTTCCCGCAGACTCGCCAGCGACATCGACGTCTCGCCAAGCCGGATCAGCGAACTGATCAACGGCAACCGCCCTGTCACGGCGGATACCGCATTGCGGCTTGGCCTGTTTTTCAATATGGAACCGCGGTTCTGGCTGAATCTGCAAAGCGAATACGACATGCGGATGGCCGTTCGCGAATTAAAGGAAAAAATCGCTCCGAGGATTCGTGTGTTTCAACAGGAAGTGGCGTAGCCAAGTCGGCGCGCAAGTCGAAACTACCCGCCTCGACTCACCGATCCAGCGGACTCACCACCCCGCGCCCGCCCTTGTTCAACACATGGGTGTAAATCATCGTTGTCGAAACATCGGAATGGCCGAGCAGTTCCTGCACGGTGCGGATATCGTAACCGCCTTCCAAGAGGTGGGTTGCAAAGGAGTGTCTCAGCGCATGTGGGCTGACTTGCTTGGCAATGCCCGCCTTCGCCGCCGCCAACTTCACCGCTCGCTGCACCCGTTTGTCATCCACATGATGTCGCCGCACTGCTCCGGAACGCGGGTCAGTAGAAAAGCTGGCTGCCGGAAACACATACTGCCAAGCCCAT
>JAGUXX010000190.1 GCA_020061585.1 Betaproteobacteria bacterium | reverse complement strand
CGCCACGCCGGGCGCGGCGGCACGGTCGTGGACCGTGCTGGCGATGCTGACCACCGCCGGCGTGCTGGTCGCGCTGGCGCCGCATTACCATGTGCTCGGCACCGACAAGGTCGGTCAGGACGTGCTCTATCTGGCGCTGAAATCGGTGCGCACCGGCCTCTTGATCGGCAGCCTGACGACGCTGATCATGCTGCCGTTCGCGCTCAGTCTGGGCATCGCGGCGGGTTACTTCGGCGGGCGCATCGACGATGCCATTCAGTATCTCTACACCACCTTGAATTCGATACCCGGGGTGCTGCTGATCGCCGCCGCGGTGCTGGTGGTGCAGGTGCAGATCGAGGCCCACGCCGAACTGTTCGAAACCGCCGCCGCGCGTTCCGATGTGCGCCTGCTGGCGCTCTGCGCGATCCTCGGGGTGACCGGCTGGACCGGCCTGGCGCGGCTGTTGCGCGCCGAGGCGCTGAAACTGCGCGAACTCGAATTCGTCCAGGCGGCGCGCGCCTTCGGCGTCACCGACGCGCGCATCCTGCTGCGCCATCTGCTGCCCAATGTCATGCATCTGGTGCTGATCACCGTGGTCATCGACTTCTCCGGTCTGGTGCTGGCCGAGGCGGTGCTGTCCTATGTCGGCGTCGGCGTCGACCCGGCGATGACCAGCTTCGGCAACATGATCAACGGCGCGCGCCTGGAACTGGCGCGCGAGCCGGTGGTGTGGTGGCAACTGGCGGCGGCGTTCGTGTTCATGTTCATTCTGGTGCTGGCCGCCAACCTGTTCGCCGATCAGGTGCGCGAAGCGCTCGACCCGAAATCCAAGGAGCGCGCGTGACCACCTTGCGGGTGCGCGATCTGCGCGTCGAAATTGCCGCCGGCAGCGCCGCCTTGCCGCGTCTGCTGAAGCCGGTCGATGGCGTCAGCTTCGAGATCGGCGCCAACCAGTGCGTTGCCTTGCTCGGCGAATCGGGTTGCGGCAAATCGCTGACCGCGCTGGCGCTGATGCGTTTGTTGCCGGATGCCGGCCGGGTGGCCGGCGGCGACGCGCGTTTATCCGATGTGGATTTGTTCGCGCTGACCGAAGCCGAGATGGGCGAGGTGCGCGGCGGCCGGTTGGCGATGATCTTCCAGGAGCCGCAGAGCAGTCTGAATCCGGTGATGACGGTGGCCGAGCAGATCCACGAAGCGCTGGCGGCGCATCGCGGCCTGAGCGGCGCGGCGGCGGATGCCGAGGCCGGGCGTTTGTTGCAGTCGGTGGGCCTGGGCGCCGACAAGCTGGCTTCGTACCCGTTCCAGCTTTCCGGCGGTCAGCGCCAGCGCGCGCTGATCGCCATGATGCTGGCCGGCGAACCGGAGGTGTTGATCGCCGACGAACCGACCACCGCGCTGGACGTCACCGTGCAGGCGCAGATCCTCAAACTGCTCAAGGACTTGCAGCAACAGCGCGGCATGAGTCTGCTGCTGATCACCCACGATCTCGACGTGGCGCACGACATGGCCGACCGGGTGGCGGTGATGTACGCCGGCCAGATCGTCGAATGGGCGAGTAGCGATGCGCTGTATGCCGCGCCCCGGCATCCCTACACGCAAAAGCTGTTTGCCGTGCTGCCGCGCCTGGATCGGCGCGGCGAGCGGCTGGACAGCCTGCCGGGCCGGGTGCCCGGTCCGGATACCGCGTTCATCGGCTGCCGCTTCGCCGATCGCTGTCCGGCGGTGTTCGCGCGCTGTCGCGTTGACGAGCCGGCGTTTTACGAGACCGCGCCGGGACATTTCGCGCGCTGCCATCTGGCGCAATCGGTCGTGCCCGCCGGCGCCGCGGCGGATTCGGCGGGCGCGGTGTCGGCCAAACCTTCGGCGGGTCAGGCGACGGACAGTCCGGTGCTCGAAGTGCGCGATCTGGCGGTGCATTTTCCGATCCGCAAGGGGCTGCTGAAACGCACTGTCGGTGTGGTCAAGGCGGTCGATGGCGTGAGTCTGCGGGTGGCGGCCGGGGAAACCCTGGCGCTGGTCGGTGAATCCGGTTGCGGCAAGACCACCCTGGCGCGCGCCATCCTGCGCCTCATCGAGCCCAGCGCCGGGCAGGTCAGCCTGCTCGGCGAGCCGCTGGCCGGATTGCGCGGCGAAGCCTTGCGGCGCAAGCGGGCGGAAATGCAGATTGTTTTCCAGGACCCGTTTTCGTCGCTGAATCCGCGCATGAAAGTCGGCGAGATTCTCGCCGAAGGCATGACGGCGCTATCGACGCTGCCGGTGTCGCAACGTCCGGCGAAAATTGCCGATCTGCTGAATCAGGTCGGTTTGCCGATCGATGCCATCGGCCGTTATCCACACGAGTTTTCCGGTGGTCAGCGGCAGCGCATCGCCATCGCCCGGGCGCTGGCGGTGGCGCCGAAACTGCTGATTCTGGATGAGCCGACCAGCGCGCTGGATGTCTCGGTGCAGGCGCAGATTCTCAATCTGCTGGCCGATTTGCAACGGCTGCACGGGCTGGCCTATCTGTTCATCACCCACAACCTGTCGGTGGTGAGCTATCTGGCGCATCGGGTCGCGGTGATGCGCGGCGGGCGGATCGTTGAAACCGGCGCTACCGAAACCTTGTTGACCCGCCCGCAAGACCCTTACACGCAATTGCTGCTGGACTCCGCGCCGGGCGGCGCGTTTCACGCCTGAAGCGAACGCGGCGCGGCGTCAGTCGTTGGTCGACAAACCCGCCGTGCTGTTGAAGCCGGAGTCGACATAGGTGATTTCGCCGGTGATGCCGGAGGCCAGGTCGGACATCAGGAATGCGGCGACATTGCCGACTTCCTCGATGGTGACGTTGCGCCGCAGCGGCGAGTGCTTTTCACCCCAGGCCAGCAGTTTGTTGAAATCGGCGATGCCGGACGCGGCCAGCGTCTTGATCGGACCGGCCGACAGGCCGTTGACCCGGATGCCTTTCGGGCCGATGCTCGACGCCAGGTAATAGACGCTGGCTTCCAGGCTGGCCTTGGCCAGACCCATGACGTTGTAATGCGGCACCGAACGCACCGCGCCGAGATAGGTCATGGTCAGCAGCGCGGCATTGCGGCCGGCCATCATCGGCATGCCGGCCTTGGCCAGCGCGGTGAACGAATAGCTGGAGATGTCGTGGGCGATGCGGAAGTTCTCGCGCGTGACGAAATCCAGGTAGCTGCCGTCCAGCGCTTCCTTGGGCACATAGGCGATGGAGTGCACCAGGCCGTCGAGACCGTCCCAGTGCTTGCCCAGTTCGACGAACAGCGTGTCGATCTCCGCGTCGCTGCTGACATCGCAAGGGAACAGCAAGGGGGTGTCGCCGCTGAATTCGGTGATCAGGCCCAGCACCCGATCCTTGACCTTGTCGCCCTGATAGGTGAAGGCCAGTTCGGCGCCTTCGCGGTGGCAGCATTTGGCGACACCATAGGCGATGGAACGGTTACTGAGCAAACCGGTAATGAGGATCTTCTTGCCAGCGAGAAAGCCCATGAGTCGCACCCTGTCAATTTGGAACGCGCGAATTATAACCATGCGGCTGCGTCAGACTTGGCATGGCGCTACCATCACGGCGTTAATTGGGTGATTTCGATTATTTTTCTGGAGCGTATCGCATGAGCGCGAAAATTATCGCCGTAGTCAATCAGAAAGGCGGCGCCGGCAAGACCACCTTGGCCATGCTGCTGGCCGGCAGTCTGGCGGATCGCGGCCGGCGGGTGCTGGTCGCCGATGCCGACCCGCAAAATACGGCCTTGCACTGGTCGAGCATGGGCTCGGGTTTCCCGGCGCAAGTGGAAGATGTCTCCGGCGAGGAAAGCAAACTGCACAAGGCCTTGCGCAAACGCGCCGAAGAATTCGATTACATCGTCATCGACAGTCCGCCGGCGGCCACCGCGCCGGTGACCGCCAGCGCGCTGCGCGCGGCGCATCTGGCGCTGGTGCCGGTGATTCCCTCGCCGCTCGATCTGTGGGCTTCGGTGCGCATCCGCGAGGCGATCATCCTGGCGCGCAACAAGAATCCCGAGCTGGAGGCGCGTCTGGTCGTCAATCAGATGCAGCCGAATACCGTGCTGGCGCGCGAAGTGCTGGGCATGCTGCCGGAGTTCGGCATTCCGATGCTCGCCGCCAGCCTGAAGGGGCGCACCGCCTATCGCCAGTGCGCGGCGCTGGGCGCCAGCATACAGAGCTTGGGCAACCGCGCCGCGCTGGCGGTGATGGAGGTCGATGCGCTGCGCCGCGAAGTCGAAGGCCTGCTGCGCGGGCGATGAGGATGAGGAAATGAGCACCACCACACTCGATTTCCTGCGTCATGGCGAACCGGTCGGCGGCAAAAAATATCGAGGCCAGACCGACGACCCGCTGTCGGAGAAGGGCTGGGCGCAGATGCGCGCGGCGACCGCCGGCGAGCAGCCTTGGCAGGCCGTGGTCAGTTCGCCGTTGAGCCGTTGCCAGGCGTTCGCCGACTGGCTGGCCGAGGGGCTGGGGCTGCCCGTGCAAGTTGATGCGCGGCTTGCCGAAGTCGGCTTCGGCGTATGGGAAGGCCGCACCGCCGAACAGCTCAAGCAGGACGATCCCGACCGCATTTTCAATTTCAAGCAGGACCCGCTGGCGAATCGCCCCGAAGGCGCCGAGCCGCTGGCCGAGTTTCAGGCGCGCGTCGCCGCCGCCTATGACGACATCTGGCAACGTCACCTGGGCCGACATGTGCTGGTCGTGGCGCATGCCGGCGTCATTCGCATGGCGGTCTGCCATGCGCTGGGCCTGCCGTATGCCCAGGCCTACCGGGTCAATGTCGGGTCGGCGGGCATGGCCCGGTTCAACATCGAATCGCGCGCCGGCCGGCGGTTCGACAGTCTGATGTGGCTGAGCCGGGGCGGGTAGAACGGCAAGTTCGAACCATACGGCAAAGCGGCCCGGGACCTTGTTTTCCGGATCATCATTTTGTACACATCTCCTTAGCAACAGCGGCGCTGGCCTACAACTTCCGGCGCTGGCCTCCAACTTCCGGCGCTGGCCTCCAACTTCCAAGTCAGTAACAGTAACCCTCAGTCGATTACTCCCGAAATCAACTCCGCGAAGTTCCTCAAGCCTTGTGTGGCAAGCGTATCAGCACACTCCTGGACTGTCTTGGACGGATTTCGTAGATTGTTCTGCATTCGCACAAAAGCGGCGATCACTTCTTCCGGTGATTTCGCGAACAAGCGACACAAGAAAGCATCCGGGGTTTCTGCAGCGACCCCGGCCTTTGCCAGTTCTTTGCGGTCAAAATCTCTGAGATTCCAGGTGATGATCGTGACGATGTCTGCTTTGGAACGTTTGCGTGCCGCGACTGCAGCGGCGGCAACGTGCGGAACGTGTCAATGATTTTGAGACACCAGCGGAATTAATTTAGTGTCGATGAATGATCGGAGTTTCCGGCGACATATTCCTTTTTGGGTGGATTGAT
>JAGUXX010000299.1 GCA_020061585.1 Betaproteobacteria bacterium | reverse complement strand
GCCGCTGCTGGCGCGGACCCTGCCGCCGCAGACCCTGGCCCGTCTGACGCGGCAGGTGGAACGATTCGATTTCGCCGCCGCGCTGGAAACCCTGGCCGCCGCGCAGTCGGTCGAACCTGAAAAAACCTGATCAGCTCGCGGGTTTCGCCGACCAGCCCTGGCGCGCCATGCCGCGCCGCAGATAGGCGATCTGAGTCTGCAACGGCAACGCCTTGGGGCAGACATCGTGGCAACCGAGCAGGCTCATGCAACCGAAGATGCCGCTGTCGTCACCGACCAGATCGAAAAACTCGGCGTCGCTTCGCGCATCGCGCGGATCGAGGCGGAAACGCGCGATCTTGTTCATGCCAACCGCGCCGACGAAGTCCGGGCGCATTTGCGCCGTGCCGCAACCCGCGACGCAGCAGCCGCATTCGATACAGCGATCCAGTTCATAGATCGCCTCCGCCAGGTCCGGCTCCATGCGCGCCTCCAGCGCATCGATGTCGGCTGTCTCGCGCGGATGCAACCAGGCTTGCAGCCGTTCGCTCATGCCGCGCATCCATTTGCCGGTGTTCACCGAAAGATCGGCGATCAGTTCGAAACCCGGCAACGGAAACAAGCGGATGTCCGCCGGCAATTCCGCGGTCAGCGTGCGGCAGGCCAGTCCGGGCCGGCCGTTGATGACCATCGCGCAGGAGCCGCAGATCCCGGCGCGGCAGACGAAATCGAAATTCAGGCCGGGGTCCAGCGTCTCGCGGATGCGGGTCAGGGCGATGAACAAGGTCATGCCCGGGGTTTCTTCCAGTTGATACTGCACGACACGCGGCTGGCTGGCGGCATCACGCGGATTGTGGCGGAAGACGTTGAAAGTGAGGCTGCGTGAATTCATGACATCCTTCCCGTAGGGTGCGCCATGCGCACCGATTTAGCTCGATGGTGCGCATGGCGCACCATACTGTCTCATGGCAGGGTTTCGTCCAGGCGCGCGTTTCTGCCGCGATAGCGTACCGGCAGCAGTTGCTTGAACGACATCAACGCCAGTTGCAGCTTGTAGCGGTCGAGGTGGCCGGCGCGAAATTCATCGACCTCGGCCTGGCGCAAGGCGCTGTGCGGGTGCTCGATGATGTTCTTCACGCCATACCCGCGAAAACCCGGCGGCAGTTCCATATGCATCACGTCCAGCGCCTCGTAATCCAGCGTCGGCAGTTCGTCGCCCTCGCGCCAGCAGGCCAGGGTGCGATTCAGCCAGTCGCGGTCGTTGCGCGCCGGGAAGTCCTCGCGGAAATGCGCGCCGCGACTTTCGACCCGATTCAGCGCGCCCAGCGCCACAGTCAGCGCCACTTTCAGCATGCGCGGCAAGCGGTAGGCCAGCACCAGCTCCGGGTTGGCATCGAGGTGTTTGCCGCGGATGCCGACCCGGCGACTGCGCGCCAGCAATTCGGACAGTTCGGCGACCGCGCTTTGCAGATCCGGTCCGTTGCGGAACAGACCGACCTTGTCGGTCATCACGCGTTCCATGTCGGCGCGCAAGGCAATCGGGTTTTCTCCGCCGGGATGGGCGACGATGGCGGCCAGCGCCGCCCGCTCGCGCTCGACGAACTGGCGCGCCAGCGCCTGCGACAGGTCGGCCTGACCGACTCGCGACTGACAGTAATCGGCGACATATTCGCCGACCAGCATGCCGGCCACCACGGTTTCGGCGACCGAATTGCCGCCCAGGCGGTTGAAGCCGTGCATGTCCCAGCAGGCCGCTTCGCCGCAGGAAAACAAGCCGGACAGCCAGGGCGATTCGCCGCGATGATCGGTGCGCACGCCGCCCATCGAGTAATGCTGGGTGGGACGCACCGGGATGGGATCCTTGGCCGGGTCGATGCCCAGGAAATAGCGGCAGATGTCCTTCACTTCGCGCAGGTTCCGGTCGATGTGCGCCGCGCCCAGATTGGTGATGTCCAGCCACAGGTGTTCGCCGTAAGCCGATTGGACGCCCTTGCCCGCCCGCATATGCTCGGCCATGCGGCGCGACACCACGTCGCGCGAGGCGAGTTCCTTTTTCTCCGGCTCGTAATCCGGCATGAACCGGTGACCGTCACGGTCCAGCAGCAGACCGCCGTCGCCGCGACAGCCCTCGGTAACCAGAATGCCGGCCGGCACGATGGCGGTGGGATGAAACTGCACCGCTTCCATGTTGCCCAGGCGGGCGACGCCGGTTTCCAGGGCCAACGCCGCGCCCATGCCCTCGTTGATCAGGGCGTTGGTGGAGATGCCCCAGATCCGCCCGTAGCCGCCGGTGGCCAGCACCGTGGCGCGCGCCAGACAGGCGGACAATTCGCCGCTGATCAGGTCGCGCGTGACCACGCCGTGGCAGCGTTCGCCGTCATGAATCAGCGCCAGCGCCTCGATGCGTTCGCGCACCGGAATGGCTTCGGCGATGGCCTGATCGCTGACCGTGTACAACATCGCGTGGCCGGTGCCGTCGGAGGTGTGACAGGTGCGCCATTTGCGCGTGCCGCCGAAATCGCGCGCGGTGATCAGGCCGTGCGCGGCCGCTTTTTCGGTGAGCGTGACGCGCTGACCGTTGATCACCACCTCGCGCTCGCCGCGTTGCACGCGATTCCAGGCCACGCCCCAGGCCGCCAGTTCGCGCACCGCCTTCGGCGCCATGTGGGCGAACATCCGCGCCACGCGTTGGTCGCAGCCCCAGTCGGAGCCGCGCACGGTATCCTCGAAATGCACGTCCTCGTTGTCGCCCTCGCCCTTGACGCCATTCGCCAGGCTGGCCTGCATGCCGCCCTGCGCGGCGACCGAATGCGAACGCTTGGCCGGCACCAGCGACAGGATCAGCGTTTCCAGCCCGCGCCGCTTGGCGCCGATGGCGGTGCGCAAACCGGCCAGACCGCCGCCGACCACCAGCACGTCGGTGATGCTGATCTTCATGGCGCGGTCCTCAACGAGGCTGGAACATAGGGTTCTCCGACCTGCGGCGCGTGTTCGATGCCGAGCTTGATGTACGCCGCCAGCGTCACCAGGCCAAGCACCAGGAAAAACCCGGTGAATGCCCACTTCAGCCGCTTCAGCTTGCGCCGGGCGCTGGCCGGGTCGGAAAAATTGCCCCACTTCACCGCCAGCCGATACAAGCCGATTCCGGCGTGCAGTTCGACCAGGAACAGCAGCGCCAGATACAACGGCCAGAGCATGCCGCTCCAGACCCGGTCGGCGGATTCATACGGGCCGATCAGTTCCGGATGCGTCATCATCAAATAAAGATGCACCGGCGCCAGGAAGAACATGCCGAAGCCGGTGATGACCTGAACCAACCAGAGCGTGGTGTCTTCATGCCGCATCGAGCGCAGGTGCGTCCAGTACAGCCGATGTTGCCGCCATTGCGCGGGAAATTTGCGCAGCGCCAGCCAGGCGTGGATGACGAACAAGGTGAAGATGCCGGCGACGAACAGCGACACCAGCCAGGGCAAGCCGTAACCAAACAGGAAATAGCCTTCGAAGAAGCGCGCCACCGTCCACATCGCCTCCTCGCCGAGCAGTATCGACGAGACGAACAGCATATGCAGCCACATGAACAAGCCGAGCAACAAGCCGCTGAAGCTTTGCAGCACGTCCAGCCGCGCGGGCCAGGGGCCGGGTTTTTCCAGAGCGGTCATGATTTCAAATTTGCGACAAAAAAGTCCGCTTGTGATGTTACGCCGCCAAACAGCGTCGCGACAGCGTGGCGATTACAGGCCACGCATCGCGTCCACGATCCAGTTCTCGCTCTCGGCCAGCACTTGCGCGGCCTTGCGGCCGCCGGCGGGGATCGGCTTGCCGATCTTGACCACGATTTCGCCGGGATATTTGAGAAAACCGTTCTTCGGCCAGAACCGGCCGGCGTTGTGCGCCACCGGCACCACCGACACGCCGGCCTTCACCGCCAGCCAGGCGCCGCCGACCTGGAATCGACCGGCCTCACCCGGCGCGACCCGCGTGCCTTCCGGAAAAATCAACACCCAGAAACCGCTCTTGAGCCGCTCACGGCCTTGCGCTTCGATCTGTTTCAGCGCTTCCCGACCGGCGCCGCGATCGATGGCGATCGGGCTGAACAGCGCCAACCCCCAGCCGAAGAACGGGATGTACAGCAGGTTCTTCTTCAACACGAACGACAGCGGCGGAAAGATCTGCTGGAACACAATGGTTTCCCAGGCCGACTGATGTTTCGACAGAATCACCGCCGGCTCGGCGGGCAGATTCTCGATGCCCTCGACCCGGTAGGTGATGCCGACGATCACCCGGCTCAACCAGTTGACGATGGCGCTCCATTGCGCGATCACCCGATAGCGGGCCAGCGGCGGAAACGGAAAGGTCATCAGGGTGATCAGGCTGAACGGAATGGTCATCAGCGCCTTGACCAGCAGGAAAATCAGGGAACGCAGGAAAATCATCACAGGGCAGGCGTTGTGGTCGGGGTGTTGATGATGGCTTGCACGGCTTGCGCCAGGTTTTCGTGCACCGGCACAACATCGGGCAGTTGGCCGCCCTCGATGGTGCGCATACCCTTGCCGGTCTTAACCAGCACCGGTCGCGCGCCGACGCTGATCGCCGCCTGAATGTCGCGCAGCGCGTCGCCGACGGCATAGACGTTCGGCAAGTCGACATGAAATCGCGCGGCGATGTCGCTGAACAGACCGGCTTTCGGCTTGCGGCAGCTACAGCGCGAATCCGCCGCATGCGGGCAGAAGAACACCGCGTCGATGCGCCCGCCGACCTGACCGACCAGCTTGTGCATCTTGGCGTGAATCGCGTTGAGCGTGGACATGTCGAACAACCCACGTCCAATGCCGGATTGATTGGTGGCCACCACCACCCGGAAACCGGCCTGATTGAGTTGCGCGATGGCTTCCAGGCTGCCGGGTATCGGGTTCCATTCGCGTGGATTCTTGATGAACTGATCGGAGTCGAAATTGATCACGCCATCGCGATCGAGTATGACAAGTTTCATGGGCGCTCCAGGGCGGGGTCGGGCACGGCATTTTGAGCGTCTCCGGCGCCGCCCTCAAGTGGCGCGATGAACACGCCGGATATCGCCTGTTCCACCCGGTTGCCGCCCTTCACCCTGGCCATCGCCAGGGCGGCCTCCGCGCGTCGCCGCAAGGAATCGGCGGACTCATCCGCAAGCAATGGGGCGACGGCGATGCTGGCGCTGATGCACAGTGTCGTCTCGGGCAGGCGCAATGGCGTGCGATACAGCGCGCCGCGCAGTTCATCCGCCAGCCGATTCGCCGCGTTTTGATCGCAGTCGATCAGCAGCGCGGCGAACGAGGCTTCCGCGAATTGCGCCACGCCCCCGTCGGCGCGCCGCAACACGCCATGCGCGAGCATGACCAGATGCTCCAGGATGGCCACGCGGTGCTGAACACCGTAGGTATCGACGACCTGCTTGAAGTAGTCGACCTCGATCAGCATCAGACCGATCGGCCCGAACGCGCCGCGTTCGGAACAGCGGCTCACGGCGCGGCGCAGCAGATGTTCGAAATGCCGGCGATCGATGGTTCCCAGCAGCGGATCGTGATTCAGCACGGCATCGCGTTCGGCTTGCAAACCCGCCAACGATGCCTCGCTCCGATGCAACCGGCCGCGCATCTTGCGGCGCAGCGCTTCGCTGGCATAGGCCAGCCGCATGCCGCAACTATGGCGATACGCGACGCGCGCGCCAAGCAGGTTGACGCCGGTGAGCAGTATCGCCAGCGTCAGCAGTTCGCGCCCGAGCAGATGGAAATGGGCGTCCAGCAACAACATGAACAGCAACGACGAGGTCAGCGCGGTTGCCAGCGCGAACAAAAACCGGTTCGGCAGGAACACATACAAGCCGAACAGAATCAGCATCATGCTCATGCCATGCCAGCCGACTTCATAAGGACGCAGCAAGGTGACGCTGAGAAACCCGGCCACGCCGATGATCCCGATAGCGGTCGGCGTGACGCCATCCATCAACGATCGCCATAGCCGGCCGGCGCTGAAGACCACCAGCAGACAAAGCACCGCCAGCGCCAGGCGACTTTTGAGCAGCGCATAAAAAGCATCGCCGAGACCCAGAGCCAGGTAATCGGTATAGGCCAGCGCAAACAGCACCAGAATCACCGTGCTGAATGCGATGCGCGTCTGGCGCACCACGCGTCGATGGCGCGCCGCGCGAAACGCCAACTCCACACCGCCATCGACAAATTCCGCCGTGAACCAGGAAATCTCGTAGCGCCGCTTGTCTTGCTCGGCCGGCATGGGCGGACCGCGTCCCGGCCGGTCTTACTTGCCGGACAACTGGCTGATGTCGGCGACGCAATTCAGCAATTCCGCCAGACTGCCGAGCAAGCCTAGACGGTTGGCGCGCACCAGCGGCGCCTCGGCCATCACCATGACGCTGTCGAAAAAGCCGTCCACCGGCGCGCGCAAGCTGGACAACCGCATCAGCGCGCCGGTGTAGTCGAGATTGGCGAGCGCGGTCTCGACTTCCGGGCGCAACGCGCTCACGGCGGCGTACAGAACGCGTTCGGCTTCCTCCTGGAACAGCGCGACATCGACCACGGCGCCGCTGGTTTCGGCTTTGCGCAGTATGTTCTGTATCCGCTTGTTGGCGGCGGCCAGCGCCTCGGCTTCCGGCAGGCAAGCGAACGCCGCCACCGCCGCCAGCCGCGCCGGCACCCGATCGATGCGGGTCGGGTTCTGACTGACCACCGCTTCAACCTGGTCACCGGCGGCGGCTTGGTCCTTCAACGGGTCTTTGAGCAGGACGCGCAGACGGTCCATCATGAACTGGAACACATCCAGCGCGACGCTGCTGGCCACCTGTTCGTCGGCGAACCGCGCCCGCGCCAAGTCCAGCAAGTTCATCAGGTCGAGCGGCAAGGCGCGTTCCATCAGCATCCGCAACACCCCCAGCGCGGCGCGGCGCAAGGCGAACGGATCCTTGTCGCCGCTGGGCGTCAGGCCGATGCCGAAGATGCCGACCAGGGTATCCAGGCGTTCCGCCATCGCCACCGCCAGCGCGATGTGGTCTTCGGCCAGGCGGTCGCCGGCGAAACGCGGCAGATAGTGATCGCGTATCGCATCGGCGACGCGGCCGTCCTCGCCGTCATGCAACGCGTAATAGCGTCCCATGACGCCTTGCAGTTCGGGAAATTCACCGACCATGTCGGTGATCAGATCGGCCTTGGCCAGCATCGCCGCGCGCGCCGCCAGATCAGCATCGGCGCCGAGTTCACGGGCGATGGCGGCGGCCAGCTTGCTCAGGCGTTTGACGCGCGCGCCCTGCGAGCCCAGCTTGTTGTGGTAGACCACGTTGTCCAGCAGTTCGACGCGCGCCGCCAGCGGCTTCTTGCGATCCTGGTCGTAAAAGAACTTGGCGTCGGCCAGACGCGGCCGCACCACCCGCTCGTTGCCGCCGATCACCGCCGACGGGTCGGCCGGCGAGATGTTGGAGACGATCAGGAACTGGTTGCTCAGCTTCCCCGCGTTGTCCAGCAGCGGGAAATATTTCTGGTTCGCCTTCATGGTCAGGATCAGGCATTCCTGCGGCACTTGCAGGAACTCCGCCTCGAACCGGCAAAGCAGCACATTCGGCCGTTCGACCAGCGCGGTGACTTCATCCAGCAAGGCGTCGTCATGCAACGGCCGCACCCCGCCACCAATTTTTTCCGCCGCGACCTGCAACTGGCGTTCGATTTCCGCGCGACGATCGGCGAAGCCTGCAATCACCGCGCCTTCGTCCCGCATCTGAGCGGCGTAGCTGTCGGCATTGTCGATCCGCAAAGGATGCTTCAGCGCCTCGAAACGATGGCCTTGGGTTTCGCGACCGGCGTTCAAGCCGAGCGTCGAAATCGGCACCACTTCCGCGCCATGCAAGGCGATCAGCGCATGCGCCGGACGCACGAAGTTGACCGTGCTCCAGCCATCGGCCAGTTGATAGGTCATCACCTTAGGAATCGGCAACTTGGCCAGCGCTTCGTCCAGCGCCTTCTGCAAGCCGGCGGCCAGTTCAACACCGGAAGCGACGGTGTCGAAAAACAGCGCTTCCGCCTTGCCGTCCGGCATCCGCTTGAGTTGCGGCAGCACCGAAACATCCAGTCCCATCGACGCCAACTTTTTCAGCAAGGCCGGCGTTGCCTGGCCTTCGCCATTCAGCGCCACGCTGGCCGGCATCAGCTTGGTACAAACCGGCTTGTCGGCGGCGCGCACGGCAACCTGGGTGATGTGGGCGGCCAGTCGGCGCGGCGAGGCGTACGGCGTGACCACGCTGCCCACGTCGGTCAGGCCTTGCGCTTTCAATGAATCGGCCAGCGTCTGGGCAAATGCCTCGCCGAGTTTCTTCAGCGCCTTCGGCGGCAGTTCTTCAACAAACAGTTCAACCAGCAGGTTATGCGTACTCATATGCGGAAAGCTCTATTTGACCCGTCACCCCGGCGCAGGCCGGGGTCCAGGTCGTGGACGGCTGGATTCCGGCATGCGCCGGAATGACGGTATGGTTTGCTGACACGGCTTACGCCGCCTTTTTCTCGATCTGCGCCAATACTTCTTCCGCCCATTCCTTCGGCGCCATCGGGAAGCCGAGACGCGCCCGCGAATCAAGGTAGCTCTGCGCGACACTGCGCGCCAGGTTGCGGATGCGGCCGATGTAGGCGGCGCGTTCGGTGACCGATATGGCGCCGCGCGCGTCGAGCAGGTTGAAGGTATGGCCGGCTTTCAGCACCTGTTCATAGGCCGGCAGCGCGAGTTTGTTGTCCATCAGGTTTTTCGCCTGTTTCTCGTAGGCGTTGAACGCGGTGAGCAGGAATTCGACGTCGCTGTGTTCGAAGTTGTAGGTCGATTGTTCGACCTCGTTCTGGTGGAACACGTCGCCATAGCTGACGCCGGGCGAATATTCCAGATCGAACACGTTGTCGACGCCTTGCAGATACATCGCCAGGCGTTCCAGGCCGTAGGTGATTTCACCGGTGATCGGTTTGCAATTGATGCCGCCGACCTGCTGGAAATAGGTGAACTGGGTGACTTCCATGCCGTTCAGCCAGACTTCCCAGCCCAGGCCCCAGGCGCCCAGCGTCGGGTTTTCCCAGTCGTCCTCGACGAAGCGGATGTCGTTCTGTTTGAGGTCGAAACCGAGCGCTTCGAGCGAGCCGAGATACAGCTCCAGGATGTTTTCCGGAGCCGGCTTCAGCACCACCTGGAACTGGTAGTAGTGCTGCAAGCGGTTCGGGTTCTCGCCGTAACGGCCGTCCTTGGGTCGCCGCGACGGCTGCACGTAAGCGGCTTTCCAGGGTTCCGGCCCGAGCGAGCGCAGAAAGGTGGCGGTATGGCTGGTGCCGGCGCCGACTTCGAGATCGTAGGGTTGCAGCAGGGTGCAGCCCTGTTCGCCCCAGAAACGCTGGAGCGTGAGAATGATGTCCTGAAAAGCGGGCATGGTGTCGAAACGCGTTGAAAAGAGTGCGAATTCTAACCGTACCGTTCCGCCGGATACGACCCGCGCCGGTTTCCCGTTTATCGGGGTGTCGAAAAACATTTTGTCACCCCGGCGAAGGCCGGGGTCCAGCGCAGTTGGGTCAATAAAATCAACAATTTCTGGACCCAGGCATACGCCGGGGTGACGGTTTTTTTTGAATTTATCGCGTTTATCGACCCACTGTTACGCCAATGCGATTGCCCCGGGGTTTTCCTCTGGGTTTGTCCAATCCCAGCCAGAAGACTAAATTGGATAGACGTATCTTTTGATCGGCGCGTCAGGGCCATGTCCTGACCTGCCGACCTGAACTGGAGAAAAATGATGGCGCACTCCTGGCCCCGCTTGTTTCGGCTCCCTTTTTGGAGTCTGTTGATTGTCTGCCTGCTTGCCCTGCCTGCCCTGGGCGCATCGCTGAAGCCGGAGAGAAGCGAAATCGGCATCGGCGACGAGGTGACGGTGCGGATTGCCGGCAAGCCGATGATCGCCGTGGTGACCCACTGGTCCGCCGATGCCGGTTTGAAGTTGCTGGACAGCGATTCGGATCAGGCCAGGCTGAAGGGCGTGCGGGCGGGCCATGGCACGGTCAAGGTGAAGATCAACGGCAAGACTTACAGGACCGTGATCAACGTCAGCGACAGCAAGGCGAAACCGGGCGTGATCACGCCTCAAACCGAGCCGGGGCAGAGCGCCAGCGGCCAGCTCGACGCGGCCGAGATGCGGCGCATCGGCGACCTGCTCAGGCGTTACGAGGCGGAACTGGGCGGCATCCGTGAGCTGTTCGGGCGCGGCGCCAATGAATCCGGCAAACCGCAACTGGGCGAAAAGAGCGAGCGCAGGCTGCAACAGATCAGCGCAGCCTTCCTGCGCGACCTGGCCGACATGGGCCTGGGCCTGGGCGATCTGCAGAAATTCAAGGACAGCTACAAGATCGCCGGCGGCGGCGGGCATCCGCTGTTTCCCGGCCAGGGCGCCTGGGACGATAGCTTTCTCGCCACCGAACGGGCACTGATGTTTGGCCGCGCCAGCCTGGTGCAGCAGTTGTGGCTGGAAACCCTGCAGGACACCTTCAAACAAAACCCCGACGCCGCCGTGCTGGGCGAGATCGATATCGGCTCGTGGGTGAAGATGCAGCTGTCCGGCCTGGGTTTCGAGGCCGACATCGACTTTTCCAGCGTCTCCATCGACCCCGATCTGAACCGTTGGATCGTCGACCGCTTCCAGGACAAGCTGAACCAGCGCAGCGGCCAGACCATGTTGCGCGCCGATACCCTGCTCACCGCCCACGGCCAGGCTACACCAGACGTATTCATCGGCGACTGGGGCAAAACCTTCGCCGAACTGGACATGCTCAAGCGGTCGAAATGGAAACTGATCAAGGTCGAAAAAAATGCCGACGGCAGCCTGGTGCTCGACGCCAACGGCCAACCCAGGATACGCATGGTCGAGAAGCCCGGCTCGCAACTGTTCTGGGAAGTCGCGCTGCGCAAACTTGAGGCCGGCCAATTCAAGGATGTGGCGCCCGAAGTGGATTACCCGAAGATGGACCTGACCAAGGAGCCGATGCTGTCGCTGGAAATGCTGCGCCACGGCATCCACGACATCGAACACGGTCCCTACAGCCGTGGTCAGAAGCTGATCAAGATGCTGAAGTACGCCGAGCGCAGTTATTTCATGAGCAAGAAGGCGATCGCCGGCAGCGGCTTCAACCCGTACAGCGAAAACAACCCGGCGCTGGCCCGGTTTGCCGAACAGATCATCGCCCACAAAAACAACCCGGAAAAAGTCGCGGCGCTGCTCGAAGCGCTGGCCGGCGAGGCGATCACCGCCGACAACGTCGATGCGGTCACCGACCGGCTGACCCATCATGCCGAGATCGCGATGCACGACAACGCCGCCCGCGCATTGGCCTTCCGCCTCAATACGGTAGCCGGCATCAAGCAGGACGACGCGCGCCAAACCGCGCTCGACAAACTGTGGCAAGACCTGGACACCGAATTGCGCGCCTTCCGTGACAGCGCCGGCCAGCCGCCGGAAATCATGCGCCAGGCCCTGGAGCTGACCCGGGATGTGCGCGAAGGCAAGCTGCCGCCGGCCGAACTGGAGGCGCGGGCAAAGGAACTGCACAGCCTGCTGAGCGAGTCCTACAAGTTGTCCGATTCGGTGATCGACCGCGTCATGATGTCCGACAGCTATCTCAAGCTGAAAGGCTATCTGCGCAAACTGGGCTGGGCCGACCAGGCGATCGACCAATTCGTCGAGCAATCCCGGCGCAAATATCCGAATGGCGCTCAGGTCTACGACGCCGTGCAGCAGCTCAACCAGCAATTGAGCAAGACCAGCGCCGGCTCCGGCCTGATGAAGACGATGGATTGGGCGGACAACGCGTTCGCCGTCTACGACGCCTATCTGGACAGCAAGGATGCCAGCGAAGCCCTGTGGAACGCCTCGCTGGCGATGGGCCGCATCGGCCTGCAGGAGAAATTTCCCAGCCTGCAGATTCCGCTGGCGGTGTATGACAGCTTGCGCAGCGGTTCGCCGAAGCCGCTCGGCATGGCCGTGGTATTCGTCTATTTCCCGTTCGCCGGTCAGACCTACATGGTCAGTCAGCAACTGCAGCGCGCCGATGTGGCGATCCGCGACGCCGAGTTTTACGCCGCGATGAACCGCATCCTGGACATCACCGAATTCGACACCCAGGGCCGCATCACCGGCTTCAGCCTGCGCAACCTGATCGGCAAGGAAATCGACAGCGCCTCGATTCCGCCCGGCAACCGGCAGGCGATAGTCGATTTGTTCACGCGTGCCGACAGCACCTTCTTCACCTCGCCCAACTTCCGCTATTGGGCGTCGCTGGCGCCCAGGCAGGACGACAAGTTCGGCCGCTACGAAGACAAGCTGTCGAAACTGCGACGCTTCTTCGCCCACAGCGAAGACGTGCGCTATGCCACGACGATGCTGGAACAGTTCAAGGCCAAGGCCGACAAGACGCCGAACGACGGCTACGCCGGCGAGCGCGCGGCGGCGCTGCAAAAAATGGAAGACAACCTGAACCAGACGATCTGGCTGGCGATGGCGGACATGCTGGAATCGGCGGCCAGGTCGGTGCAATCGCCGGAACTGGAAGCCCGCATCCGCAAGATCGAGTCCGACCTCGGGCTGGGCGACGCCGATCTCGGCAAGAACAAGGGCCTGCTGGCGAAAGTCCGGTTCGAGATTCGTCAGAATTCGAGTTTCTGGTCCGGCGAAAACCCCTATGCCGTCGGCCTGCTGTTCGACAAATATCTGAAGGCTTACGAGCGCGTCGACAATCTGCGCAAGCAGATCATTCTGGATACCTGGCATGCCGCCGGCGCCGACTATGCCGCCGTACAAACCCGGCCGATGAAGAACCTGCTGCTCGGCAGCGCCTCGGCGGCGCCGCGCCTGTCCGGCGACCCGGTCACCGATGTGACGCTGGCCGAGACGACACTGGCGGCGCACCAACGCCGCGACGAATTGCTGCGCCGCGAACTGGCCGACACGCTGCAACGCCCGGTGGATGTCGCGAAGGACCAGGCGCATCTGAAACAGCTCGCTCAATACGCGTTCGAGTGGGAACACCTGCTCGACGATTGCGGCGAACGCTCGGCCAGCCAGTGCGCGCCGGAGATACAGGCCGCGCTTGGCGCGCGCAGTCGAGCCTACAAGGATTATCTGGCGCAACTGGCGCTGGCGGGTCAGGCGGTGCAACTGGAAATCGTCGGTCCCGGCGAGCTCAAATTGGGCGACAGCGCCAGCTTCAGCGCCCGCATCGTCAAGGCGGAAGACCGCGCCCGCGCCAATCTCCAGCTGCGCTGGAGTCTGGATGGCGTGGCCGCCGGGCGTGCCGAAAAATACACCTTGAAGGCGGATCGGGCGCGCATCTACACGCTCGGCCTCAGCGCCGTGGTCAAGCAAGGCAAGGCCGAGAAAAAACTCGGCGAAACCTCACGCGCCATCACGGTGACCCAGGCGGAGCAGAAAACCGATGCCAAGCTGGCGCCGTTCATCGCGACAGCGCTCGCCGCGCACGACTGGAAACGCCTGGTCGATCGCCTCGATGCCGAGAAGAACAGCGATCTGAAGATGAACAACGTGGTCGCCTGGCAAGCCAACATCGATGCCCTGGGCGACGCGCTGAAAACCCTGAAGAACGCGCGCATCGACTGGGCGCTGGCCTGGCGGCCGTATATCGACGCGCTTGATCACATCGACTCGGTCGTCTGGGAAAAGCTGATGCAGCAAGTCGAAAACCAGCGCAACGAAGTCGAACGGCGCTGCTGGGACAGCGGCAATCCGAACGAGGACACCAGAAAACGCAGCGAGCGCTGCCGGAACGAAGGCCGCAAGTTCGAAGAGAGTTGTGTCGGCACCTGGCCGGCGCAGCATTGGCAGGAAGTGAAACTGATCAGCACCACCAAACGCGAACTCGGCGACGCCGTGCATCTGCTGCACAGCGCCGGCTTCGGCGGCTACCGGGCCTGGTTCGAATCGGTGGAGAAGCTCAGCGAAAAATACAAACTGCCCTTCCCTTACCCGAAACCGGTCACGCCGCGCCTGAAATACAGCCTGAGCTGCGCCAATGCGGCATTGCCGGTCGGCAAGAAAGCGCAGGACGCAGCGGCCGAGCTCAAGGTGGTCGTGCCGGCGCCGACGGCCAGCGTCGCCTTCGGCAAATCAGTCACCCTCAACGCCAGCGCCAGCGGCGGCAAGCCACCCTATCGCTTTGCCTGGTCAAGCGGCGGCAGTGGCGCGCGAGTCGCCGTGACGCCGCGATGGGCGGGTGAATGGACAGTCAGCGTCACCGCCACCGATGCCGACGGCAAGACTGGTGAAGGCAGCGCCACACTACAGGTCAGTCCGGCGCGGGTGAAACTGAAAGGCGCCCAGCCGACGGTGTTCTATGGCAGTCGCGCTACCCTGGCGCTGCCCGGCAGCGAAACGGTCGCGGCAGTCGCCCCGAATGCCGGGGCCAAACCCGGCAACAACCCGCTCGACCCCTGCGCCACGCCGGGCAATCCGTTCTGCGTCGATACCAGCCATTCCGGCAGCGTCAATTACTCGGGCGGACGCGCCGGCGGCGGCAACTCACCACCGGCCGCCCGCCCCGCCGCCGACGGCCGACAGCAGCAGTACATCGCCAATCCGGCCCAGGAGTTCGCCACACCGCCGGTTGAAACCGGCAAGCTGATCGTCTGGCAATCCGAACCGCTGGTCACCTTCACGCCGCCGACCAGCAGCGACGGCAAAACCCAGATCACCTACGACCGCATGGGCGAGGTCAAGCTGTGGTGCGAAATCCAGGAAAAAATCGAAGGCAGCTTCCAGACCGTGGGCGAATGCGACCAGGAAACGGTCAAGGTCATCGCGCCGAAATTCAACCTGGTGTTCTCGCCGGCGGAGGGACAGGGCCGCATCGGCCAGGAAATCAACGCCCGGATCAGCAGCCAGCCCGGCATCGCCGACAGCCTGGTCGACTTCCGCTGGATCGATCCGCCGACCTCGAACCGCACGCAGCGCGCCAGCAATGCGCGGGAGATCAGTTTCAAGGCGAAAGATGCCAAGCCGGTGGTGCTGAAAACCCTGGCGCGAGTGCCTTATCACGGCGACGAAATCGGCGAGATCAGCGCCACCTATACCGGCCAGATCTATCAGGTCAAAGTCACCGCGGTGGAACCCGGCCCGCGGCCGATGATCTGGGACGCGAAGAAAGGTGGCCTGGTGCCGGTGCCGAAAGGCGCGTTCGTCACGCATGAACGGATTACGCTACGCGCCGAGATTCAAGCCGCGACGGCGCCGGACGGCTTGCGCTGGAGCTGGACGGTCAACGACGGCACGACGCTGTCGAGTACCCTGTCGCAGACGCCGACGGTATCGCGCAGCGCGCCCGGCAGCATCAACGCCCGCGTCGAAGCGCGCGATGCGGATGGCATCGTGCTTGGCGGCGGCGAGATCAACCTGAGCGTCATCGAAGTGAGCAATGCGCCGCCCGTGTCAGCCAATCCGACTCCAACCCTGATTGCCGACGATGCCGCGCCGGAACCCGGCCAGCGCGTCAGCCTGCGCGTCGAAGTGTCCGGCGGCAAACCGCCTTACACCTACGTCTGGCAAGGCGCCATCGGCCAGGCCGCGCAAGCCGTCGCGACGCCGAGCAAGATCGGCCAGCACAAGGTCGGCCTCAGCGTGCGTGATAGCCTGGGTAAAACCGGCAGCACCAGCCTGATGCTGGAAGTGCAGAAAAAATCGGCAGCGGGTACTGCCGCTTCTGAAAGCAACGTTGCGGGCAAGTGGAAGACTACTGAAGGCGAACTGACCCTGATTCAGTCCGGCAATCAGATCAACGGCAAGTACACCAGCGATGGCGGAGAAATCGTCGGCGAGATGCGCGGCAACGTGCTGGAGGGGTTCTGGATCGAAAACGGCTCCAGCCAGCGCTGCGCCAGCCCGAAGAACGGCCGCCATCACTGGGGCCGCATCCGCTGGAGCTTCGAGGCCGACAAATTCATCGGCACCTGGAGTTATTGCAATAGCTCGCCGCCAGAAAAAGGCAACAACTGGAACGGCGATCGCATTGGCCAGGCGCCTGCTCCGGCCAGTGGCAAATCCAGCGACGAATCCGGCACCACGACGGCGGAAAAGCCGGACCTGCTGGAACAGGTAGAGGACATCCAGCAAACATGGAAAGAACTGAAGGACCTGTTCAAAGATTAAGCCGGCGACGCTGATCGGTGATCAAAGCGATCCCTGATTGGCAAGCAACATCAGCTGACTCGCTCCAGCCAGGAAGGCAGTATGAATGTGAAGGCGGCAAAGGATTGCCGCCCTACGTTCAGGTGCTTATCCGTAGGTCGGCAATCCTTCCATCTTTCCTTTTCGCGGCAGATGTTCGCCGCCCGATTTCGCAGCGATAGACCGAGAACAGCAAGCTGTTGGAATTCCGTCGCCAGGGGCAAGGTTTCGCCAGGCACGGCGTGATACGGTCAGAAAAATAAGCGTTCAGCTACGGTTTTACAGGGTTTCCAGGCGTTTTTTTGCGGAATCGAGCGCGGCACGCAATTTGCAAAGTCATGGTGGAAGAAAGGAACCCACCCGGAAATCGCCATGACCCTCAACCTGACCCCTCGCCTGACCATCCGCATCCGCAAAGCCGCCGATACCGCGCGCCATGTCGTTCGTACCCAAACCCGGCGATTGTCGATCACCAGCCTGTCGTTCCTGAATATCGAAGTCTTGCTGTTCAAGTACCACGTGAAATGATCAGGCTGGCGTGCAAACCGCCACCGTCTCGATCCGCCAACTCGATGCGCCAGCCATAGGCATCCGCCAGTTGACGCGCAATCGCCAAGCCCAGCCCGCTGCCCCCGGCGTCGCGGCTGCGTGAGGTTTCCAGCCGGGTAAACGGCCGAAACACCGCCTCGCGCTGTTCCGACGGTATACCCGGCCCGCGATCCAGCACCCCGATGCGCGCTTCCTCCACCGTGCAATTCAGCGTCAGCGTCACCGGCGCGCCCAAACCATAGCGGCGGGCATTCTCCAGCAGGTTGCCGACGATGCGGCGCAGCGCCGCTTCCCCGATATGCACCCTGCACGGCGATCCAGCCATCCATTCGAGCGGGCCGAGCAACGCCGCCTGGGTCGCCAGATCATCCAGAACCTGAGTCAGATCGATGTCATGCAGCGCTTCGACCTTCAGCGAACGAGCGAACACCAGCATGTCGCTGATCAAGCGATTCATTTCATCCAGATCATGTTCCATGCGCTTGACCAGCGTCGCGTCACTGTCTTCCAGCAACGACAGCGCCAGGCGCAGGCGGGTGATCGGCGTGCGCAGATCGTGGCTGACGCCGGCCAGCAGCACGGTCCGATTCTCCAACAGCGCCTGCACTTCTTCCGCCATGCGATTGAACGCCACGGTCAGTTCGCGCAGTTCGCGCGCGCCGGTTTCCGGCAACAGCTCCGGGGTGCGGCCCTGCCCCACGTCGGCGGCCTTTTTCGCCAGGCTGTTCAGCCGTCGGCTGACCTGCCGCACCATGAACAACGCGGTCAGCACGGTCAGCAAGGCGCCGAGCAGGAACACGCCGATCGCCGCCAACGGCGCTTCCAGGACGTAGCGCCGACGGTCGAAGCCGACCCGCAGCAAGGTGTCGGCAACCTGGATTTCCAGCCAGTCCCAGCCCGGATCGGCGGCGCGCTTGAGGGTGATGGTCTGACCGGCGCGCCGACTCAGCGCCGCCGCGATCAGATCGCCGAAGTAATTCACTTCGGCCGCGTGTGGCAGGCGCGTTTCTACCTCGGCCAGCGCCAAGTCATGGCGAAACGCCAATTCCATTTCGTAATCGGCGCGGGTTTGCGGCGGCAATTCCACCCAGGTTTGCGCCGACAACAGAATTTTTGCCGCCAGATCGTCGGCGGAGCGCGCCGCCAGCGGCTGGATGACCATGAACCAGACCACGCCAAAAGCGATTGCCTCGAACGCCAGAAACGCCACCAGCAAGGCGGCGGCGGTACGGCCGAACAAGGTTTCCGGCAACAGGCTCGCCAGCCGCTTCAAACCGATTTGCCCTTGGGCGAGAACAGATAGCCCTGACCCCAGACCGTGCGGATGTATACCGGATTGGCCGGATCATCCTCCAGCTTCTTGCGCAAGCGGGTCACCCGCACATCGATCGAGCGATCGAACGGATCGCGCTCGTAACCTTTCAGGCTGTCCATGATCTGATCGCGCGACAGCGCCCGGTTGGGCCGTTCGATGAACAGCTTGAGCAAGGTGAACTCGGCCTGCGACAGCGGAATCTCGACACCGTCGCGCGACAAGGCTTGCGCCGCCAGGTCCAGCCCGAACGGTCCGAAGCGCACCACTTCACCGGCATCGGCGGCGGCGCCGGCATGGCCGCGACGCAACACGGCGCGGATGCGCGCCAGCAACTCGCGCGGGTTGAACGGCTTGGGCAGATAATCGTCGGCCCCGACTTCCAGACCGACGATGCGATCGATGTCCTCGCCACGCGCCGACAACATGATCACCGGCACATCGCGCGCGGCTTTGACGCGGCGCGTCAGGCTGAGTCCGTCCTCGCCCGGCATCATCAAGTCCATGACAATCAAATCCGGAAAATGCGCCGCCAGGCGCTCATCCATTTCCTTGCCGTCCCGCGCGGTGTCGACGCGCATGCCCTGTTTGGCCAGGTAATCGGCCAGCAGATCGCGGATGCCCGCATCGTCGTCAACAATCAGTATGTTCAGATTTTCGTCTGGAGTGTGATTCACAACCCTGTCCTCGCTGCTAGGGCGGCGCGGAGCACGCCGACAAATCCGCCGCCCGGAAACAATTTGTTACAAATCGGCGAACGCCGGAAACCCGGCTGATACGCCCGCCGCCTAACATGACCTCATGGAAAGGAGAAATACCATGCGTCGCAACCTGTTGATCGCTCTACTGCTGTTACTGCCGACTTTACCCGCTCTTGCCGGTCAAGCCGATAGTTCGTTATTCAGCTCGGCCGAAGGCGTGATCAAGCTTGCGCAACTCAGTCCAAGCGAACGCCGCGAGGCACGCGAGCGCTGGGAACGCGCCAGCCCGGAAGAACGCATGCGGATGCGTCAGTTCTTTCAGGACCGACTCGGCCAGTTGCCGGTTCCGGCGCGGGAAGCGATACGGATTCCCTTTCCCGACATGGCGCCGCGCGATGAGGCACGGGAACAGGATGCGCGCCGCCAACCAGACGCTTATGCGCCAGCCGACAGCCGTTACGGTTTCGGCTTCGAAAGGCGTCGCAACGATGAAACTCGACCGGATCGCCCGGTCGGGCCTGGCAATCGCCGTCCGCGCGACGACGCGCGCCGCTGACCTGACCACCTTGAAGGAGAATTACCATGCGTGCATATCCCTCCACACTGACCGGCAAGTTGCTGGTTCCCGCGCTGACCCTGGCATTGTTCGGCAGCGCATCCAGTCTGGCGAATGATCATCCCGGCCAGGCCGGCTTCCAGGATACCGCCCGGGTCGTCGCCAGCACGCCGATATACGAAAGCGTCAACCAACCGCGGCGTGAATGCTGGAACGAACGCGTCATCTACGAATCGCGTGGCGCTGAACGCGCTTCCGAGCGCGGCGTTGGCGCCACGATACTCGGTGGCGTGGTCGGCGGCGTGCTGGGCAACAGCATCGGCAAAGGCGACGGCCGCAAGGCGGCGACCGCGGCCGGTGTCGCATTGGGCGCGATAGTCGGCGACCGATATGGCGACGAACGTCGCGCTTACCCGCCCGCCGAACCACGCTCGCGCATCGAACAGCAATGCCGCATGGTCGACAACTGGACCCGCGCGCTGAGCGGCTACGATGTCACCTATCGTTATCAGGGTCGTGAGTACACGACCTTCATGGCCTACGACCCCGGCGACAGCGTCCGCGTCAATGTCAGCGTGTCGCTGGCCGAGCGCTAAGGAGCCACCGGCCGGATCGCTGGTGCAAAAAAACACCCCGACAGGTTTTGGTCGGGGTCTGTCGAAAGGGTAAAGTGGATGCCTTTCCGCATCGGCAGTTCGGGCGCGTCGCCACTGTTCATCCTCCGTGATTTATCGATATTTACTCCTTGTTGCATTCCTGGCGATCACCGCCACCAGCGCGCGGGCTTCGGCCGAAGCCGATTATCAGGCCGCGCGCGAGGCTATACAGAAAGGCAAGATCGAGCGTTTTTCGCAGATCGCCGCGAAGTTCCCCGCCGATCATGCGCTGACCGGCTATATCCGTTACTGGGAACTGAAACACCGCAAAGCGCCGGAACCCGCCTTGCGGGCCTACATCGATCAATACCCCGACTCGCATCTGTCCAACCGCCTGCGCCTTGATCTGGCGCGCGAATATGGCCGCCGGGATGACTGGTCGGCATTCCTGACGATCTACGCCGTGATTGTCGCGCCGGACCAGGAGTTGCGCTGTTTCGAATTGAGCGCCCGGCAAGCGATCGGCGCCCCGCCGACGCAGGCGGCGGCCGACAGCGCCGGTATCGAGCTATGGCGCACCGCGCGCGATCTGCCGTCCAGTTGCGATGCGCCGTTCACCAGCCTGTCGCAGCGCGGCTTGCTCACCCTTGAGGATAGACTGGCGCGCTTGCGTCTGGCGTTGGACGACGGCAACCTGCGCCTGGCACGCGAACTCGACGCGCGCTTGCCGAGCGAGGCTCGCATGACCGCCAACGCATTGACACTGGCTCAAAGCAAGCCCGAGTCATTGATCGCGGCGGCCGCCGCGCCGCGCGCGCAACGCGAGGCGGCGCTGTACGCGCTGACCCAGATCGCCAAAACCTCGCCCGAACAGGCTGCCGAACTGTGGCTGCGCCATCAAGAAAAATATTCGCCGGCGGAACGCGACTATGGCTGGGGTCAGATCGGCATGCAGGCGGCGCGGCGCCACGACACGCGCGCGCTGGATTGGTTCGGCCGCGCCGAAAACGTCACCAGCGAACTACAGACCACCTGGAAGATCCGCGCCGCGTTGCGCGCCGGACAGTGGAGCGAGGTCAATCGTGGCATCGACGCGATGCCTGAAACCCTGCGCAATGAAGCGGTCTGGCGCTACTGGAAAGCTCGCGCGCTGAAAGCCTTGAATGCCACTTATCCGGCCAATGTGCTGTTCGCCAAATTGTCCCGCGAGATTCACTATTACGGCTTGCTCGCCGAAGAGGAACTGCCGACCAAACTGGAAGCCCGTGCGCTCGACTACAAGGTCACGCCGAACGATCTCAATCAAGCTGAATCTCACCCCGGCCTGCGGCGCGCGCTGTTGCTGCGCAAACTCGGCGACCACGGCAACGCGGTCGAAGAGTGGAACTGGGCACTGCGCGGCATGACCGATCGCGCGCTGCTCGCGGCGGCGGAACTGGCGCGGCGCGACAACTGGTATGACCGCGCCATCGCCACCGCCGATCGAACTCGCGAGGAACACGATTTCGATTTGCGCTACATCGCCCCCTACCGCGATTTGGCCAGCGCTTACGCGCGGCAGAACGAGCTCGACGAAGCCTGGATCTATGGCCTGATGCGCCAGGAATCGCGGTTCATCGAACATGCCAAATCGCGCGTCGGCGCGCAGGGTCTGATGCAGATCATGCCGGCCACCGCGAAATGGATTTCAAGCAAGATGGGGTTGGAAAAAAATGCCCATGCCGGCGTCGGCAAGCCGGAAACCAACATCCGCTTCGGCACCTTCTACCTCAAGCATGTCTATGACTCGCTCGGCCAGTCGCCGGTGCTGGCCACCGCCGGCTACAACGCCGGCCCCGGGCGAGCGCGCAGATGGCAGGCGGAGACCGCGCTGGAAGGGGCAATCTACGTCGAGAGCATCCCGTTCTACGAAACCCGCGAATACGTCAAGAAAGTGCTCGCCAACGCCATGTTCTATCGCAAGCTGTTCGGCGGCGTAGCCCCGCCGCTGAAAGAGCGCCTCGGCGTGATTCCGCCGCATCCGAATGCCCAGCGCGTGACGCGGCGCGATGACGCCGCGCCCAGCCTGGTCGAGGCGCGGAACTAGCAGCCTGTCTGGCCGGATAGAATCGACACACCCCCTTCAATATCCACACGGACCATCATGCCCATTCAAAACGTTTGCATACTCGGCGGCGGCGGTTTCGTCGGCCAGCATCTGGCCGCGCTGCTGACCGCGCGCGGCATCCAGCTTCGCGTCCCGGCGCGGCGGCGCGAGGCGGTCAAGCAGCTCAACGTGCTGCCGACGGTGGAAACCGTGGAAGCCGATATCCACGACCCGGCCAGTCTGAACAGATTGTTCGACGGCATGGACGCGGTGATCAATCTGGTCGGTCTGCTGCATGAATCCGCTTCCGGCCAGCACGACAGCCCGCAAGCCCGGCGCGGCAGCTTCCAGCACGCGCATGTGGAATTGCCGCGCAAAGTCGTGCAGGCGTGCAAGGCGGCCGGCGTGCCGCGCTTGCTGCACATGAGCGCGCTGGGCGCCGCCGCGAATTCGCGCAGCGCCTATCAGCGCAGCAAGGCGGCCGGCGAGGCGCTGGTGTTGCAAGCGGCGGGTGAACTGGCGGTGACGGTGTTCCGGCCGTCGGTGATTTTCGGGCCGGGCGACAGCTTTCTGTCGCTGTTCGCCGATCTGCTCAAGCTGGCGCCGGTGCTGCCGCTGGCCGGCGGCAACGCGCGCTTCCAGCCGGTGTTCGTCGGCGATGTGGCGCGCGCCTTCGCCGACGCGCTGGACCAGCCGGAAACCCATGCCCAGGCGTACAACCTGTGCGGACCTAAGGTCTACAGCCTGGCCGAACTGGTGCGTTTGACCGCGTCCAGCCTGGATATGTGTCGCGTCATCGTGCCGCTGGGCGTATCACCGTCCTACGTCTTCGCCATGCTGATGGAGCTGAAACCGGGGCAGAAAATCATGACCCGCGACAACCATTACGCGATGCTCACCGACAACGTCTGCCCAGACGGTTTCCCGCCGCTGTTCGGCAAGGCGACGGCGCTGGAAAGCGTCATCGGCTATCTGAAGGAAGCCGATCCGCGGCGCGGCTACACCGCCTATCGCGCCCACGCCGGGCGCTGACGCCAGGCCGCGCATGCGCTTCCCCGCCCACATCCAGGTTTACGTCGTCGGCGGCGCGGTGCGCGATCGACTGCTCGGACTGTCGGCGGACGCCCAGACCCATGATCGCGACCACGTCGTGGTCGGCGCCACGCCGGAAGAGATGACCCGACTCGGGTTTCAGCCGGTGGGCAAGGATTTCCCGGTGTTTCTGCATCCGCGCACGCATGAGGAATACGCGCTGGCGCGCACCGAGCGCAAGACCGCGCGTGGCTACAAGGGCTTCCAGGTGCATGCCGCGCCCGACGTGACGCTGGAAGCGGATTTGCGGCGGCGCGACCTGACCATCAACGCCATGGCGGAAAACGCCGCCGGCGAACTATTCGACCCCTATGGCGGCCGCGCCGACCTCGCCGCCCGCGTGTTCCGCCATGTCAGCGACGCCTTCGCCGAAGACCCGGTGCGCATCCTGCGCGTGGCGCGCTTTGCCGCGCGTTTCCCGGATTTCACGGTGGCGCCGGAAACCCTGGCGCTGATGCGGCAAATGACCGCCGACGGCGAAGTCGACGCGCTGGTGCCGGAACGGGTCTGGCAGGAGCTGTCGCGCGGGCTGATGGCGGCACAGCCGTCACGCATGTTCCTGCTGTTGCGCGACTGCGGCGCGCTGGCGCGCCTGTTGCCGGAACTCGACGCGCTGTTCGGCGTGCCGCAGAACCCCAAGAGTCATCCGGAAATCGACACCGGCGAGCATGTCATGCGCGTCATCGACCAGGCCGCGCTGGCCGCGCAACCGCTGCCGGTGCGCTATGCCGCGTTGCTGCATGACCTGGGCAAGGGCCTGACGCCCAAGGAAAACTGGCCGAATCACGGCGGCCATGAGGCGGCCGGTCTGGAACAGGTCAAGCAAGTCAGTCTGCGCCTGCGCGCGCCGACCGAATGCGCCAGCCTGGCGCAAATCGTCACGCGCTGGCATGGTCAGGCGCATCAGGCCGACAAAATGGGCGCGGCCGGCCTGCTCGACCTGCTGGAACATACCGACGCGTTGCGTCGTCCCGAGCGTTTCGAGCAGTTCCTGCAGGCCTGCGCGGCGGATTTTCACGGCCGGCCGGGCTGGGAATCACGCGCCTTCCCGCAGGCGGATCGACTGCGTCTGGCGCTGACGGCGGCGCGCCAGGTCGATGCCGGCGAAGTGGCGCGCCAGGTCGCGAACAGCGAAATCCCGCAAGCCCTCCGCGCGGCGCGCTTGAACGCGGTAACCAACACGCTGGCCAAACCTGAATGACCCTGTTGACCCATGATCTGATAAGCATTTTTCCGGCGCTGAGCAAGCTGCCCGCCGCGTTGGCGATTGAAGTCGAGCGCCAACTGTTGCCGATGCGCGCGCCGGAAGGCGCCGTGCTGTTCGATGCCGGCGTCGCCTGCCAAGCGCTGCCGCTGGTCTTGAAAGGCGATATCCGGGTCAGCAAACGCGCCGAAAACGGGCGTGAGATCCGACTTTACGGCGTGCATCCGGGCGAGTTGTGCATCGTCACCGTCAGTTGTCTGCTCGGCGGCGACGCCTATCCCGCCACCGGCATCGCCGCGTCGGAAGTCTCGGCGCTGGCGCTGCCACGCGCTTTGTTCATGCGTTTGACGGCGGAACACCCGCCGTTCCGGGACAAGGTGTTCGGCCTGTTCGCCGATCGCTTGACCGGCTTGATGGCGCTGGTCGAAGAAATCGCCTTCCACAAGCTCGATCAGCGCCTGGCCGCCTGGCTGGCCGCGCGCGGGCCGACCATCCGGGCCTCGCATCAGGACATCGCGCTGGAACTCGGCAGCGTGCGGGAAATCATCTCCCGGCTGTTGAAGCAATTCGAGGAACAGCAGTTGGTGCGCCTCGGGCGGGAACGCATCGAGGTGCTGAATGCGTCAGCACTGCAGCGACTCGGTGAATGAACCATGAACCATGAACCTTGAACCACGCCTCAATCCGCCGGCACCAGTCCGGTGCGGATGGCGAAACGGGTCAGACCGGCGACGTCGTGGATATTCAGCCGTTGCATGAGCTGCGCGCGGTGGCTCTCCACGGTTTTCACGCTGACATGCAACTGGGTGGCGATTTCACGCGTCGCATAACCGCGCGCGATCAGATGCAGAATCTCGCGCTGACGCGGCGTCAGGCGATCATCACGGCGATGGTTCTGACCCGGTTCCTCGGTGCGCAGATAGTCCTCGATGACCCCCACCGCGTCTTTCAGGTTCGACAACACCGAACGATGCTTCTCGCTGGCCTTGCGCAAACCATCCAGCGCCTGCTTGTGGCCGGTGACATCCATGCAGCAACCGATGAAACCGAGCAGGTCGCCGTTCGCGTCGTAAAACGGCTCGCCGGTCTTGTGCAGCCAGCGATAGCGACCATCGCGACGGCGCAGGCGGCATTCGACGGTAAACGACTCGATGCCGTTGACGGCTTTTTCGATGAGTTCCGGCCAGGCCGCCGCGTCTTCGGGATGCATGGCGGCAAGCCAGCCTTCGCCAACGGACTCTTCCAGCTTGCGTCCGGTGAACTCACGCCAGGCTCGGTTGACCAGCAAACACTGCCCGGCGTTATCCGAAACCCAGATAATCGCCGGTACCCAGTCCAGAGCCTGGATCATGTCCGCCGACAATCGCGTGCCAGCCTTTCTATTCGTCATGCCTTGATACTCCTGTGCGGGTGCGACACGCATTGGCGCCTGTCGTAAGCGATCTCTATAGCTTATGGTTTACTTGTCGACCTCAGTATCGGGAAAAACCTGATTTTCCCTCCGCAAATACTGACGCCGCGCCGGATCCGCGCGCATGGCGGCGACACGCGGGTTCATGGACAATACGGCAAAGCCATCGAATATTCCGCATGGTCAAGCATCCTGCCCGACGCGACACATATTAATCCTTATCAGCAATCCTTAGAGAGACTCCAGGATGAGCATCAAATCCGACAAATGGATCCGCCGCATGGCGACCGAGCAAGGCATGATCGAACCGTTCGAACCCGGCCAGGTCAAGAGCGTCAACGGCGAAAAGATCGTTTCCTACGGCACGTCCAGTTACGGCTACGACGTGCGCTGCGCCAACGAATTCAAGCTGTTCACCAACCTCAATCACACCATCGTCGACCCGAAGAACTTCGATCCCGACTCGTTCGTCGACGTCCGGGGCGAAGTCTGCATCATTCCGCCCAACTCCTTCGCGCTGGCCCGCACCATCGAATTCTTTCGCATTCCGCGCAGCGTGCTGACCATCTGCCTGGGCAAAAGCACTTATGCCCGCTGCGGCATTATCGTCAATGTAACGCCGCTGGAACCGGAATGGGAAGGCCACGTGACGCTGGAATTTTCCAACACCACGCCGCTGCCGGCGAAGATCTACGCCAATGAAGGCATCGCCCAGATGCTGTTCTTCGAGTCCGATGAAATCTGCGAAACCTCATACCGGGATCGCGGCGGGAAATATCAGGGTCAAACCGGCGTCACCTTGCCGAAAATCTGAACCTCGGGCTCGGACAGACTGATGATGTGACAATCTCGGCCGTCAGATCCGGGCTGTCGCATGTGCAGGCATTGTTTCAGCGTCGAGGGCGCATCGACAATGACCAGCTCTATGCCGCGAAAGCGTTGCAGATACCGCGCCGCTTCGTTGCCGGGATCGCCCTCGGTACTGGTCAGGCGGTAATCAATGCCGGAATGTTCCAGGCGCAGCAGCAACCCGCCCAACAAAAAAGTGGCCGATTTGGGCGAGTTGACCAGCAGGATGTCCAGGCGGTTGGCCCATTGCACGCTGCGTTTCAGGGCCGCCATCTGCAACTCGGCTGTCAGATTTTGACCATCCAGCACCAGCAGCACCCGCTGTTTTCGAAGACCGCGTGTCGCTTCGCCCTCCGAGGCCGCGGAGAATGGCAGGCGCGGCAGTGTCGCGTCAGAATTCATTGCGGACATATCTCTCTCTTGAAAACGTGGAACCTCGTGGTTTTTTGCCGGCATTCAAGGCGAACAAAACGAGTCGGGACAAGCTGATTTCAAACCAGACAATTTTCATGCACGACCCGATTCCGGCCATGCCGCTTGGCCTGATACAGCGCGCGATCGGCGCGCTCGAACAGGCTGAGCGGATCGTCCTGGCGCCTGCGCGCGGCCACCCCCAACGACACCGTCAACGGCACTTGCCAGTGACGCGGGAAGGCCAGATGCAGGTCCTCGATGCGACCCCGAATCGATTCCGCGACACGGATCGCGCCTTCCAGCGTGGTGTCGGGCAACAGCACCAGAAATTCTTCGCCACCGTAGCGAAACGCGCTGTCGCCGGCACGGATGCAGCGGCACAAGGTGGCCGCAACCCAGCGGATGACCCAGTCGCCATCGGCATGGCCGTAGGTATCGTTGATACGTTTGAAAAAATCGATGTCCAGCACCAGTATCGCCAACGGCGCTTCCTCCGGTTCGGACCAGAGCTCGCCGAAGCGCTGATCCATGGCGCGACGGTTGCACAAGCCGGTCAGTGGGTCGGTCAGCGCTTCGCGGCGTTGCAGTTCGAGCGCCGCGAGCAGCTTTGCGCTGCGCGCGCGCTCCGCCGAGAGACTGGCGCGCAAATGCTGGACCTGTTGTTCCAGACGGGAAAACCGACTGTGGCGCGCGGTCTGGGTCATCCCCTCTGACCACACGCTTGGCGGTATGGCTTGCCAAGCAATGCCGCCATCCGCCGCGGGTGGAAATCCGACCCCGGGACTCGGCGCGGATTCCGCATGCTTGGCGTGAAACGGAAGCCAATTCGCCAGCTTGTGCATGGCAAGTTTCACTCGTCCCCCTTTGATCGAGTTGTTCCGAGTCCATCTTAGATAAACCGGAGGTGACGGAAAATTGTCGATTCATTTAAGTCATTGAAGGTCGCTTTAGGCGAGTGATCTTTACTGTTGCGGCGCTGTGGCGGAGTTTCTGCCGCCGATGTCGGCCAGCAACGCGAACAGCTTCTCCGGGTCCACCGGTTTTACCAGATGCTGTTCAAACCCGGCCTGCCGGCTGCGCTGTACCGCCTCCGCATGACCATATCCGCTGACCGCGATCATGATCAGGTTGGCGCAATCCGTTCGTTGACCAATGCGCTCGGCCAGCACATGACCATCCTGGCCGGGCAGGCCGATGTCGATCAGCGCCACCTGCGGCCTGAACTCGGTGATCATGTCCAGCGCGGCTTCGGCGGCGGACGCGCTGCGCACCTGAAACCCCTCCAGCTCCAAAGCCACGACCATGCTTTCCGCCACCACCGGATCGTCTTCCACCACCAACACTCGGAGTCGATGCTCATCGCTCGATGACGCCCCGGCTTCGTTGCCCCTGGCGATTTCCGGCGTCGGGCCATGGACTTCGGCCACCGACAACCATATGGAGAAGCTGGCGCCGCGTCCCGGGCCCTGGCTGGCGACGGTGACCTCTCCGTCATGCAGTTTGACCAGTTGCCGGACCAGCGTCAGGCCGATGCCGAGACCACCTTGGGAGCGGTCCAGTGTGCGATTGCCCTGGCGAAACAGATCGAACACCACCGGCAACAAATCCGCCGTGATGCCCATGCCGTTGTCCCGCACGACGATTTCGATCCGCGCTTCACGCACTTGCGCCAGGAGCTCGACATGCCCGTGGTCGGGCGTGTATTTGGCGGCATTGTTGAGCAGGTTCTGCAAGATCTGCACCAGGCGTACCAGATCGCCCTCCAGCACCACCCGCTGGGGCGGCAAGCGCACCTCGAAATGATGCATTTTCGCGTCCATGATCGGCTGCACCGCCTCGCTGGCCTGGCGGAACAGATCGGCCAGTTCGACGCGAGCTTTCTTCAGCACGATCTTGCCCTGCACGATGCGCGAAACATCCAGCAATTCGTCGACCAGATGCGCGAGGTGCCCGACCTGCCGTTCGATGATCTCCTGCGCCCAGCGCAGTCGCGGTTCAGCCAGATCGAGGCGGCCGAGAACGTGCGCCGCGTTGCGGATCGGCGCCAGCGGGTTGCGCAGTTCATGCGCCAGCATCGCCAGGAACTCGTCCTTGCGCTGATCGGCTTCGCGCAGCGCCAACTCCGCCTGCTTCAGCGAAGTGATGTCGGCCATCACCCCGACCATACGTCGACATGAGCCATCAACGCCGTATTGATATCGGCCCCGCGAACTCATCCAGTGGATTGAACCATCCGGCCAGACCACCCGAAACTCGACCACGTAATCGACTCGCTCACGCATGCTGCGGGCAATTTCCGCCTCGATCCGAGCCAGATCGTCACGATGCACCCGATCGACCCAGGCCGGATAACTGGCCGCGACCTCGTCCACCTGGTAGCCCAGTATCTCGAAATGCCCGCGCGACCAGATGATCTCGCCGCTGACCACGTTCCAGTCCCAAGTACCATAGCGACCGATTTCGGTCGCCAGTTGGAAGCGCTCCTCGCTGTCGCGCAAGGCTTGTTCGACAGCCTTGATGTCGCTGATGTCCTGGGTGATGCCGAAGCCGCCAAGCAGTTTGCCGTCGCCGTCGAACTCCAGCTCGGCTTTTTCGCGCACCCATTTCACTTCGCCATCGACCAGCAGGCGGTGCTGAATATCATAGGATTGGCCGCGCAATCCGGCTTGCCAGGCCTGATCGACAAACGCCCGGTCTTCGGGATGCACGCAATCGAGGAAGGTCTCGTAGCTCAAGGCAACGCCTTCGGGTATGCCGAAGATGCGGTGGTTCTCCGCCGACCAGAGCAACTGATTACGCCGTACATCCAGCCGCCAACTGCCGATATGCCCGACCATTTGCGCGCGATTCAGATCATCCTCGCCCTCGCGCAGGGCTTGCTCGGCTTCCTTGCGGGCGCTGATGTCGCGCAGGATGACCGTGAACAGCTTTTCCTCGCCGAGATCGATCTGCGAGATCGACGCTTCGATCGGAAATTCCTTGCCGTCGCCGCGCACCGCGTAGAGCTCGCCCGGCGCGCTCAGCTCGCGGCTGCTGATGCCGGTGGTCGCGAAACGCTGGACGTGCGCGGCGTGGTTGCGCTGGAAGCGGGTCGGAATGAAGCGATCGATGCTTTGCCCCATGGCCTGCGCCCGCGTGCAGCCGAAGATCCGCTCGGCGGCTGGATTGAACAGACAGATGCGCTGTTCCGAGTCCATGCTGATGATGGCATCCATGGCCGACTCGATGACCCCCGACAATCGGGCGCTGCTGGCCGCCAACGCCTTGTCCACCGCCATGCGCTCGGTGATGTCGCGGGCGATGCCGTAGAGGCCGATGACGTCGCCCTCGGCATCCAGCAAAGGCCCTTTGGTGGTCAGAAAAATGCGATCGCCGCCGGCCATGGTCAATTTCTCTTCGAAGGTGATGGTTTCCTTCAGCGCCATGATTTCCCGGTCCACCGCCATCAGGTGTTCGGCCTGCCTGGACGGATACAGCGCCAGGTCGTCGCGGCCGATCACCTGTTCGGGGCGCAGATTCAATTCGGCCGCCGCCGCGCGGTTGTAAAACAGATAGCGGCCCGCGACATCCTTGACGAAGATCGCATCGGTGGAGGTGTCGGCGATCGCCTCCAACAGATGGCGAGCTTGCTGCCGCTCACGCATGGCGTCGGCGAGCCGCTTGCTGTCGGTGATATCGCGCACCGTCTTGAGCAGATATTCAACGCCGCCATCGCCGCCACGCGCAGACTTTACCGACAAGGCGACATCGACCAGACCGGCATCCTTGCGTATCAGACGCTTCTCGATCTGATAGTCATCGATTTCAGCAGCCAGCAGTCGCCGCAACAGGGCTTCTTCACGCGGCTGGTCGTCGGGATGGGTGTGTTGCATGCAATTGGCAAAAGCGAGAATTTCCGCTCGCGTATAGCCCAGGATCTCGCACATTCGATCGTTGACCTGCAACCAGCGCATCTGTTTCGGGTCGATGATGCCCATGCCCATGAACGGCAGATCGTAAAACAGGTTCAGCAGGCGATCCTTTTCCGCCGTGCGGGCGATCAGTTCCAGGCGGTGGCTTTTCGCCCGCTGACCCCAGAGCCGGAACAAGATCAAGCCGATCACGCAAATCGCGGCGAGCGACACCAGACTGACCCAGATCAACAAACTGTGCAGCGGTTGCAACACTTCCTCGCGATCCACCTTGGCCACCATCATCCAGTCGGTATCCCGCACCGGGCGAACCGCCGCGAGCACGTTAACCCCTCGGTAGTCCAAACCTTCCACGGTCTGGCCGCGGTTATCGCGCAACACCCTGGCGGCGGGCAGGTTCGGCATGGCCAGCGGCAGGCGCAGGGTCAACGCGGTATTGTCGCGATGCCGCAGATCGTTGAGAAACTGGACATGCTCGCCATCGCGCCGGATCAGCAGGGTCTCGGCGCTGGGACTGGCGGTGGGCCAGGTCTGAATCAACGGAAACAGATAGGCGCTGGCGTTGACGCGCATCACCACCGCCCCCACCGGTCGAGCACCGGCGGACGTGTTTTGCATCAGCGGCGCGACAAAGTCCAGCCAGACTTCGCCGTTCGGGTCGCTATACAGATTGCTGGTCTGTACCTGGCCGCTGGCGAGCGCCGCGCTGAACAAAGCCCGACGCTCGGGCGGCAGGGTATCGACCGACACCTTGGCATCGAGCAGTTCCACGTTGCCGGGAAGCAACGCCGGACGCAGCGCCGCGAAGCGCTTGGCGATACGCTGCCAGGCTTCGTGGTCGCGGTGCTCGAACCAGCGCTGCGCGTCATTGACGAATCCGCCGCGCGCCATCAGCACCTCCGCGTCGTGCCGGCGCTCATCCAGCCAGGTCTCGATCTGCTCGCTCTTGAGCCGGGCGATGGCGCTCAGGTTGGCCTGCGCTTCGCCGCGGATGCGCGGACCTTCCACCAACCACACGCTGTATGCAAGCAATGGCACGACCAGCACCATGGCCAGCAGGATCAGGAAGGTGGGGCGCTGTTTGACGCTGGAAGCGGCTGACAAGAGAGCATTCCGAAAGCGGACTGCCCGCAAGGTAACATTTATTCGGGTTTCCGACTCACCGCTTGCGCTAGTCACGCCATGGTCCGTCTATCCAGTCCAAGAAAAAGGCTCAGCAATCCACGAAGAAACGGACGATACAAGACCCCGCCCGGACGATGCGGTATGCCACCAGCTACAAGTTTGAGCGGGGATTGAACTTTGCCGTGCGTTGGCCGGATTTTCGCGGGACCGGACAGAGACGGTGGCGTTCCTCGACGATCAGCGCATATTCGCTGTCGATACGCTGGCGTTGCGCCGCATTGCCGGCCTGGCCGAGCCGCTGCCGGTACTCCGCGCATTCGAAATCCATCAACATATCCGGACAAATCGGCGCCTGTTGCGCCGCCCGCGCCGAGATTGAAACAGCGCCGCCCATCAGACAAGCGCCAAACAAGCAGGCAAGCACTTGCATCGAACCGCGACGGCGGATGCGCGGCAACATGGCCAGGGCGGCGGGCGAGGCAAACCAGCCTCGCCCGCTTACCAGCTCGTTATAGCCTCCCTCGACCCCTCCATCCCGCTTGTAATTCGAAATTTCTTGCACCCACGCGAACAAGTTCACCATGCCAGCTTGACGCCGCGTTGATCGTTGGCGACCACCCGCGCCGAATTCAACGGCCGGTTGGCCACGATACCCAGCACATCTTCCACTTCCAGGCGCGTTCCGACCGGAAACGAGATGGCCCCGTGCGACAACAGCATGTCCTGGGGATTTGCCGCGCGGACCCGGTAAAGTCCGGCACGACGGCCGTGCATGCGCAGAGACACGAAAGAAGCCGCGGGGCGAACCGCATCACCGCTCTGCCAATCGACAATGAAATGTTCAGACATCTCCTCATCCTCCTTTATCGGCCCGCGAAAATTCGACGAGCATCATGTTTCACCGCTTCAGCCTGCGAGCAAATGCGGTGATGGAAGATTAGAGATGCATGCCGATAAATGAAATTGCCGATTCATTTATCCAAACTAAAGGCATCTTTATCGTGATGGCCAGAACAGTAAAAAACCGGCCCGGGCGGAGTGTGAAATCCGCTCGACACGGCTATCCGATATCGCCGGCCAGGATGCGCAACTGAATCAGTTGCGAAACATTGCGCGTCCCGGTCTTGCGCATGATGTTGAAACGATGCACATCCACAGTCTTCTCGCTGATGCCCAGGTCATAGGCGATCGCCTTGCTGTGCTGGCAATCCATGATCTGGTCGAGCACCTGCCGTTCCCGGGGCGTCAGTTCGCTGAACCGCAGCGCGGCCTGTTCCTGGTTCTGCTGGCGGGTGAGATGCTGGTCGCTCTGATTCAGCGCGCCGCGAATCTGATCCAGCAATTCCTGCTCATTGAACGGCTTGAGCAAGAAATCCGTCGCGCCGGCCTTCATCGCCCGCACCGCCATGGCCACATCGCCATGGCCGGTAACGACGATGACCGGGATTTGGATGCCGCGATCGCGCATGTGTTGCAGCAATTCCAGCCCGCTCATGCCGGGCATGCGCACATCGACGACCAGGCAGCCAACCATGCCGCCCTCGGCGATGCGCAGAAATTCGTCCGCCGAAGCAAAAGCCTGTGTCTCGATGGCAACCGAACCCAGCAGCGCGCACACGCCTTCACGCACCGCGGGATCGTCATCGACTATATAAGTCATGGCGGTGGAAGTCATGGCTCGCACCTCGGCAAGTTGAAAAAGCAAAGCGTACCGCCTTCGTGGCATCGGCAACCGGCCTGACCATCAAATCCGGTGATGATCGAGCGGCTGATCGCCTCGCTGAAGCCAAGACAGGCATCCGCGGATACCTCATCGGACTGGCGATCCTCCGCGTCCGGATAGGCGCCCCAGGCCGTGCCGTTACTGATGATTTCGACCCAGACCCGTTCCGGATCCGCGCGTGAACGTATCGTAACCTGTCCCGCCGTAGCCTGGTCGGCGGCGGAATGGATCGCGGCGCGAAGCAGATTGAAGGCGACTTGTTCGATCAGTATCCCGGCCGCCATGACCGGCGGCAAGCGGTCTTCGAGTTCCAGACTCAGACTGACCTGACGGGCGGTGGCATGGTGCGTCAGCAAGGCGGCCACCTCGCGTAACGGCGCGTTGAGATCGAGCGCCACCGGCTCCAGCTTGCCCGGCCTGACGAAGCGCCGCAGACTGCCGATCACATCGCTGGCTCGCTTGGACTGACCATTGATGGTCTCCAGCCAGCCACGCACCTTGTCCTGGTCGCCACCGTCGGCCAGCGTGCGCTGAGCCGCGCTGCTGAACATGGCGATGGCGGCGAGCGGTTGGTTGATCTGATGGGCGATTTCGGCGGCGACCTCGCCAACGCTGGCCAGCCGCGAGAGTTCCGCGAATTCCAGCAGTTGCTCCTTGTCGCGACGCTCCACCCGCTTGCGCTTGCTGATGTCGTCGCACAGCACATAGAGCCCTTTGACCTGGCCGCCGTCGGCAATGTCCGGCAGATAGGACACCGACAGGTCGCTGGGGACCGATTCTCCCGACAGGCGCAGTTCGAAATCCACCCGCTCGCCGGCAAGCGCGCGTTCGAGATAGGGTTCGATCTGACGGTAGATTTCATCCCCAAGGGATTCACGTACCGGCCGACCTGAAAAATCCTGATTGAGATCGGCCCAACTATCCTGATGCGCCAGATTATTGAAACGGTAGCAGCGCTGGTCATCGATATAGGCAAACTGCATCGGCAGCGTATTGATCGCCTGCTCCAAGGCCATGGCGAGCGAGTGCTGCCTGGCGATGGAGAATGCCAGCCCGAAAGACATCGCCAGCGCCAGCAACAAGATCGCGCCGCCCCAGAACGCCTTTTGCTGCAACAACGCGTTATCGAGGTCAGGCGAAGACGCAATCCACTTCTGGGCGGCCAGCAGCAGAATCAATGCCAACAGCATCCACAGACTGAACAACACGGTCAGCCTGAAAACCTGGCGTGTATCGACACGCACGATGCGCGCCAGAGTGCCTTCGCTGAACTTGGCGCGTCGACCGGCCCGCGCTTTGACTGAATCATTCGATACGATAGCCATCCTCATCGACCCTTGGCTCGATTGAACCTGAACCAGCGCGAGTATCCCAAATGCAACGCTTCCGCGGGCGCCCGGAAAACGAGACGCGGACCCATCACGCCGCGCCCGCCGAACAGGCCATCCGCGCCGCAATCAAGTCAGGTCGTCCGACTACGACTCTAGAAGAAAAATCACGCTGGCAGAATTGCACAACCCTTTATTCATACTAAATAAATCTTTACTACAGCCGCGCGGAATATCCGGCTGCCGCAACGCCAACATCGACATCATGCCTATCCCGCTCCGCTTTATGACAACAAGCTGCATTTATTAATATGCCACAGCCTATTTAAATGGTTACAGACGCGCGATCCGTCTCCCTATAATCCGCGCGAAAACCTTACCCGCGTCGTTCACCATTCACGCCACACCCTGAGGATAGGCCATGCGCTTCCGCTTCCCCGTCGTCATCATCGACGAAGACTTCCGTTCCGAGAACGCCTCCGGTCTCGGCATCCGCGCATTGGCCAAAGCGCTGGAAGACGAGGGCATGGAGATACTCGGCGTCACCAGCTACGGCGATCTCTCCTCGTTCGCGCAGCAGCAAAGCCGCGCCTCCGGCTTCATCCTGTCCGTCGATGACGACGATTTCTCCTCCGGCGAGACCGAGGAGACCATCGCCGAACTGCGTTCCTTCGTGAAGGAAATTCGCCACCGCAACATCGACATACCCATTTTCCTTTATGGCGAGACCCGCACCAGCCGGCACATCCCGAATGACGTGCTGCGCGAACTGCACGGTTTCATCCACATGTTCGAGGACACGCCGGAATTCGTCGCCCGGCTGATCGTGCGCGAGACCAAGTCGTACCTGGATTCACTGCCGCCGCCGTTCTTCCGGGCGCTGACCCACTATGCGGCGGACGGCTCGTATTCCTGGCATTGCCCGGGGCACTCCGGCGGCGTCGCCTTCCTGAAATCGCCCATCGGTCAGATGTTCCACCAGTTCTTCGGCGAGAACATGCTGCGCGCCGATGTCTGCAACGCGGTCGAGGAACTTGGTCAGTTGCTTGACCATACCGGCCCGGTGGCGGCCTCGGAACGCAACGCCGGGCGCATTTTCAAATGCGACCACCTGTTCTTCGTCACCAACGGCACTTCCACCTCGAACAAGATCGTCTGGCATTCCACGGTGGCGCCGAACGACATCGTCGTGGTCGACCGCAACTGCCATAAATCGATCCTGCACGCGATCATCATGACCGGCGCGATTCCGGTGTTCCTGATGCCGACGCGCAACAACTACGGCATCATCGGGCCGATTCCGCGTTCCGAATTCAACTGGGAAAATATCCAGAGAAAGATCGCCGCGCACCCGTTCGCGCCGGACAAGAACGCCAAGCCGCGAGTACTGACCATCACCCAGAGCACCTACGACGGCATTCTGTACAACGTCGAAGAGATCAAGGCCGAACTCGACGGCAAGATCGACACCCTGCATTTCGACGAAGCCTGGCTGCCGCATGCCACCTTCCACACCTTCTATCGCGGCATGCACGCGATCGGCTCGGATCGGCCGCGCTGCAAGGATTCGATGGTGTTTTCCACCCAATCGACGCACAAGCTGCTGGCTGGTCTCTCGCAAGCCTCGCAAATCCTGGTGCAGGAATCGGAGAACCGCAAACTCGATCGCGACGTATTCAACGAAGCCTTCCTGATGCACACCTCGACCAGCCCGCAATACGCCATCATCGCCAGTTGCGACGTGGCGGCGGCGATGATGGAAGAGCCCGGCGGCACCGCGCTGGTGGAAGAATCGATCTCCGAAGCCCTGGACTTCCGCCGCGCCATGCGCAAGGTCGGCGCGGATATGGAAACCGACCCCGGCACCGACTGGTGGTTCCGGGTCTGGGGCCCGGAAGAACTCGCCGAAGAAGGCATGGGTTCTCGCTCCGACTGGATGCTGCGCGCCGGTGAACATTGGCACGGCTTCGGCAATCTGGCGCCGGAATTCAATCTGCTCGACCCGATCAAGGCGACCATCATCACCCCCGGCCTGGATGTCGACGGCGACTTCTCCGATTGGGGCATTCCGGCCGCGATCCTGACCAAATACCTGGCCGAGCACGGCGTCATCGTCGAAAAAACCGGCCTGTACTCGTTCTTCATCATGTTCACCATCGGCATCACCAAAGGCCGCTGGAACACCATGGTCACCGAGCTGCAGCAGTTCAAGGACGACTACGACCGCAACCAGCCGCTGTGGCGGCTGATGCCCGACTTCGTCGCGGCGCACCCGGTCTACGAACGCATCGGCCTGAAAGATCTGTGCAAGGAAATTCACGAAGTCTACAAGGCCAACGACGTTGCCCGCCTGACCACCGAGATGTACTTGTCGGAGATGGTCCCGGCGATGCGTCCGGCCGACGCCTTCGCGCGCATGGCGCACCGCGACATCGAACGGGTCGAGATCGACAACCTGGAAGGCCGCATCACCTCGATCCTGCTGACCCCCTATCCGCCCGGCATTCCGCTGCTGATTCCTGGCGAACGCTTCAATGCAACCATCATGCGCTACCTGAAATTCACCCGTGAATTCAACGAGAAATTCCCCGGCTTCGAAACCGACGTGCATGGTCTGGTGAAGGACAAGAGCAACGGCAAGACGCGCTATTACGTGGATTGCGTGGCTTGACCGCGCGCGCGGACCATTCCGACAGCGGTTGCCTGGATGTTGGCCAGCCATCTGCCTGATTTCGTCCCGCACCTGCAACGCGCTCGCCGGGTGGCGCCGGCCGTGGCGTTTTTCGGCGGTTTCCTGTGGGATGCCATCACCCTGGGGCGCAAGGTCGGCACGGCGGATCTGTGGATCCTCGGCGGTTATCTGGCGCTGGCGGGCGGCATCCTGTGGTTTCTCGGCCGCCTCGACTCGCTCGCTTTGCCGCTGGTCGCCACGCCCGCAACAACCGCCACGCCCGCCGAGGCGGCGCCCTGGTGGCGGGTGTCCGGTCCTTATCTGCTGTTGCAGTTCTGCTTCGGCGGTCTGTTCTCGGCGTTGTTCATCTTCTATTTCAAAAGCTCCGGCCACTTCCTCGCCATCCTCTGGGCGTTGGCGCTGGGCGTGCTGCTGGTGGCGAACGAGTTCCTGGAAAGTCGCTACCGCCGCTTCACGCTGACCTGGGCGCTGTTCGGCCTGTGCGCCATGCTGTTGCTGAATTTCGTCATCCCGCATGTGATGGGCAGCATCTCGGCGATCTGGTTCTACCTCAGCACCCTGGCCGGCGCCGGGCTGGCGCATCTGCTGTACTTGCGCACACCTGGCCGACCGGGACGCATCAAGCCGGTGTGGGGCATCGCGGCGGGCTTGATTCTGGCCTATCTGGCCGGCGCGTTCCCGCCGGTGCCGCTGGTGAATCGCGATATCGCGGTGGGCCACGCGCTGGTCAAGGCGGACGGCGAATATCGGCTGCAACAGGAAAAAGCGCCCTGGTGGATATTCTGGCGCCACACCGAATCTGAAATTCATCTGGCTCCAGGCGAACCTTTGTACTGTGTGGCGGCGGTATTCGCGCCTCGCGGCCTCAATACCCGCCTCTATCACCACTGGCGCCACTACAGCGAAACCCGGGGTTGGGAGACCCGCTCGCGGATCGGCTTCACCCTCTCCGGCGGCCGTCAGGGCGGCTATCGCGGCTATTCATACAAACGCAATCTGGCGCCGGGTGAATGGCAAGTCGCGGTGGAAACCGAGGATGGTCGCAGCGTGACCATCCATCGCTTCGTGATTTCCGACAAGCCGCTGGCGCCGGATGCGCCGATGCGCGCCAAATCTTTTTAGTATCCAAATTCCGGCAGGCTCCTAGTGTGGTGTT
>JAGUXX010000116.1 GCA_020061585.1 Betaproteobacteria bacterium | reverse complement strand
CGATGCGCCACGGCGGGAGAGGGTGCTGCGCGAAGCGGCGGCGGTGATCCGCGGTTTGCACGAGACGGGGCTGCAAGCGCGAGGCCGGCGGATCGCCGACAGCGTGCGGCATATCGCCGATATGGTGCATATCCAGCAAAATGCGGCGCCGACTGACGCCGCCAATTTCAGCTTCGATCTCGGCCAGGCTCTGCGCGATGTTCTGCTGCTGCATGAGGTTGAATTGCAACGCGGCGCCATCGATGTCGAACTGCTGCTCGACCCGCGACTGCCGCCGTTGACCCTGCCGCGCAACTCGCTGATGCAGTGCTTGATGTATATCGTCGGCAATGCCTGCCGTGCGATACAGGCGCGCGCCGATGCGTCGCGCGCCGGACGGCTGGAGATTCATGCCGAAAGCTTGCCGGACGCCAAGGGCGTCCGGATCCGCTTCGAAGACAATGGCATCGGCTTCGACCCGGCGCGACGCGCAAGCTTGTTTCTTCCGGCGGCGGATGGACTGGGCTTGCATGCCACCGCGCTGTTCGCCCAGGAAATGGGCGGCCGTGTCGAGTTGCAATGCCCCGGCCTGGGTCAGGGCGCCCGCCTGGTGCTGGAATTGCCGCTCGCGCCAAGCGGCGCCAAGGCGCGGATAATGCGCGATGTTGATGCAACCATAACGACGATGCGGACCGGGAGTCAGCCGTGAATGAATTGACGCAACAACCCTACCGCGTGCTGGTGGTCGACGACGATGCCTCGATCCGCGCCACCTATCGCCATATCCTGCAACCGCCGCCGTCCGAACTGGGCGGCCTGGAGGCGCTGATTTCCGGTGGCGAGGCGGTCGCCGAGGCGCAACTGTTCCAGGTGGTGGAAGCCGATCAGGGTGAAGCCGCCGCCGAGCTGCAGCGCCAAGCGCTCGCCGGGGGCTTGCGTTTCCCACTGGCGTTCATCGATATGCGCATGCCGCCCGGCTGGGATGGCATGCGCACGGCGGTCAAGCTGCGCGAACAGGATCCGTCGATTTACATCGTCATCGCCACGGCGTATTCGGACTACGATGTCAACGCCTTGCAACGCGCGCTGGGGCATGACGTGGTGTTGCTGCGCAAACCGTTCAATCAGGAAGAAGTGTTTCAATTGGCGCGCACCCTGTGTCAGAGCTGGATGACCCGCCAGCGTCTGGAGTCGGTGACCGCCGAGATGGAAAGTCGGGTTCGGCGACGCACCATCGAACTGGATCAACGCAATGAATTGCAAGCGCTGCTGATCGAGATCATTTCGCGTTTCATCCAGGCCAACACGGTCAATGACCTGGATGATGCGGTGAACTGGTCGTTGGCGCGTCTTGGCCGCGCCATCGATGTCGATAGTTGCAGCCTGTTCCGCTTTGACGCGGCGCTGGATCGCTACCGTATGAGCCATGAATGGCATGCTCTGGGCACCCAGCCCTTGCCGGCCGCGTTGCGCTTGATCCCGCGCGGCGACATCGCGCCCGCGCATGCCCGGTTTCTGCGCGGCGAGCTATTTCAGTTCGATCGCCGGAGCGAACCGGCGCCGGAGATGGTCGCGCTCAGCCGTTTGCTGGATGGCTTGTACGATCAGGTGTTGGCGGTGCCGCTGGAAATCGGCGCCCGCTTGTCGGGTTTTCTGGCGATCGGCACGGCGCGATCATCCGCCGCCCTCGATCCGGTTCTGGTGCGCTTGCTGTTCACCGTCGGCCATGCCATCACCAGCGCCCAGGATGCGCTGGAAGCCCGGCACAAGCTGAATGAAAGCCGGGAGATGCTGCAACGCACTGAACGCATTTCCCACACCGGCAGTTGGGAATGGGATATGGCGAGCGACAGCGTGATCTGGTCGGACGAGATGTACCGCATCTTCGGCTTCGATCCGGCGCGGCGCGCGCCATCGCTGGCTGAACATGACCAGCTTTATCCGGCGGAGGATATGCGGCGGCTCAGGCGCGCGGTCGATGCCGCGCTGAACCAGGGCACGCCATACGAGATTCAATTGCAGGCGATCCGCCAGGATGGCGGCACGCGGGTTTGCCTGGCGCGCGGTTACCAAAAGCGGGACGCTGAAGGACGTGTGACCGGCTTGTACGGCACCTTGCAGGACATCTCCGAGTCGCATCGCGCCGATCAGGCGCTGCGGGAAGAACGCGCGAAGTTGCGCTTCATCCTTGATCTGGCGCCGATCGGCATCTGGATGCAGGACGGCGGCGGCAAGCTGAGTTTCGTCAACCAGGCGTTCTGCCAGGCGATGGGCATCAGCGAACAGGATTTTCTGTCGGCGCCGCATTATGTCGAGCTGATCCCCGAAGCGTTTCGCGAGCAGTGTCTGGCGTCCGATGACAAAGCCCTGAGCGGCGCCGGGGTCAGCGACAACCACCAGCGCTTGCCGTTCGTCGATGGCCAGGTGCATGATTTGCGGGTGATCAAGGCGGTGCGGCGCGACGCGCAAGGCGCGCCGGTGGCGCTGGTCGGCCTGAGTCTGGATATCAGCGAGGAACTGGCGCAACAGCGGGCGCTGCGCGACAGCGAAATCAAATTCCACACCATGCTGGACTGGACCTATGACGTGGAATACTGGATCGCGCCGGATGGCGGCTTCATCTATCTGACGCCATCGGTGCAGCGGATCACCGGCTATGCGGCGGATCAATTCCTGGCCGCGCCGGATTTGCTGGACAGTCTGGTGCATGAGGAGGATCGCGCCGAATGGCAGCGGCAAACCCGGCTATGCCGGGCGGAACAGGACTCCGGCGCGGTGCGCGAATTCGATGCCCGCATCCTGCATCGCGATGGCCGGGTGATCTGGGTGGCGCAGACCTGCCGTCCGGTATTCGATGCCGACGGCGTCGGCATGGGCTGGCGGTTGACGCTGCGCGACATCGGCGCGCGCAAGGCGGCGGAACAGCAGATTCGCCACCTGGCGTATTACGATCCGCTGACCGGTCTGCCGAACCGGCGTCTGCTGATGGACAGGCTCGGCCATGCCTTGGCGGGGGTCGCGCGCGGCCGCGAGTACGGCGCGCTGATGATCCTCGATCTGGATCATTTCAAGGTGCTCAACGATACCCAGGGGCATGACGTCGGCGACAAACTGCTGGTCGAGGTGGCGCAGCGCATGCTGGCTTGCGTGCGCCAGCAGGATACCGTGGCGCGCCTGGGCGGCGACGAGTATGTGGTGATGCTGGAACAGCTCGGCGCCGATGAGGCGCAAGCCGCCAGCCAGGCGGAAACCGTCGCGGAAAAAGTCCGCGCGGCGCTGGCCATGCCCTATCAGTTGCATGATCCGGAGCACGAATATCATTCCGCCGCCAGCATCGGTCTGACCTTGTTCGGCGGCGCGGCGGGACAGGATACGGTGGAAGGCCTGCTCAAGCAGGCCGATGTGGCGCTGTATCAGGCCAAGGATGCGGGGCGCAACACGATACGTTTCTTCAATCCGACGATGCAGGCCGCGATCGAAGCCCGCACCACGCTGGAAAACGCTTTGCGGCGAGCGCTGCGGCACGGCGATCTGCATCTGCATTACCAGCCGCAGGTCGATCGGCATGGCCGGCTGATCGGCGCCGAGGCCTTGCTGCGCTGGCTTCCGCCGGAGGGCGAGGCGATCATGCCGGCGGAGTTCATTCCGGTCGCCGAAGCCAGCGGGCTGATATTGCCGATCGGCAAATGGGTGTTCGACACGGCTTGCGCGGAACTCAAGTCCTGGGCGTCGCAACCGGCAATGCGGGCGTTGAAACTGGCGGTCAACGTCAGCGCGCGGCAATTCCATCAGGCCGATTTCGTCCAGCAGATACGTGACAGTCTGGCGCGCAGCGGCGCCGATCCAAGGCTACTGAAACTGGAGTTGACGGAAACCGCGGTGCTGGCCAATGTCGAGGAATCGATACAACGCATGTGGGAGCTGCGCCAGATGGGCATCACTTTTTCATTGGATGATTTCGGTACCGGCTATTCCTCGCTGGCCTACCTGAAACGTCTGCCGCTGGACCAGGTCAAGATCGACCAGTCGTTCATCCGCGATATTTCCAGCGATCCCAACGATGCCGCCATCGTCCGCGCGATACTGGCGATGAGTCATTCGCTGAGCATCAACGTCATCGCCGAGGGCGTCGAAACCGAGGCGCAGCGCCAGTTCCTGATCGATAACGGTTGCACCGATTTCCAGGGTTTCCTGTTCGGCAAACCGTTGCCTATGCACCGCTGGGCGCGCTGACGTGTTCGGCTTTCGACGCGGCGGCAAAGTGCTGCGCAGCGAAGCGCTGATCGAGCTGGAGTTGCCTGGCGGCGCCTTGCAATGCCGGCTGCGCCTGAGCAACCGGCGGCGCACGCTGGCGCTGCGGGTCAGCGCCGCCGGCGAGGTG
>JAGUXX010000227.1 GCA_020061585.1 Betaproteobacteria bacterium | reverse complement strand
GCTGCTGATCGCCGCCAATACCGCGCTGGGCGACGCGCTGGCGCATGCGATGGTCGACGGCCAGTTGTATTTCGCCGGCCGCCGCGAATTGATCGCCGCCGCGCTGATCGGCACGCTCGGATTGGCCGCGCTACCCTGGCTGACGCCGCGCCTGGTCCGCGCGCAACTGTTCCCGCAACATGAAATCGCCAATCGCCTGCCGGCCTGGCGCTGGCATCTCGGCTTCGATCTGTTGGTGGCGCTGACCATCGCCGTCGGCACCGCGACACTGGGCTTGATGGCCACCTTCGCGCTGGTCTTCCTGCCGGCCTGGATCGCCTTCCGCCACGCGCCGAACTGGCGACGCGGCAACCTGCTCGCCGGGGCGATCGGCGTGCTGGCTTATCTGCTGGCTTTCGCTGTCGCGCTCTGGCTGGATCAACCCTTCGGACCGGTGCTGGTGGCGGTGCTGGCGAGCGTCTTCGGCATCAGTCTGATGGTGCGACGATAAGCGGGTTCAAGGTTCAAGGTTCAAGGTTCAAGGTTCAAGGTTCAAGGTTCAAGGTTCAAGGTTCAAGGTTCAAGGTTCAAGGTTCAAGGTTCAGGGATAATCGCTTGCCTGAACTTCCCGTATCCAGGCGACTCCATCGCACTCCGTCCCACCGAGGCCAATTCCTTGCTCCAATTCCGTACACTCCAGCCGATTCTGCTGCTCGCCATCGCTTCCATGTTGTCCATGTCGGCATTCGCCACCGACTACAAGCTGGGCGATCGCCTGCCGGCCAAGACGACCGCCAAGGCGCCGGCCAAGATGGTGTTCAACACCACCAGTTGGGATGACCTGATCCCCCAGGACTGGGATCCGCTGGCGGCGTTCAAAGGCATGGATATCTCCAAGCTGCAGGATTCCGATCCGCGCGCCGATGCAGCGCTGCGCGATTTGCGCACCGCCTGGGACGCCGCGCCGGCCAACCCGGCGATGCAACGCAAGCCGATCCGCATCGCCGGTTTTCTGGTGCCGCTGGAATGGGGCGACAAGAACCTCAAGGAATTCCTGCTGGTGCCCTATTTCGGCGCCTGCATCCACACGCCGCCGCCGCCGGCCAATCAGATCATCCATGTCGTCGCCAATCCGCCGGCCAAAGGCATGCAGTCGATGCAGGCGGTGTGGGTCGAAGGCGTGCTGGAGATCGCGCTGGCCGATACCGACATGGGTCGTTCCACTTACCGCATGCAGGCGCGCGGCGTCAAACCCTACAAACCCTGAGCGGCATTCGGCGGATAACGCCGGCAAATAGCCGCCAGCGTATCCGCCTTACGCGGGCTGGAACGGCAGATCGTGAAATCCATTCCGGCCGAATAGGTTTACTTCCCGCGTCCGGATGCATCCAACAAGCAGGACATCGCCGAAATAGCCAAACGGTTACCGCAAGCTTAAATACCGATAAACAAAATTGTTTGCATAGCGCCTGTCGAGTAAACAATATTGTTTATAATTGGCGCCATGTTCAATGGAAGCGGGAGGTGCGGTGAAACAAAGCGAATTTGTCCGCTGGCTCGCCAAGCAGGGCGCCACCTTCAAGGATGGTACAAGGCACTTGAAGGTGTGCCTGAATGGCAAGCAGACCATCCTGCCCAGACACCCTTCGGCAGAACTCAAAACAGGACTGGTCGAAGGCGTGAAAAAGCAGCTCGGACTGAAATGAAAGCCCAGCCCCGCGCGGGGCTGGGCACCGCATCACTCATATACACATCACCCATATACGCACTATAGGAGAAGCATCCATGTTCTACCCCGCCCGTTTCAAGCCCGCCCCCGAAGGCGGTTTCGTGGCCACCTTCCGGGATATTCCGGAGGCCATCACCCAAGGCGACACTGAAGACGAAACCTTGGTCATGGCTGAGGATGCTCTGGTGACCGCCATGGATTTTTACTTCGAGGATCGCCGCGCCGTGCCCGCGCCCTCCAAAGCCCGGCGCGGCGAACGCTTGGTCGAGCTGCCGACCAGCGTGGCGGCCAAGGTGTTGTTGCTCAACGAAATGATCGCCGCCGGCGTCAGCAATGCCGATCTGGCGCGCCGCATGGGCACCCGCCAGCAAGAGGTTCAACGCATCGTCAATCTGGCGCACGCCACCAAGATCGACACCATTGCCCGTGCCTTGGGCGCCTTGGGCAAGCATCTCGAAGTGCGCCTTTGCTGACATTCCCAAAAAAAGGATACTCACTCGGCCTTGAAAGTGTCCAATCGTTTGCCATGCCGCGCGCCTTGCCGCATGCAGGCGCGCGGCGTCAAACCCTACAATCCCTGAGCCTGGCGGTTTCTAGCCCGGCGCCGCCGATAGAGGCCGATGTAGATCGCCAGATTGACCAGTAGCACCAGCAGGCCGAGACCCTGCTGGATGGTTGCGGTCAGGTTCTCCGGATACAGCACCGGCAACACATAGCGATCGACAAAGCCACCGCTGTAAGTTGCCTGACCGGCGGCCAGGCGGAGTTGATTCTCCAGCGGTGTCAACGGGCAGATGGCGCCGCTGAATTCGATATAGGCGCCCCAGGCGACCGCCGGCAGATGCAGCCAGATCAAGCCGGGCCAGCGTAGCAGCAGCAGGCCGCCCGCCATCACGAAGGCGACGAACAGCAGATGCGCGATGACCAGCAGGTCGGCGGCCAGCGCCATCCCCTATCCGCTCGCGCCGCGCCCCGCCGTCAGGCGCCGGCGCGACCGTTATGCCAATGCCGCCAGGCCAGCACCAGCACGGTGGCGGCCAGCAGCGGCAGCACGAAACCGCCCATCACCAGGCTGTAGCCTTCCAGGGCCGCGTGGCGGGTGGCGAACAGGAACAGGTAGAAGGTATAGGCGGCATACAGGCCGAGGAACATCGCGCCCTCCCAGCGTCCGACCAGACCGCCGGTGAAGAACACCGGCAGGCAGGCGACCGCGACGGCGACCATGATCGGCAGATCGAACGCCAGCATCGCCGGCGCGACGCTCAGATCACCGGGTGCTACGCTGGCCGAGAAGCCGATTACCGACAGGATGTTGAAGATATTGCTGCCCACCACGTTGCCGACCGCGATGTCCCGCTCGCCGCGCAACGCGGCCATGATCGAGGTGGCCACTTCCGGCAGCGAGGTGCCCATGGCGACCACGGTCAGGCCGATGATCAGTTCGCTGACGCCCAGATACTTGGCGAACGACACCGCCGCCTCGACCAGCCAGTTGGCGCCCAGCACCAGCAACACCAGGCCGGCGATCATCATCAACAACTGGCCGCTCCAGTGGGCTTGCCAACCGGTACCCGGTTCCGGAATTTCCGAGGTGTCCAGCTCGGCCTTGCCGGCGGCGACCTCGCGCCGACTCTGGCGGATGACGAACACCGTGTAGACCACGATCAGGCTGGCCAGAATCATGCCTTCCCAGCGGCTGATGCCGCCATTGGCGGCCATCGCCCAGAGCAGCAGCGAGGCGCCGATCATGATCGGCACTTCCTGGCGGATGATCTGCCGATGCACCACCAACGGCACGATCAGCGCCGATATGCCGAGGATGAACAGCACATTGAACAGATTGCTGCCGACCACGTTGCCGAGCGCGATGTCGACCTGGCCGGCCCACGCCGACTGCACCGATACCGCCAGTTCCGGCGCGCTGGTGCCGAACGCGACGATGGTCAGGCCGACCACCAGCGGCGAGATGCCGAACGACAGCGCCAACCGCGAAGCGCCGCGCACCAGCAATTCCGCCCCGAGTATCAGGGCGACCAGGCCCAATGCAAACCACAACATGCCATTCTCCAAAAAGGTTGTACCGGTTTCCGTGTATCGCTCAGGCCGGCGTGTCGCCGGACTTGCTTGCGACCCGCCAGATCAGTTTGCGCGCCTCGTCCAGCGCCAGCACGCTGGAGGCGACCAGCGCGGCCAGCAGCCAGTCGGCAAGGCTTAACGCCGTGGTGCCGAAGATCGCCTGCGCGGGCGGCCAGTTTACCGCCATGACCTGCAAGCCGAGCACCCCCGCCAGCGCCAGCCACAACTTGCCGTTCTTGAAGAAGTTGGCGTTGAAGGCGCTGCCGAACTCGGCGCGGGCGTTGAAGGCGTTGAAAAACTGGAACAGCACGAAGGTGGTGAAGGCCAGCGTCAGCGCATAGGCTTCTCCCGCCGCGCTCAGGCCGTAGTGGAACAGGGCCAGCGTGCCGGCCATCATCGTCGCGCCATACAGCGCCAGATGCGCCAGACGCGCGCCGGTGAGGATCTGCGCCGCTTGCGGGCGCGGCGAGTCGTTCATGATGCCGGGACGCGCCGGTTCGATGCCCAGGGTCATCGCCGGCGGACCATCCATGATGATGTTGATCCACAGCAACTGGATGGCGGTGAACGGCGCCGGCCAGCCGAGCAGCGTCGCCGCCAGCACGGTGAGAATCGCGCCGATGTTGGTGGACAACTGGAAGCGCACGAACTTGATGATGTTGTCGTAGACCACGCGGCCTTCCTCGACCGCCTTGACGATGGTGGCGAAATTGTCGTCGGTCAGCACCAGCGTCGCCGCTTCCCGGGTCACGGCGGTGCCGGTGATGCCCATCGCCACGCCGATGTCGGCGGCTTTCAGCGCCGGCGCGTCGTTGACGCCGTCGCCGGTCATCGCGGTGATATGGCCGTCGGCGCGCAGGGCCTGGACGATCTTGACCTTGTGGGCCGGCGAGACGCGCGCGAACACGCCGATCGCGTTGATCCGCCGCGCCAGCTCCGCCTGGCTCATGGCGTCCAGCTCGGCGCCGCTGATCACCTCGCCGTCCAGGCCGAGTTCGCGGCCGATGGCGGCGGCGGTGAGCTGGTGATCGCCGGTAATCATCTTGACCTGGATGCCGGCCTGCCTGCACTGGGCGATGGCCAGCCTGGCTTCGCCGCGCGGCGGGTCCATCAGGCCGGCCAGGCCGAGCAAGGTCCAGCCGCGCGCCCAGCCCATCAGATCGCCGGCCGGATCGAAATCCCCGGCCGGAACCACCCGCCGGGCCACCGCCAGCACGCGCAAGGCCTGGCTGGCGAGATATTCGTTCTCCGCCTCGATGCGCGCGCGCGCTTGCGCATCCAGTGCCGCCTCGCCGGTCTCGGACAGCCAGAAATCGGCGTGCGCCAGCAGCACGTCGGGGGCGCCCTTGATGAACATCTCGACGGTTTCACCGGCATGGTGGAAGGTCGCCATGAACTTGTGCGCCGAATCGAAGGGAATTTCGGCGATGCGCGGTTGTTCGTCCTGTTCATGCTCCGGATCCAGCCCGCCTTTTTGCGCCAGCACCCATAGCGCGCCCTCGGTGGGGTCGCCGATCAGACTGGCGTCGCGCACCCGCGTATCGCCGCACAGCGCCATCGGCAGCAGCAGCGGGCGCAGCGCCGCGCGCGTCGCGGCGCTGATCGGCGGGTTGTCCGGGGAGGCATGGCTGATCGTGCCGTCGGGCTGATAGCCTTCGCCGCTCACCATCAAGCGCTCGCCGGCGAACCACACGGCGCGCGCGGTCATCTGGTTCAGGGTCAGCGTGCCGGTCTTGTCGGAACAGATCACGGTGGTCGAACCCAGAGTTTCCACGGCGGAGAGTTTTTTCAGGATGGCGCGGTTGTTGGCCATCCGCCACATGCCGATCGCCAGGGTCACCGTGACCACCGCCGGCAGCCCCTCGGGTATCGCGGCCACCGCCAGCGCCACGGCGGTCATCGCCGATTGGGTCCAGGGCAGGCCGCGAGCGATGTCGAGCGTGAAGATCAGCGTCACCACCACCCCGGCGATGCCGGCCAGGCGCTTGCCCAGGCTGTCGAGCTGCACCTGCAGCGGCGTTGGCGACTCCGGCGCGGCGGCGATCATCCCCGCCAGGCGGCCCATCTCGGTCTGCATGCCGGTGGCGGTGACCAGCAATTCGGCGCGGCCGCGAGTAACGACGGTGTTCATGTACAGCAGATTGATGCGATCGCCGAGCGGCAGATCGGCGACCTGCAGCGCCTCGGTCGACTTGCCGACCGCGTGCGATTCGCCGGTCAGCGCGGCTTCGTCGATTTCCAGCGCATGCGCCGCCAGCAGCCGGCCATCGGCGGGAATCCGATCGCCCGCCTCCAGCAGCACGATATCGCCGGGCACCAGCAGAGCCGTGTCCAGCTCGATGACCTGGCCGGCGCGGCGAACGCGCGCGCTGGCGGCGAGCATCTGCTTCAAGGCGGCCAGCGTGCGCTCGGCGCGGTGTTCCTGATAAAAGCCCAGGCCGGCGTTGAACATCACCACGATCAGGATCACCAGCGCGTCCTTCAGCTCGCCCACCGTCCAGGCCAGCAGCGCGGCGAACAGCAGCACGATGACCAGAAAATTCTTGAACTGGTCGAGGAATTTCAGCCACCGCGGTCGCGGCGCCGCTTCCAACAGACGGTTTTCACCGTATTGCGCCAGCCGCCGCAGCGCTTCATCGGCGGCCAGACCGCCCGCCACGCGATTGTCGAACGGGCTGTCGAGCGCCGCGCAGGCGGCCTCGACGGTTTGCATATGCCAGGGGGCTTGGGTGTTCATGGGCTGCGCGGTGGGGTGTTGCATAGGGCTTTAGCGACTCGCGCCGAATGCGGCGTGGTCAGTGTTGCCTGAGCGCTTCGGTCAGTTGCAGGCCGGCCAGTTGGCGTATCGATCGCGCCAGGTAGAACAGCACCGCCAGCATCAGCAACATCGACGGCAGCGCGATCATCGGATAGCTCAACAAGGTCAGCCGTCCGAGTTCCTCGTTGAACGCGCTGCTGCCGGACGGACTGGTGACGATCCAGGTGGCCAGCACATAGTTCATCACCGCGGAAAAGAAGAACGAACCGCTCAGCATCAAGGTCGCGGCGCGCAACCGCGCGTCGAACTCGGCATGGTTGCCGCGTTGCACCAGGTTTTCCTGGATCCGCTCGACGTTCATGATCGCCGGGCTGTACAGCAGCACGCGCACCAGCGGCTTGCGGGTAAAGGCGGAGATCGTCACCGCCAGACCGATCAGGCCGGGGATCGCGGCTTCCTTCACCGCCAGCCAGCGAGTATCGAGTTGCAGCAGGCCGATGCCGCCGGTGAGCAGGATGCTGACCAGGCCGAGCCCGGCAAACAGGTTGAATTTGCGGTTCAGCAGAAAGTCGCGCGCACCCCAGCCCAGCGGCAAGGTCAGCGCCAGCAACAGGGCGTAGACCGGGCCGAGGTGTTCCGGGCCGCTGAGTTTCATCAGGATCAGCGACGGAATCAGCAGGGTGATCAGCAGTTCGACAAAGACGTTGGGTTTTGCGGTGTTGTTCATGGTGTTTCAGTTCCTGACCACGGGGTTGGCATCGCCGATCCAGCGCGTGATGCCGTCGCGCACATTGTAGATCTGGCTGTAGCCCATGCCGGCCAGCTCGCGCGCCAAGGCGCTGGTGCGATTGCCGGTGCGGCAGATCACCACCACCGGCGCGTGCTTGTCGACTTCGGCGGTGAAGCGCGGCAGGAATTCCGGATTAAGCCGGCCGGCGGCGTCGACGAAGGTCAGCTTGCGGCTGCCTTCGACGACACCGGTCTGCCGCCATTCCTCCGGGCGGCGTATGTCATACAGCGGCGCGCCTTGCGCCAGCAACGACTTGAGCTGGGCGTTGTCGATATTCTGATAGGCCGGCTCCGAGCAGGCGCTCAGCGCCAGCAGCGCGCTGAGGGCAACGCATACGGCAAGCAGGTGTTGGGTCATGCGGATGAGACTCCGGTTTGAGGGTTGACGTTCGCGCGCGGTGATACGGATTTGGCCGGCGGCAAACGCAAGGGTGGCAGATTCGGCCGGCAAAGCAAAACGCTGCTTGCCGAATCCGCGCGCGGCGCCATGTTAGGCTGTCGTGCAAAGCAGAAAAAGTCGGATTACATTGCCGCTGGATTCGGACTTTACGATGTTGCTAGCCGGACGCAAACCGCATGATCAATTTCAAGCACCTCAACTATTTCTACACCGTGGCCAAGACTGGGGCGGTCAACCGCGCGGCGGAAAAGCTGCATCTGGCGCCGCAGACCTTGTCCGGGCAACTCGGCCAGTTCGAGGACCGGCTCGGCGTCAAATTGTTTCGGCGCACCGGTCGCCGCCTGGAATTGACCGAAACCGGCCGTCAGGTGCTGGCCTATGCCGAGGATATCTTTCAGGTATCGCGCGAACTAGAACAAAGCCTGCGCAACAGCCTGGAGGCAAAGGTGCTGCCATTTCGCGTCGGCATCGCCGACGTGGTGCCGAAGTCGATCGCCTATCGCTTGCTGGCGCCGGCGCTGACCCTGGCCGAACCGGTGCATCTGATCTGTCGCGAAGACCGCCTGGACCGTTTGCTGGGTGAACTGGCGATCCATCATCTGGACATGGTGCTGGCCGACCGGCCGATGCCGCCGGACATGGATGTCAAAGGCTACAGCCATCCGCTCGGCGAATGCGGCGTGGCGTTCTTCGCCGCGCCGGAGCTGGCTGCGCGCCTGAGCGACGGGTTTCCCGACTGTCTGCGTGGCGCGCCGTTGCTGATCCCCGGCGAGGACAGCGCTCTGCGCGCGCCGCTGTTGCACTGGATGGACAGACGCAATCTGCGGCCGCGCATCGTCGGGGAGTTCGATGACAGCGCCTTGAAGAAGGTGTTCGGCAAGGCCGGCGCCGGCGTATTTCCCGCCGCGTTGGCCACCGCGGCGGATGTGGAAAACCAGTACGGGGTGATCCGCCTGGGCGAAACCCGCGATCTGCTGGAGCGGTTTTTCGCCATTTCGGTCGAGCGCAAGGTCAGCCATCCGGCGGTGCGGGCGATATTGGAGGCGGCGAGTCGAGATTTGCTGGACGCGTAAGTCGCTGGTTTCAGGCGCGGAACACGTTGCCGCTGTCCGGATCGATGATCGTCGAAGGGCGTTTGCGTTGGCCGATGCGGCCCGGCAGGGCCAGGACCTGATCGCCGAAGGCGCGGCGGCAGGCGGCGGCGGTTTTCAGCGCCCGTCGACCGGCGCGGTTGGCGCTGGTGGAAACCAGGGCCATGCCCAGCGCCTGACAGAGCCGGGCGGTATCGCGATGC